>JAEDIG010000013.1 GCA_016292545.1 Bacteroidaceae bacterium
GAACAGTTAACTTTTCCCACAGTTTTCCCCGCAACATTCAGCTTTTTCCCTTCATTCCTATTTCTTTCAGACCAAGGTGAGGGGAAAAGTTGAGAGGGAGGAGGTAATTTCATTGCCATCAACAGGATTGGGATGAGTGTGGATAATCCGCCCTTTTTGGGCTTGGGGTAGGAAGGAGGGGGCATGTATGTGTCATCCCTAAAAGAAACCGGCCGGGCCGCTGATGAATGGCGGATGCCCGGCCGGTGTGGGGTTATTGCTGGGATTGCGGGGTTTTCATGCCCACAATCGTGCGGTTGCCGCTCTGGAATATTTTCTTGGAGAGCTTCTGGATGTCGGAGACGGTGACAGCCTTCACCATTTCCTCATAGCGGGTCACGAGGTCCTGCTTGAAGCGGGTGTTGCTGACGAGCGCATTCATCCAGTAGCTGTTCTTCTTGATGTCCTCGGCATGGCTGCGGAGCATGTACTCCTTGACCTTCTGGAGCTTTTCCTCGGAGCATCCTTCGCTGCACAGCTTGTCCAGACCGTCGAAGATGACCTCCTGCATGCGGTCGAGCTTTTCGGGCGAGGTGGGCAGCACAATCGTTACGCTGGCCTGCGGCACAGGGTAATCGGTGACACCGGCACCCACACCCACGCTGTAGGCTCCGCCTTCATCCTCGCGCACGCTTTCGGTGAACACCATGTCGAGCACCTGCTCAATCATGGACATGAGGATGGTGTTCTTGGGCGTTTCCTTCACCTTGGCATGATAATAGAACCGGACGAGGGCATTGGCCACGTCCTGCTCCTTGTCGAAGATGCAGGTGTTGCAGCCGCTGGCCATGCGCTTGCCTATGGTGCGGTAGGCCTCCTTGCCTGGGAGGACGGGCAGTGTGCCGAGGTACTTGGCGAGAAGCGGCTTTACGCTGTCGGGCTGGAAATCGCCCACAAGATAGAACTCAAAGTCGTTGGCATCGGCAAAGCGCTCCTTGTAGATTTGCAGCATCAGGTCGTAGCTGATGCGGTCTATGTCCTCGGCACGCATGCGCACGGCTCTGACATCATTGTGGTAGAGCACGGATGCCACGGAATCGGAGAGGGCCGACTTGGGGGCGAGGTCCTGGTTGGCAAGGAATCCCTTGATGCGCTCGGTATAGGCGGCATACACCTCATCGTCGCGCCGGGGTTCGGTGAAGGTGAGATAGACGAGCTGGAGCATCGTTTCGAAGTCCTTCTTCACGCAGGAGGCCTTGATGCCCTCGGTGCGGTCGCCGATGAAGGGCTCCACGGATGCCTGCTTGCCTGCAAGCTTCTTGTTGAGCTGGATGGACGAGAACTTGCCCAGACCGCCCAAGGGGACGAGCGAGGTGTTGCTGGATGTGATGTAGAGGCTGTCGGGATAGAGCGACGTGCCGCCCCAGCTGTAGGCGTTCAGCTGGATGGAATTGGGCTCATGGCTGGTGGGGAGCAGGTTCACGCGGATGCCGTTGGAGAGGGTCACCACCTGGCTTTCGTACACGCCTTTGTCTTCCTTCTTTATCTGACCGGCTTCGGCCAGGTGGTCGATGAGCGGACGGTCGTCCACCTCTTCCTTGAAGCCTTCGATGTCCTCCTGCTCCACGGCGTGGAGTGCATCGAGCAGTTGCTGCTGGGTGGGAGTGTCCAGACCCTCCTTGTCGGGCAGGAAAAGGGCAATGGCCATGCCCTGGTTGAAGGCCAGTGAGGCGGCTGTCTGGTTGACCACGTCAAGAGGAATGGAGGGGATGAGTTCCTTGAGCGTTTTGTATTCCCATTCGATGCCGGGGGCGGGCACGCCGTCGATGAAGTGGCGCACGTATTCATCGACATACTTCTCGTTTTCCACCTTGTCGCGCTTGGCATAGCTGTCTTCCAGCTGCGAGAGGGTTTCCTGCTGGAAGCGTTCATATTCCGAAGCCGTGAAGCCGAAGCGGCTGGCGCGGAGCAATTCGCGATAGGCGGCAGCCATGCCCTGGGCATACTGGTTGTCCTTGAGAACCACGGTGGTGTTCAGGGCATCCATGGTGTTGGCCACCAGGAAATTCTGATAGCTGGTGTAGCACGCGGTGAAAGGAGGATTGGGTTTCTCCAGCATCTCCTGGATGCGCATCTGCAGCATGGAGCATGCGGCGTTCCATACGTACTGCTGCAGATAGTAGCCTATAGTGCCACGCTGCGACCGCTCCATGGCGGGAAACTTGTGCATCATCATGGCCACGGAGATGGATTGCTCCTTGTCCTTTTCGATGGCCACAAGCGGTTCCTTGTTTTTGCCCACGGGGAAATAGATGCGCTCGGGGGCTCCGGCTTCGGGTGCGCTGATGTCGGAGAAGGTTTTCCGGAGTGTTTCCTCTATGCGGTCGGGGTCCACATCGCCCACAATCACCAGTCCCTGAAGGTCGGGGCGGTACCAGCGGCGGTAGTAGTCGCGCAGGGTCTCGTAGGGGAAGTTCATGACCACGTCCATTGTGCCTATGGGCATTCGTTGGGCATACTTGCTTCCGGGGAAGAGGGTGGCGAAGGCACGTTCCTGCATGCGCATCATGGCGGTGCGGCGCACGCGCCACTCTTCGTTGATGACGCCGCGTTCCTTGTCGATTTCCTTGTCTTCGAGCAGGAGGTCGTGGCTCCAGTCGTGGAGGATGAGGATGCAGCTGTCTACGGCCCCTTGGATGTCTACGTTCACATTGTTGATGTTATAGACGGTTTCGTCGAAGGCTGTGTAGGCGTTGAGGTTTTCGCCAAAGCGTACGCCGATGCGTTCCAGATACTGCTTGAGCGCATCACCGGGAAAATGGCGGGTGCCGTTGAAACACATGTGCTCCAGAAAGTGGGCCAGGCCGCGCTGCGCTTCCTCCTCCTGCATGGAGCCCACCTTCTGGGCAATGTAGAAGTCGGCCCTGCGCTGGGGCCATTCGTTGTGGCGGATGTAGTAGGTGAGTCCGTTGGGCAGTGTGCCCATGCGGACCTGCGGATCCAGCGGTATGGCTGGCAACTCCTGTGCGCTCGTGCCGGCCGAAAGAAATGCCAACGCAAGCAATGCAAATAAGACTCTTCTCATTTCATTTATTGGATTATTACGGTTCTTTGACGGGGATGTGTCGCTTGGGTGTCACCTCACTTTCCATGTTCCGTCTTCGCGCAACATGGGCAGGACGATGGCTTCGGTGGTGGAGTCGGCAAACAGGATGTCGAGAAACACTACGGCGGAGTCCTGCCACAGGGAATCGGCTGTGGCGTGGACGGAAACAGGCTTGACGGCGGCCTTGGCAATATTGTGGCCGAACTGTGCGGCCGCGTCCTTGAGCTGGCTCTGCATTTCGGGTGCCATGCGGGCATAGCCATACAGGCCTTCCACATAGCGGTCGGCCTGCTGGCCGATGAGGCTGCTGCAGTATTGCTCGGCCGCCGTCCTCACCTCCTGATGGCGCGGGTCCTCCTGGGACCTGCTGCATGCCGTTATGAGGAGGGCGGCCCACAGAACAGTCAGGGTAAGGGTGCTGCGCATGGCTACTTCTGACGGATGAAGATGTTGATGGGTGTGCCGGTGAAGTCCCAGCGTTCGCGAATCTTGTTTTCCAGGAAACGCCGGTAGGGCTCCTTCACATATTGCGGCAGGTTGGCATAGAACACAAAGCTGGGCACTGCGGTGGCGGGGAGCTGCATGCAGTACTTAATCTTTATATATTTTCCCTTGATGGATGGTGGCGGATATGCCTCGATGAGCGGGAGCATCTCTTCGTTGAGCTTGGCGGTGGTGACCCGGCGTGTGCGTGCCAGATACACGTCCTTTGCCGCTTCCAACACGCGGAAGATGCGCTGTTTGGTGAGGGCACTGGCAAAGATGATGGGGAAATCGCTGAACGGTGCCATGCGGCTGCGGATGGCATTGATGAACTCGTTCATCACCCGCTGGTCCTTGTTCGGCACCAGGTCCCACTTGTTCACCACCACCACCAGACTCTTCATGTTGCGCTGGATCACCTGGAAGATGTTGAGGTCCTGGTTCTCGATGCCGCGTGTGGCATCAATCATGAGTATGCACACGTCGGCATTCTCGATGCTGCGTATGCTGCGCATGACGCTGTAGAACTCCAGGTCCTCGGTCACCTTGTTCTTGCGGCGTATGCCGGCAGTGTCCACCAGATAGAAGTCGAACCCGAACTTCTCATACCGGGTGTAGATGCTGTCGCGTGTGGTGCCGGCGATGTCGGTGACGATGTGCCTGTCCTCGCCGATGAATGCGTTCACAAGGCTGCTTTTGCCCACATTGGGACGGCCCACTACGGCAAAGCGGGGGATGTCCTGCTCGGGCTGCTCATTGCTTTCCTTGGGCAGGCTTTCAAGCACAAGGTCGAGCAGGTCGCCTGTGCCGCTTCCGGTGGCAGAGGAGATGCAGTGCGGGTCGCCCAGTCCCAGTGCATAGAACTCGGCGGCCTGGAAGACCTGGTCGTTGTTGTCGGTCTTGTTGGCTACGAGGATCACCTTCTTCTTGGTGCGGCGCAGAATGCCTGCCACGGCCTCGTCGAGGTCGGTGATGCCTGTGCCGGTGTCCACAAGGAAGAGAATCACATCGGCCTCTTCCGTGGCCACGGTCACTTGCTTGCGTATCTCCTCCTCGAAGATGTCGTCGCTGTTTACCACCCATCCTCCGGTGTCTACCACCGAGAACTCGCGTCCCGTCCATTCACACTTGCCGTATTGGCGGTCGCGCGTGGTGCCCGACTCGTCGCTCACGATGGCGTGGCGTGTTTGTGTGAGACGGTTGAAGAGTGTGGACTTTCCTACGTTGGGCCGTCCGACAATAGCTACTAGGTTTGCCATAGAATAGTTGTTCTTTGTTGGTGTTTGGGTTTCGGTTGGCGGAGCTTAGTCAAGATTATAGCCAAAGGCCTTCAGTGCGCGGTCGCTGCTTCGCCAGTCCTTGTCCACCTTGACGAATACCTCCAGATGGATGGATTTGCCGAAGAATTTTTCCAGCGACTTGCGTGCCTCGGTGGACACGCGCTTCAGGGCCACGCCCTGATGGCCGATGATGATGCCTTTCTGGCTTTCTCGCTCCACATAGATGACAGCATTGATGTGGATGTTCTTCTCGCTTTCCTTGAACGATTTCACAACCACTTCCACGCTGTAGGGAATCTCCTTGTCGTAGTAAAGGAGAATCTTTTCGCGGATGATTTCCGTGACAAAGAAGCGTGCCGGCTTGTCGGTCCACTGGTCCTTTTCGAAATAGGCCGGTGACTCGGGTAGCAGCTCCTTGATGCGCTTGAGCACCACGTCCACATTGAAGCGGTGGAGGGCACTGATGGGGATGATTTCGGCCTGGGGCAATGCCTTGTGCCAGGTCTCCACGGTCTGTGTGAGGCTGGCCTGGTTGCTCAGGTCAATCTTGTTGATGAGCACAAGCACCGGCACTTTCATGCCGGCCACTTGTGCCAGAAACTCTTCATTCTTGTCGGGGGTCTCCACCATGTCGGTCACATAGAGCAGCACGTCGGCATCGGCCAATGCGCTTTCGCTGAAATGGAGCATCGACTCCTGCAGCTTGTAGTTGGGCTTGAGCACACCCGGGGTGTCGCTCAGGCATATCTGCATGTCGTCGGTGTTGATGATGCCCATGATGCGGTGACGCGTGGTCTGGGCCTTGAAGGTGGCAATGCTGATCTTCTCGCCCACAAGCAGGTTCATCAATGTGGACTTGCCCACATTGGGATTCCCCACGATATTTACAAAACCGGCCTTGTGCATCAGTGTACTCCGCGTTTTGCATACCACTCTTCGCGCGAGATGGTGCCTTCCTTGTAGAACTCGGCAGGGCTCTTGGCGGCCATTGCGGCACCGTCGTAGCCCCACACCAGATAGCTGGCGCCCCAGGAGAATCCTGCTCCGAAGGCCGTGAAGATGAGCTTGTCGCCCTTCTTGAGCTGAGGCTCATATTCCCACAGGCAAAGGGGAAGGGTGCCTCCGGAGGTGTTGGCCATGTGGTCCACGTTGATCATCACCTACGACTCGTCGAGCCCGATGCGGCGTGCCACGGCAGTCTCGATGCGGATGTTTGCCTGATGGGGCACCACCCATGCGATGTTGTCCTTGGTCAGGCCGTTGCGCTTGGCAATGGTCTCCACTGCATCGGACATCTTGGTGACTGCATGCTTGAACACGGTGCGGCCTTCCTGATAGACGAAATGCAGGCGCTGGTCCACGCTCTCGTGGCTAGGCATCTGTGCGGAGCCTCCGGCAGCCATGTGGAGATGTTCGTAGCCGGTTCCGTCGACACGCAGGTAGGAGTCCATGAGGCCCACTTCCTCGGTGGTGGCTTCCATGAGCACACAGGCGGCACCGTCGCCAAAGATGGGGCAGGTGTTGCGGTCCTGGTAGTTGGTCATGCTGCTCATGTGGTCGCCGCCGCACAGGATGATGCGCTTGTGGCGGCCGGAGGTGATGAGGCTTGCTCCCTGCTCCAGGGCATACAGGAATCCTGCACATGCGGCCTCCATGTCGAAACCGTAGGCGTTTTTGAGCCCCACGTTTCCTATGACCAGCGAGGCTGTGGATGGGAAATGGTAATCAGGTGTGGTGGTGGCACAGATGACGGCCTCGATGGTGTCGGGGTCCACCTGTGACTTATCGAGCAACTGCTTCACGGCACGCGTCATCATGTAGGATGTGCCGCTTCCCTGCTCTGGCTTGAGGATGTGGCGTGTCTTCACGCCGATTCGTTCCATAATCCATTCATCGCTCGTGTCCACGATGCGAGACATTTCTTCGTTGTCCAAAATGTAGGTAGGTACGTATCCGCCTACTCCGGTGATTACCGCGTTTATCCTTTCCATTTTTTGTTTTCTTCTGTTCTGTATGAATGATGTGATTTTTGTGCAGGCGGCTCCGGCAATCGGGGGAGGGCCTGTCCTGAAAAACAAATAAAGCCGCAGAAGCCTAGGGTGTAGGATTCAAGCGGCTATATTCCACTGATGCCCGATAAGGTTATGCCTCTTTCTCGATAGCCACCTTTCCACGGTAATATCCACATGCAGGACATACGGTGTGATAGATGTGGAATTCGCCACAGTTGGGGCATACTGCCAATGCAGGAGCTACAGCCTTGTCATGAGTTCTTCTCTTGAGTGTTCTAGTCTTTGACTGTCTTCTTTTAGGATGTGCCATTTTCTTTTGTTTTTTATTTGTTGTTGAATATTGTCTTCAGTTTGTCCCATCGCGGGTCTGCCGCGGGGGATGGTTCTTCGGCGGCCGTATCCTCGCACAGGACGGCTGTTTCGGGCAGGCCGATGCACTGGCCGTCGGGGTGCACGTGGCGGATGGGTATCTGCAGGGCAATGAACTCATAGATGTGCCATGCCACATTGAGCGTGCCGTCTGTTTCGGGGATGGTCACCCATTGGCCATCGTCATCGTATGCCTCGCCCAGTCTTGCCTTGAGCGTTTCGCAGGTGTCTATCGCCAGGTCCATAGGCTCCAGACATCTGTCGCAGGGCACCTGTATGACTCCGCTGATGGCGAAGTCGAGCTGGTAGGCATCGTGCCCCCGCCTGACGGTGAGTGTGACACTGGCACGGCCTGTGTGGACCTCTGTGGCCTCCACAGCGTCGAAGAAGGCATTGTCCACATCCCAACTGAGGGTGCTGGATTCTGATTTCATGCCTCTCAAATCCACTTTATACGCGTCCAGTTTCTCCATCGGGGTGCAAAATTACAAAAAAAACATCAACCAGCGTAATATTTCACGCTAAAAAATGCTTATTTAATGCTTTTTCAGCTCAATACGAAAGGTTGTGCCCCTTCCGAGCTCGGAATTCTTCACAAAAATGCGCCCGTGATGGTAATCTTGGATGATTCGCTTGGCCAATGAAAGGCCAAGGCCCCATCCGCGCTTCTTGGTGGTGAATCCGGGCGTGAAAACCGTCTTGAAACGGTTCTTGGGAATGCCTTTCCCCGTGTCGGTGACTTCCAGCACGTAGCAGTGTGGTTTTTCTGTGGCCGAAAGGGTGATGGTGCCTTTCCCGTCCATCGCATCGATGGCATTCTTGCAGAGGTTCTCCACCACCCATTCGAACAGGGGAGCACACATGTTCACGATGAGCGGTTGCTGGGGAAGCTGGCATACGATGGTGGTGCGGTTGCTGGTGCGCCGGCTGATATATTGCACGGTTTGCGCTACAATCTCGTTGAGATTCTCCGGGCGGGTTTCGGGCTGGGAGCCAATCTTGCTGAACCGTTCCGTGATGCGCTGCAGGCGGCTCACGTCTTTCTCCATCTCCGGTATGAGCGTGTCTTGGGGATAGGTTTCGCGCAGGACCTCCACCCATGCCATGAGGCTGCTGATGGGGGTGCCGAGCTGGTGGGCGGTTTCCTTGCTGAGCCCCACCCATACCTTGTTCTGCTCGGCGCGCTTGCTGCTCAGGAGCGCAAACAGGGCCACCATCATAAAGACGATGACCACGCCCAGCTGCACATAGGGCCACCAGGCCAGCCGGCGGAGCAGCAGACTGTCGCCGTAGCAGATGAGCATGTAGTCGGATTCGGAGAGGTCGATGCGGATGGTGTGGGCCTCGCGTTTCCATGCGTCTGCTTTCTGCTGGATGTAGGCGGTGGAGTCGGTTGCGTCCTTTTCGTGGATGGACAGGTTGCGGAAGTCCTGTATCTCGTTGTTCTGGTTGAGGACGATTACGGGAATGGTGTGGTTGCTGCCCAACACCTCCAGCACCAGCGACAGGTCGGTGGTTTCGTCGGCGTTGTTGAGCGACTGCATGGCCTGTGCCCATATCTCCATTTTGCGGTGTTCCTCGGTCTTCAGGTCGGTCACCAGAAAGTGGGACACCACAAGCGATGTCACACTCAATGTCACGGCCATGAGCACAAGGGCCAGTTTTACTTGTCGTATGCGTTTTATCCAGTACACGGCGTAGTGATGGGGAATGGGTGTGGGACGATGCGTTTCATTGGCTCATTCTGCCGCTCATCAGGTCGATTAGTTCGTTGGTGATGCTCTGCTGGCGGGTCTTGTTGTAGAGCAGGGTGAGCTGTTGCATCAGTTCCTGTGCATTGTCGTCGGCGGTCTGCATGGCAATCATGCGGCTGGCATGTTCAGAGGTGGCGCTGTCCATCATGGCCGCCATCAGGGTTACGCCCAGCAGTTTGTCGGCCGCCGTCTGGCAGAAGGTGCCGGCATCGGGTTCTATGATGAACTCTTCGCCGGCGCTGGCAGAGGCATTTTCGGGCATTAATGGCAGCAACTGCTGGCATGTCACGTGCATAGAGCCCATCGAGCGGAAGTGGGTGTGGATGATTTCCACACGGTCGGTCTGTCCGCTGGTGAACGATGATTTCAGACGGTCGGCCAGCAGGCGGACGGCATGCTGCGTTTCGGCCGTGGGGTTCTGGGTGAACTGTTCCGCCAGCGTCACGTTTTCCTCGGGATAGCGCAGCTGCAGTTTGTCCAGTTCGTGGGCCATCTTCTTTCCCAGGGGCACCACCGTTGTGTCTGCCCCCTGGACATTCAGTTCCTCCATGCGTGCCTTCACTGCATTCCACACATTGGTGTTGAAGGCTCCGCAAAGGCCGCTTGAACTGGCAATGGCTACGATGGTCACATGCTTTGCGGTGCGCTCCTCCGACAGAGGGCTGTGCAGGCTCGTGCCTGCATTCAGCATCTCGTCTACGGTTTGCCGGAGTGCGGCTTTGTATTGCAGGATGTGCTGTGTGCGGCCTTGCGTGCGGTGGAGCTTGGCCGATGCAATCATGCGCATGGCACTGGTGATCTTTTGTGTGCTCCGGACCGAGGTGATGCGTGTCTTGATGTCTTTGAGTGAGGCCATGGTGCAGTTGGGTTACGGATGAATGTTGGATGCCACTTCCTCGATGGTGCGGCAGATATCGTCGGTGAGGATGCCCTTGGAGAGCGGTTCCATCACGTCCTTCTCATGGCGGGCATGGAGTGTTTCGATGAGTATGCTCTCGAATGCATGCACATTTTCCAGGGCCACATCCTTGAGCAATCCCTTCACACCACAGTAGAGCACACACACCTGTTCTTCTACGGGCATGGGGTGGTATTGCTTCTGGATGAGCAGGGCACTGTTCTTCTTCCCCTTGTCGATGGTGAAGGCAGTGACAGCGTCCATTTCGCTGCCAAACTTGCTGAAGCTTTCCAATTCGCGGTATTGGGCCTGGTCGATTTTGAGGGTGCCAGCCACTTTCTTCATGGCCTTGAGCTGTGCATTGCCACCCACTCGGCTCACGCTGATGCCCACGTTGATGGCCGGGCGGATGCCCTGATTGAACAGGTCGGTTTCCAGGAATATCTGCCCGTCGGTGATGCTGATGACATTGGTGGGGATGTAGGCACTCACGTCGCCTGCCTGTGTCTCGATGATGGGGAGTGCGGTGAGCGATCCGCCTCCTTTCACGAGGGGACGGATGCTCTCCGGCAGGTCGTTCATCTGCTCGGCCACCTCTTGCTGGTTGATGATCTTGGCCGCACGTTCCAGCAGACGGCTGTGGAGATAGAACACATCGCCGGGGTAGGCTTCGCGTCCGCTGGGCCTGTGGAGGATGAGGCTCACCTCGCGGTAGGCTACAGCCTGCTTGCTCAGGTCGTCGTAGACAACCAGCGCGTGGCGGCCTGTGTCGCGGAAGAATTCTCCGATGGCGGCACCTGCAAAAGGCGCAAAGTACTGCACGGCCGCGGGATCTCCTGCCGTGGCACTCACCACAATGGTGTAGTCCATGGCCTGATGGTCGGCCAGTGTCTTCACGATGCTGGCCACTGTGCTGCCCTTTTGTCCGATGGCCACGTAGATGCAGTAGATGGGATGGCCCTCCTCAAAATTCTTTCGCTGGTTGATGATGGTGTCTATGGCAATGCTGGTTTTTCCCGTCTGGCGGTCACCGATGATCAGTTCTCGCTGTCCGCGTCCGATGGGAATCATGGCATCCACGGCCTTCAGACCCGTCTGCAGCGGTTCGTTCACTGGCTGGCGGAAGATTACTCCCGGTGCCTTCCTGTCGAGCGGCATTTCATACTTGGTGCCTCCTATCTGTCCTTTGCCGTCGAGCGGTTCGCCCAGAGGACTGATGACACGCCCGATCATGCCCATGCCCACCTGGATGCTGGCTATGCGTCCGGTGCGGCGCACTGTGTCGCCTTCTTCCACCATGTCGGTGGGACCCAGCAATACGGCACCCACATTGTCTTCTTCCAGGTTCATCACAATAGCCTCCAGGCCGCCATCGAACTGCAGCAGTTCGCTGGCCTCGGCATTGCTCAGGCCGAAGATGCGAACCACGCCGTCGCTCACCTGCAGCACGGTGCCTACCTCGTCTACCCGTGTTTCTGAGGCTATGCCTTCGAGTTCTTCTTGGAGGATGGCGGTCACTTCACTCACCTTAATCTTGTCGTTCATCTTCTTTTCATACATTAATTAATTATAGGCTTTGCAGCCGTTGGCGCAACGTTTCCAGTTGTGTGGCATACGTGGCGTCGATAAGCTTGTCGCCCGTCAGGATGCGGATACCCCCGATAAGTCCGGGGCATACCTTATAGGTGCATTCTACGGTGCCGCCCAGTTTGCTTGCCAGGCACCCTTCCAGCCGATTGCGGTCGGCTGGGGACATGGGAGCTGCCGTTTCCACCCTTACGTCCACTATCCCGTGGCTGCTGCGGTAGATTTGCAGGAACACGTGGGCGATGTTGCGCATCAGGCTTTCCCGCCGGTGCCGGATGACCAGGGCAAAGAAGCGGTTGAGCCATGCTTCTTCGCTGGCCTCCCCCGCGGCGGTGGCCAGCAGCCGCAGCTTTTCGGCACTTTCCAGGGCACTGTTCTGGAGAGCTTGCGACAATGTCTTCTCCTTGGCCATCACCTGAAGCAGCCGTTTCATCCCTTCGTATGCGGCCTGCTGCTCGCCGGTGTCCTGCTTGCTAAGGGTGGATGCCAGCGCTTTTGCATATCTGGTGGCGATATTCATATCTTTTACGATGGTCTATGTGGTTTGCGGAATCAGTCGTTCATCTCCAGAGCGCGCTCGATGGTTTTTCGCTGTGCCTCCTGGTCTTTCAGCTCTTCTTTCATCACGCCGGCGGCAATCTTGAGGGCCATGTCGATGGTTTGCTGTCGCATTTCCTTCACCACCTGCTCGCGTTGGCGGTTGAGTTCGGCCTTGGTGTCCTCCATCATGCGTTGTCCCAGCAGCTGTGCTTCGTCCTTGGCCTGAGCCAGGATCTGGGCCTTTTGCTGCTGTGCGTCCTTCAATATCTGCGTGCTCTCTTCATGTGCTTTCTGCACTGTGGCGAGGCGCTGCTGTTCCAGCTGTTCCAGACTTTCGCGGGCACTTCTTGCTTGCTCCAGCGAGTCTTCGATGAATGCCTTCCGGCTGTTCACGGCCTGCAGGATGACCGGGAAACCCCATTTGGCCAACACTGCCAGTACGATGCCGAAGCACAGCACCATCCAGAACAGCAGTCCGAAGTCAGGCGTAAACAATGACATGGCGGCGGGATATTAGACAGCGTTGAGACAAACAATCACGGCAAACAGGCTGACACCCTCGATGAGGGCTCCCAGGATAATGGCGGCCAACTGGATTTTTCCACTCGACTCCGGCTGGCGTGCGATGGCTTCCATGGCAGCCTTGCCGATGATGCCGATACCGAAGGCGGCACCGATAGTGACTAAACCTGCACCCAGGGCAGCCAGATTGATGGCAGGGGCTGCTGCCTGCATGAGCATTGTACTTAACATAGTTCTCAAATTTTATATTTTACAGTTTATAATTTAGGTTCATTCCGTATGTCCTGTGGCTTGTGCCGCACTGATGTAGCTGGCACTGAGAGTCACAAACACGAAGGCCTGCAGAAAGGCCACCATCAGTTCCATCATGTTCATGAAGATGGCCATGGCCACTGCCACCGCAGTGATGCCGCTGTGCATGACGCTTCCCATCGACACGGTGGTGAATATCATGCAGATGATACTGATGATGATGATGTGTCCGGCCATGATGTTGGCCAATAGTCGCACGGTCAGCGAGAAGGGCTTGGTGAACATGCCCAGAATCTCAATCACGGGCATCAGCGGCACAGGGCATTTGAGCAGCAACGGCACATCGGGCCACAGGATGTCGCGCCAGTAGTGGCGTGTGGCTGTAAGGTTCACCACCAGGAATGTGGCCAGCGCCAGTGTTACGGTGACGGCAATGTTGCCTGTCAGGTTCATGCCGAAGGGGAAGAAAGGTATCAGTCCCACCAGGTTGCAGGTGAGGATGAAGTAGAAGGCGGTGAGCAGGTAGGGTGCAAACCGCATACCCTTTTCCCGGCCGATGATGTTCTCCACTACGTTGTCATAGATGTAGCAGGTGACCAGTTCCATTGCGCCCACCAGTCCGCCTGGGGCCTGCAGGGGATGCTTGCGATACCATCGGGCGCAGTAGAGAATGAGCATCGTAACCAGCAGCCCCGACATCATCAGGCCGGCCACATTCTTGGTCACAGACAAGTCGATGGGCCGCTGCAGGGTGCCGTCGGGCATCATCTCGGCCACTTTCCCTTGGCTGTCTATCACGAAGCCTTCCCACGATTGCCCGTGGGCCAGACGGCCCGACGAGAACATGTGCCACTGTCCGTCCTGCCCTCTCACAATGACGGGCAGGTGGAGCTCCTTGTGCACGCCATGGATGGTGGCGATGTGCCAGTTGTAGGAGTCGCCGATATGTTCATTAATGATGTCTTGCGTATCGTTCATTCGTCGGTCATGATTAGGATTTCATTGTCTTTTACCCGTGCAATGCCTCCGGTGATGCCGTAGGCTTGTGTGCCGGCCACCACCTTGCCGCTTTCCAGTACGGCCAGCAGCGGAGCATGGTGGTTGAGCACGACCATGCGCCCCTGGACAGAGGGCAGTTCCACCCGTGGCACCTCGCCTTCGAATACCAGGCTGGTTGGGGAGATTATCTTGCATCGCATTGTTATGGTTCTCCTTGTCTGCTAAAGGGTTTATTGCTTGGCCTGCTCTATGAGCTTGCGTGCCTTTTCGCGTGCATCCTCGATGGTGCCCACGTTGAGGAACGCCTGTTCGGGCAGGTCGTCCACCTCGCCGTCGAGTATCATCTGGAAACCGTGGATGGTGTCCTCGATGCTCACCATCACGCCCGGGAGGCCTGTGAACTGCTGTGCCACGGCAAAGGGCTGCGAGAGGAAACGCTGCACCTTGCGGGCGCGGTTGACGGTGATCTTGTCTTCGTCTGACAGTTCTTCCATGCCCATGATGCTGATGATGTCCTGCAACTCCTCGTTGCGCTGCAGAATGGCCTTCACACGCTGGGCGGTATTGTAGTGTGCCTCTCCCACCACCAGGGGGTCGAGGATGCGGCTGGTGCTCTCCAGAGGGTCCACAGCGGGATAGATTCCCAACTCGGCAATCTTGCGGCTGAGCACCGTGGTGGCATCCAGATGGCTGAACGTGGTGGCCGGGGCGGGGTCGGTGAGGTCATCGGCAGGCACATACACGGCCTGCACACTGGTGATGCTGCCTTTCTTGGTGCTGGTGATGCGCTCCTGCATGATACCCATTTCGCTGGCAAGCGTGGGCTGGTAGCCTACGGCGCTGGGCATACGTCCCAGCAGGGCACTCACCTCGCTGCCTGCTTGCGTGAAGCGGAAAATGTTGTCGATGAACAGCAGGATGTCGCGGCGTTCGCCCTCGGGAGCGTTGTCGCGGAAACTCTCTGCCACGGTGAGGCCGCTCAGGGCCACACTGGCGCGTGCGCCGGGCGGTTCGTTCATCTGGCCATACACCATTGTGGCCTGGCTCTTCTCCAGTTCCTTTTCGTCTACCAGCGAAAGGTCCCACTTGCCTTCCTCCATGGCTTTCTTGAAAGCCTCGCCATAGCGGATGACACCGCTTTCTATCATCTCGCGTAGCAGGTCGTTGCCTTCGCGTGTGCGCTCGCCCACACCCGTGAACACACTGTATCCGTTGCCGCGCTTGGCCACATTGTTGATAAGCTCCATGATGAGCACGGTCTTGCCCACGCCGGCACCTCCGAAGAGGCCAATCTTTCCGCCTTTGGCGTAGGGCTCCAGCAGGTCGATTACCTTGATGCCCGTGGGCAGCATCTCGCGTGCGGGTTCCAGTTCCTCGAACTTGGGCGGCTGCCGGTGGATGGGCAACGCCCCTTCCTTGCCCAGTGGCTGCATGCCGTCCACGGGTTCGCCGATTACGTTCATCAGGCGTCCCTTCACCTGGTTGCCCGTGGGCATGGTGATGGCGCTTCCCGTGGCGCATGCCTTCATGCCCCGGCGCAGTCCGTCGGTGCTGTCCATGGCAATACATCGCACGGTGTTCTCGCCGATGTGCTGCTGCACTTCCAGCGTCAGCACTTTGCCTCCTTCCCGTTCCACTCCCACAGCTTCGTGGATGTGGGGCAGCTTGAGGCCGCTTCCCTGTGGGTTCTCAAACCTGATGTCCACCACGGGGCCGATAATCTGTGAAATTCTGCCTGTTTCGTTTTGTTCGCTCATATTCGTATGTCCAATCAATTCCGTGACTTATTTTAGAAAACTGTTGCAAAAGTACGTTTTTTTTTGCATGTGCGTGTCTTCCTAAAGTGCCTTTTTTTTGTCCTTTTTCCCCAATTTGTGTTTTTTTAAACAGCTTTTCCTTCTTTTTACGGGAAATTGTACATCTTTGCTTCATTTTTTTGTAGAAATATGTCGTTTTGTTCCCGATTTGCTGTAATTTTGGAGCGTAATCAGCAATCGAGATATGAGAAAACGTTGTTTAAGCCTCCTGCTTATGGCCATTGTCGTCATGCAGGCTGGTGGCCAGGGGCTCAAGGATGCCTATGGCGACTATTTTACGATGGGTGTGGCAGTGAATCGCCGCAATGTGACCGATGAAGCGCAAAAGACGCTCATCAGGCAGAACTTCAACAGCATCACGGCAGAGAATGCCATGAAGCCCGCCTCGCTGCAGCCCAAGGAAGGGGAATGGAACTGGGAAACAGCCGACAGCATCGCCAATTTCTGCCGGCGCAATGGCATCCGCCTGCGTGGCCACTGCCTGTGCTGGCATACGCAGTTCTGCCAGTGGATGCTTGAAACCGAAACCGGGCAGCCGGCATCCAAGGAACTCTTCTATCGCCGCCTGCGCAAGCACATCCATACGGTGGTCAACCGTTACAAGGATGTGGTCTATTGTTGGGATGTGGTCAACGAGGCCGTCTCTGACGACGGGCCCGAGCTGCCCCTTGGACAGCCCTTGGACGCGGATGCCTACCGCCAGTCGCCCCTCTACCGCCTGTGTGGCGAGGAATTCATAGCCAAGGCTTTCACCTATGCCCACGAGGCGGACCCTGATGCATTGCTGTTCTACAACGACTACAACACCACCAATCCTGGCAAATGCAGCCGTATATATAATATGGTAAGGCAGATGAAGGAACGTGGCGTTCCCATCCACGGCATAGGCATGCAGGGCCACTTCAACCTGCGGCAGCCCACCGAGTCGCGACTTGATTCCACATTGGCATGTTTCGGCCAACTGGTGGATCATATCCACATCACCGAACTCGATGTGCGCACGAGCCATCAGATGGGAGGCCAGCTGCGTTTCTCGCGCGAGGGAAAACCTCTCACACCCGAGGTGGATGCCATGCAGAAGGCACAGTATGCCAGCATCTTCAAGGTGCTGCGCAAGCACCGCCGGGTGGTGGACAATGTGACCTTCTGGAATCTGTCTGACCGCGATTCGTGGCTGGGCGTGGGCAACCATGCGCTTCCTTTCGATGAGAACTACAAGCCCAAGTCCTCGTATTTCGCCATTCGCGACTTCAATCCGTTTGCCGACCATATTGATGGGGAAGGCGCGCCCCGCAAGGTGTGGCTGGAGAATCCGTTCATGTGGACCGATGTGCCCGATCCTGACATCATCAGGGTGGGAGAGTATTACTATCTGGTCACCACCACCATGCATCTTTTCCCCGGAGGCCCCATCATGCGTAGCAGCGACATGGTGCACTGGGAAACAGTTTCCTATCTCTTTGACGAAATCCACGACACACCCCGCTACGACCTGCGTCAGGGCACCGTCTATGGCCGCGGACAGTGGGCCACCTCCCTGCGCTATCACGACGGCACCTTCTGGGCCCTTTTCGTGGCCAACGACGACCCTCACAAGTCGATGGTGTTCCGCACCGATGACCCGGCGCGCGGATGGACGCTCCACAGCCGTCTGCCGGCCTACCACGATGCTTCGCTCTTCTTTGATGATGATGGCCGTGTGTATGTATATTATGGTACGGGCGACATACATCTGGTGGAACTCATGCCCGACCTTTCGGCCGAGAAGCCAGGCGGCATCCGCCGTATGCTGAAACTGCAGAACCGCCCCGACGGACTGCATGAGGGCAGCAGGGTGGTGAAGCACGACGGCATGTATTACCTCCTGTGCATCTCGTGGCCGCGCACAGGACGGCAGGAAATCTGCTACCGCAGCCGCAACATAGAGGGACCCTACGAGTCGAAGGTTATCCTAAAGAGCGATTTCGGCGGCTTCCCCTTGGCGGGCCAGGGAACCATTGTGGACGGTAAGCATGGCGAGTGGTATGGTGTCATCTTCCAGGACCGTGGCGGCATAGGCCGTGTGCTCACAGTGGAGCCTTGCAGCTGGATTGACGGATGGCCCATGCTGGGCATGCAGTCGCCTGCCGACAGTGTCGGACGAATTCCCCAGCACATTGCTCTCGACGGATGGTGTGAGTGCCACCAGTCGCCGGCACAGGCCTCCATACAGAAAGATTACCAGTGGAACCATAACTATATCCGCGCAGACATCACCACCCAGACAGGGTCGCTCACCCAGCCAGGTGAATGGGTGCGCCTGCGCACTTCCCACACTTTGCCTTTGCCTGGAGAGCCAGCGCCTACGGCTTCTGTCTTCGGAGCGCGGAACACGCTCACGTGGCGTACATGGGGACCCGAGTGTAGCGATACGGTATGCATCGATGCCCGGGAGATGAAGGAGGGCGATTATGCCGGTCTGGCCGCCTTTAATGGCGATTCGGGCGTGTTGTCCATCCAGTGCCGGAAGGGCCGCCATTATCTGGTGCTCACCCATGAGAGTGTCCGCCTGAATGATGCCGACAAGGCCATTACAGCCGTGGAGCGACAGGAGATTGCCCGTGTGCCCATCCCCAGGTCCAGCTTGCGCGACATACGGCTGGTGATGAGCGGCAACTTCCGTCCGGGCACCGACCTGGCCACTTTCTTCTATAGCCTCGACCGCGGAAAAACCTTCCATCCGATAGGCGGCGAATACAAGATGAGGTTTGACTACATGCGTTTCTTCATGGGCACACGCTATGCGCTCTTCTATTATTCCACCGCCATGGCCGGCGGCGAGATAGTGGCGAGGTTATAGCGGCTTGGGACACTGGCTGCAGTTGCCACTACAGCCATGGCAACTGCCACCACCGCCGTTCGTGTGGTGAATCCACCATGCCCATGCGGCTGCGGCCAGTATGAGAAGGAGCAGGAATATGCTTTGGATGTTCATAGTCCAGGAATAAAGAAGGTTAGGGCCACACCATGGCCACGCACCATGCTGCCAGCCATGCCAGCATGCACTGAAGGCACACAACTATCCATGCCCATTTGCGTCCCAGCTCGCGACGGATGGTGGAGATGGTGGCCACACAGGGTGTGTAGAGCAGGCAGAATACCATCAGGGCAAAGGCCACAGGGGCGGTGAGCACCTCCGTGATGCTTTGTGTGGCAAACAGCCCGCCCAATGTGCTCACCACTACCTCCTTGGCCAGAAAACCGCTCACCAGAGCGGTGACAATGCGCCAGTCGCCAAAGCCGAGAGGCTCGAAAAGGGGAGCCACCAGCCCGGCCACTTGTGCCAGCATGCTCTCGCCGCCGCTGGGGTCTACCATCTGAAGGCGGAAGTTGAAGGTCTGCATAAACCAGATAATCATGGAGGCCAGAAAAATCACCGTGAATGCCCTTTGCAGGAAATCCTTGGCCTTCTCCCAAAGCAGCCTCACCACGTTTATCGCCACGGGCATGCGGTAGTTGGGCAGCTCCATGACGAAGGGCACGGGCTCGCCGCGGAACAGGGTGTGCTTGAAGACGAGCGCCACCCCTATGCCCGCCAGGATGCCTATCAGGTACATGGCCATCATTACGGATGTGGCATTGTCCGGGAAAAAGCAGGTGGCAAAAAAGGCATATACGGGAATCTTGGCCGTACACGACATGAAGGGAGTGAGCAGGATGGTGAGCTTGCGGTCGCGTGCGCTGGGCAGCGTGCGGCTTGCCATCACGCTGGGCACCGAGCAGCCGAAACCGATGAGCAGCGGCACGATGCTGCGTCCCGAGAGCCCCATTTTCCGGAGCAGCTTGTCCATTACAAAGGCAATGCGTGCCATGTAGCCGCTGTCCTCCAGAATGCTCAGGAAGAAGAACAACACCACAATCATGGGCAGGAACACCAGCACGGTGCCCACCCCGTTGTAGATGCCATCGATGATGAGGGAATGCACGGCGGGAGCAATGTTCCATGCCAGCAGCAGTTGGTCGGTGGCATCCGTGAACCAGTCGATGCCCTCCTGGAAAAGGTCCTGGAGCCATGCGCCCAGTCCGTTGAAGGTGAGCCAGAAGATGCTCGCCATGATGGCCAGGAAGGCGGGGATGGCCGTGAACCGTCCGGTGAGGATGCTGTCTATGCGTTTGCTTCGCAGGTATTCCTTGCTTGCATGTGGCTTCACCAGGGTGCGGCGGCTCACCTGCTCTATGTAGCTGTATCTCATGTCGGCAATGGCGGCCTTGCGGTCGAGTCCGCGCTCCTCTTCCATCTGTTGCAGAATGTGCTCCACCGTTTCCAGCTCGTTGGCATTCAGCTTCAGGGCTTCCGTCACGGGCCGGTCGCCTTCCATCAGTTTGGAGGCTGCAAAGCGGAGGGGGATGCCCGCCCGTTGGGCGTGGTCCTCCACCAGGTGCATGATGGCATGCAGGCAACGGTGTACGGCACCTCCATGGTCATCGGCGCTGCAGAAGTCGTGCCGCTGGGGCCTTTCCTCATACCGGGCCACATGCAGGGCATGGCGCACCACCTCGTCCACACCCTCGTTCCTCATGGCCGAGATGGGGATTACGGGAATCCCCAGCATCTGCTCCATCTCATTGATGCGCACGGCTCCTCCGTTTCCTTTCAGTTCGTCCATCATGTTCAGGGCCAACACCATGGGGATGTTTAGTTCCATCAGCTGCATGGTCAGGTAGAGGTTGCGCTCCAGATTGGTGGCATCCACGATGTTGATGATGCCGCTGGGGTGCTGCTCCAGTATGAACTGGCGGCTCACCACCTCCTCGCTGGTGTAGGGAGAGAGCGAATAGATGCCGGGCAGGTCGGTCACCGTGGCTTCGGGGTGCCCTTTGATGAGGCCGTCCTTCCGTTCCACGGTCACTCCGGGGAAATTGCCCACATGCTGTGTGGCACCGGTCAGCTGGTTGAAGAGCGTGGTCTTTCCGCAGTTTTGGTTGCCCACGAGTGCCAGGGTCAGTGCCCGTTTGGCCTTCTTGCGGTTGTCCTTGTCGGGAGTGTCCTGCTCATGGTAGCGTCCTCCCTCGCCCAGACCGGGGTGCTCAATCTCCACCCCCAGGTCGGCGGCCGGTGCGGGCTTGGCCCTCAAGGTGGATGTCACCTCTATCTTTTCTGCGTCGGCCAGCCGGAGGGCCAGTGCGAAGCCATGCAGCCGCAATTCCACGGGGTCGCCCATAGGTGCCCTTTTCTCCAGCGTGACTTCCACGCCGGGAATCATGCCCATGTCCAGGAAATGCTGCCGGAGGGCACCGTCTCCGCCCACACGCAGTATGGTGGCAGACTCTTTCAACTTCAGCTCATTCAGTGTCATAATCCTTGTGCTTATGCTCAAAAAACAGTGCAAAGATACAAATTTATGCGGGTATGCACGCCAATGGGTCGATTTTTTCAGGTGATTTAACGGAATTCCGGGCATCTACGCTTGCATGTGCATCGCGGGAATGAAAAATATTTGCCTGTTTCGGGTGTGGAGAAGAGAAGTCAGGTGGCGGTTTTTTGCTACCCAACTGGAAAAATTTTGCTACCCAGTTGGCCAGCAAATTTTTTCCAGTTAGGTAATTTCCTGCCCCTAATTAAAGGCAATGTTGCGTGTAAAAAAAACTTGACATTCTTCAGGTATGCGGGAAGATTCCTAGAACCGGGGGCCTCCCCATCCGCCACCACCGCGGCCATATCCGCGTCCGCCGAAGCCAGGACCCATGCCCGGCATGGGAATGCCTTGTGCGCGTGCCTCCTTGTTGCCCAGCAGGTTGAGCTGGTAGATGACGTGGAACATCACGTAGCTGTTGATGGCACGCTGCCATGAGTCGCTGCGCATGGTGGCGCTGATGGAACGGCTGATGTTGCTGCGCTGGCCCAGGATGTCGTACCACTGCACACTCAGTGTGAGTGTCTTCTTCTTGAGGAAACTCTGGCTGAGCTGTGCGTTCCATATCAGTTCGTCGGTGTTCATGCTGGCATCGTCATATCCGCGCCGGCTTTGCTTGGAGATGTCGCTGGCCAGCTGCATCGACCAGGGGAAGTTGATGTTCATGTTGCCACCATAGTTGAAGGTCCATGTGTCGAGGTTGGCGTTGGTCTGCACTTTGTTGTAGGCGTGCATGTAGTTGACTCCGCCGTTCACGCCCAGCTCCAGAAAGTCGTTGCGGAAGTTCAGACGCAGGTTCTCGTTCACGCTGGTGGTCTTGGTGATGGACTTGTCGAGCTGTGTGTTGCGGAAAATCTTGTCCATGTCCACAGAGCCGTCGGGATTGAAGATGTCACCCCATTCGCGCCCGTCGGAGTTGCTGCTCTGGTAGCCCACGTTGTTGGCATGGTTGATGTTCGTAAAGGTGTGGATGTTGAAGTATTTCTGGGGCCCCAGTGCGGTGTTGAACATCAGGTTCATGTTGGTGTTCCAGTTTCCGTCGATGTTCATGGGCCGCGTGTAGCGGGCACCCGTTTCCGTGTTGTAGATGGTGGCGCTGCTGATGTTGTTCTTCATCTGCGAGTAGTCGGCGTGCACCATCCACCCCATTTGGCGGTCGGTGATGTAGTTGTTGTAGAAGATGTTGAAGCGGTTTGTCCAGCTGCTTTCCAGCCCGGCGTTACCGGTGCTGATGTTCAGTGGGTTGCTGTTGTCGGTCACTTCCAGCAGGTCGGTCATGCTGGGCTGCGACATGCGTCCGTTGTAGCGCACGCGCAGCTGGCTGGTGTTGCTTATCTTCCACCTGAAGTCGATGCGCGGCGACCAGTTCATGATGTGCCGCACCACGGTGGTGTCCAGCCTGTGCTTGGTGTAGTCCATGTGGGTGGTCTGCGGCTGCAGGCTTGCGCCCATGTTCAGCCTGAACTGTTCGCCCTGGATGAACCGCAGCATCAGCTGTATGTTCTGGTTGTATTCCTTGTAGGTGGCATACTGGCTGTTTTCCACGTTCTTCACATAGTTGAGCGAATCCAGTCCGGGCAGGTAGCCCAGATAGAGCTGCTCCTGGGTGTAGTAGCCCTCATATTTGGTGAGGAGGCTGTCGATGCTGTACATGGAACGGTCGTTGTCCGAAAAGCGGTACTGGAACTGATAGCTGCCCTGCAGGCTCAGACCGCCGATGATGGGTTCCGAATAGCTGAGCTGGCCCTGGTAGTTGTAGCTGGTGGAGGGCGACAGGTTGAACTGGTTGGTGAAGTCGCTT
This sequence comes from Bacteroidaceae bacterium, assembly GCA_016292545.1. Taxonomy (GTDB): domain Bacteria; phylum Bacteroidota; class Bacteroidia; order Bacteroidales; family Bacteroidaceae; genus Physcousia. The sequence goes on from JAEDIG010000013.1 coordinate 22,793, forward strand.
CCGCCCTTGCGGTAATAGTTGATTTCCGAGCGGCTGAACGATTCGTTTTCGCTGTGGCTGTAGCCGCCGCCCATGTTGAGGGTGATGTTGCGTCCGGGCTTCATCAGCCTCCTGTTCAGCTGCACGCTTGCGTCCACATTGTTGCTGTGTCCGTTGCCCATGCTCTCACGCACGTTGTCGTTCACGGTGATGCTGTCGCGCACCATCAGGTTCTCCTCCATGTTGTATTGTGTGAGGGGGTCGTTCATGAAAGCGTATGGGTCGGTGTTGAAGGTCACGCTGGCAGACAGGCCGCGGTTCTTGCTTTCGGAGTGCGAGAAGTTGGGGCGCACCATCAGGTTGGTGAGGCTGTCTATCTGCCATTCCAACTGGAAATTGGCATTCACGTTGGCATTGCTGGAGAGGCTCCAGTTGCGGCTGTTGCTGAAGGTGGAGTTCACATTGTCCAGAAACTGCTCGCTGTTGTTGAGCGAGAGCATGCTGGTGCGCCTGTGGTTGTAGCGGATGTTGCCGCCCATCTTCAGCAATCCTGCGCTGTAGTCGGGGCGGTTGTTGTCCCATGCAAAGTTGAAGCCGGCCATCTTGCTGGTGACAATGCCGCCGCCTCCGCCCCATCCGCGGCCACCGCCGCCGGGGAATCCGTTGTCGTTCACATTGTTGATGGAGCCCAGCAGGGTCATCTGCAGATGGTCGGTGAAGCGGCTCAGGTTCACCTTGCCCGTGTAGCGGTCTTCTGTGCCGTAGCCCACATCCGTGTTCAGCAGCCACCCTTCCTTCATCCCTTTCTTTACGGTGAGGTCGAGCACAGTCTCCTCCTCTCCGTCGTCGATGCCTGTGATGCGCGAATAGTCGCTCTTCCGTTCGTATGCCTTTATCTTGTCAATCATCTTGGTGGGCAGGTTCTTCATGGCCATCTGCGTGTCGTTGTTGAAGAACTCCTTGCCGCCCACCATAATCTTCGACACGGTCTTGCCGTTGATTTTGATGGTGCCGTCGTCGCCCACCTCTGCGCCTGGGATCTTGCGCACCAGTTCCTCCAGATTGGAACCTTCGGGCAGGCGGTAGGCCGAGCTGTTGTATACAAAGGTGTCCTCCTTCATCTCCACCTGAGCGGCACGGGCGGTCACCTCGGCCTCTTTCATCAGCTTGGCATTTTCCAGCAGGATAAAGATTCCGGCATCCTCCTTGCGGTTCTGCTTGGTCAGGGTCAGGTCCTTGAAGATGGTTTGGTAGCCTACGTAGGTGATGCGCAGGATATAGTTCCCTGCTGCCACGGCCGGCAGTTTGAAGGTGCCGTCGTCGCCTGTCTGCACACCGGCAGCCATGGTGCTGTCCTTGGGCGTGAGCAGCGTGACCGATGCAAATGGGAGCGGCTCTCCCTGTGTGAGTCCGTCGAGTACTTTTCCGCTTACCGTAATCTTTTGGGCCAGGGCCACTGTGAGGGCCGAAGCCCAGAATAATACCATCAAGGTGATTCTTTTCATCTTTGCTGTTGTTGTTTTGTTGCTGTTAGAGAATGCGGGATGAGGCCTTGTTGTCTTCAACCACCATTTTTTCTGACATCCCAGAGAGACTATGGTTTAATGTGTCCTGCAAAAAAATGCAGGTTCCTTCATTTTGGCTGTCTTTTTGCCTGCATTTTCGCAGAAACATCGTAACTTTGTAGCCAAAATGAACATTATTGTATAATATTTATCTCTTCTATCGATATGACACAAGATGTGGTTATCAGCACGCAGATAGCGCAAAGCCTTTCGCAGGCCGTATCCCAGTGTGGACACGACCGCCTGTTTGTTCTCACCGACACTGTCACACTCCGTGAATGCTGGCCTCTGGTGGCCGGCCTGCCTTGTATGCAGGGGGCGCAGATGATTACCATCGGCGCCACCGACGAGCACAAGACCATAGAGTCGCTGATGCAGGTGTGGACGGCCTTGCAGCAGCAGGGGGCCACGCGCCACAGCCTGATGGTGAATCTGGGCGGAGGCATGGTCACCGACCTGGGCGGATTTGCTGCAAGCACTTTCAAACGGGGCATCAGCTACATCAACATCCCCACCACACTGCTGAGCATGGTGGATGCCAGCGTGGGCGGCAAGACGGGCATCAACTACGGGGGGCTCAAGAACGAGATTGGTGTGTTCAACTGTGCGTCCACGGTCATCCTGGACATGGCCTTTCTGCGCACCCTCGACCAGGAGAACATCTGCTCCGGCTATGCGGAGATGCTCAAGCACAGCCTGCTTTGCGGCACCGACGAATGGAGCCGCCACATCAATTTCGACCTCATGCGGCCAGACTATCCCCTGCTGGGCCGGATGGTGGCGCAGAGCGTGGCCATCAAGCAGCGCATCGTGGAGGAGGACCCCACCGAGAAGGGCATTCGCAAGGCCCTCAATCTGGGCCACACCGTGGGTCATGCCTTCGAAAGCCTGGCACTGGCCGAGAACCGCACCGTGCTCCATGGCTATGCCGTGGCCTGGGGGCTGGTGTGTGAACTGTATCTGAGCGCATGCAAGCTGGGATTCCCCACGTCCGTGCTGCAGCAGACGCTCCATTTCGTGCGCGACAACTATGGATGGTTCTCCATCGAGTGCAAGGAATACGACCGCCTGTATGCCTATATGGCGCACGACAAGAAGAACGAGGCGGGCATCATCAACTTCACATTGCTGGCCGCTCCCGGCGACATCCGCATCAACCAGCAGGCTACCAAGGAAGAAATTCTGGAAATGCTGGACTTCTTCCGCGAGAACGGCTGAGGACGAAACGCTACACTTTAAGCATACATAAAAAATATTTATGAAGAAAAAAAGGGACCTGTCGTTAGACATAGCCAAAGGAATTTGTATCATATTGATGGTATTGGGGCATTCGGGATGCCCAGAATGGTTGAACCGTTTTTTTTCTATGTTCCGTATGCCATGCTTTTTCTTTATAAGTGGCATACTACTGAGCGAAAGGTATTTGGCAGATGTCCGGGGAGGAATCCTTAAGAAATTGAAGGGGTACTACCGTCCGTTTGTTAAATGGACACTTATATTCCTGTTCCTTCACAACGGTTTTGCCGCATTCCGTGGAAGACCGTATGGCCTTAGCACATGGATAGGACACGGTAATTACGGCATTCTCCCCGCTGTCCTCGTCAAAATGGACAGCGGGGAGAATGCTATATGTGATGTAATGTGATGGCGCAGGTGTCAGCCCACCATGAGCAGATAGGTCACTGTGGCGGGGATGGAGAGCAGGGCACTGTCCAGACGGTCGAGCATACCGCCGTGGCCGGGCAGGATGGTGCCGCTGTCCTTCACACCGATGTGGCGCTTGATGAGGCTTTCCACCAGATCGCCCCATGTGCCAAAGACCACCACCACCAGGGCAAAGCCCAGCCACTGGGGCAGGGTGAACGAAGGCTGGCTGAAATACCATACGGCCACGGATGCGGCCAGTGTGAGCAGGCCGCCTCCGATGCTGCCCACCCACGATTTGCCCGGCGATATGCGGGGAAACAGGCGGGTGGGGAAGTAGCGGCTCAGTGTGGTGCCGCACAGGTAGGCACCCGTGTCGTTCACCCAAAGGAAGATGAACAGTGCCAGCGGATATACGGCTACATAGAGGGGACGGCCGGCGGCCTCATCGAAGAAGATGCAGAGCATGGGCATGAGGGCAAACGGCAGGGCTACATACAGCTGTGCCATTGCGGCCAGCGCCCAGTTGCGGATGGGGTCGGCAGCCCGTCGGTAGAGCTCGCTCACGAATACGTAGAGCATCAGCAGGGCATACAGGGCAAACATCGCTGTGCTGTTTTTTCCGCCCACCAGCTGAAGCCATATTCCTCCGCCCAGCACCAGCCCTGCCAGGGCTTGGATATGGGGCACCAGCGAAGCGCCGTAGTGCCTGTTCATGAGGGAGCAGAACTCCCACACGGTGGCGGCTCCAAGTGCGGAAAAGAAGAAAAAGGCCCACAGGGGACCACCCAGGATGGAGCCCACCAATAGGGCCACATACACCAGACCCGTAAGGGTCCTGGTGATGAAATTGCTGGCTTTGGAATTCATGGTTCAGGATTGGATTGAGGGGATGTTGGTTGCGGGTTGGCTTTGAGGATTTCCTCAGTGCGGCTGGCCCATGGGCGCGGGCCGAAGATCTTTTCTACGTCCTCGGCAAAGATTACCTCGCGGTCGAACAGCAGGTCGGCCAGGCGGGCATGTCCTTCGCTGTGGGTTGTGAGCAGCTGCTTGGCGCGCTCGTATTGCTGGGCAATCATCTGCTTCACGTCTTGGTCGATGAGCTGTGCCGTGGCTTCGGAGTAGGGACGTTGGAAGGAATATTCCTCGTTGTTGTAGTAGCACAGGTTCTGCAGGTTGTCGCCCATGCCCATATAGGCAATCATGCCGTAGGCCTGCTTGGTTACGCGCTCCAGGTCGTTCATGGCTCCGCTGCTGATGTGCCCTGTGAAGAGTTCCTCTGCAGCGCGTCCGCCCAGGGTGGCACACATCTCGTCGAGCATCTGTTCGCGCGTGGTTATCTGGCGCTCTTCGGGCAGATACCATGCTGCACCCAGTGCACGTCCGCGGGGCACGATGGTCACCTTCACGAGCGGATTGGCATATTGCAGGAACCAGCTGATGGTGGCGTGGCCGGCCTCGTGGAGGGCGATGGTGCGCTTTTCGTCGGCAGTCATCACCTTGGTCTTCTTTTCCAGTCCTCCGATGATGCGGTCCACGGCCGACAGGAAGTCTTCCTTGCCCACGGCCGGTTTGTTGCCGCGCGCGGCTATCAGGGCGGCCTCGTTGCACACGTTGGCAATGTCGGCTCCGCTGAATCCCGGCGTCTGGCGGGCCAGGAAGTCAATGTCGAGCGTGTTGTCAATCTTCAGCGGGCGCAGATGCACCTGGAAGATTTCCTTGCGTTCGTTCAGGTCGGGCAGGTCCACATGGATCTGCCTGTCGAAGCGTCCGGCACGCAGCAACGCCTTGTCGAGCACGTCGGCTCTGTTGGTGGCTGCCAGAATGATGACACCGCTGTTGGTGCCAAAGCCGTCCATCTCGGTGAGCAGCTGGTTGAGGGTGCTCTCGCGCTCGTCGTTGCCACCCATGGCGGCACCGCGCGAACGGGCACGCCCCACGGCGTCAATCTCGTCGATGAAGATGATGCAGGGGCTTTTCTCCTTGGCCTGACGGAAAAGGTCACGCACACGGCTGGCACCCACACCCACGAACATCTCCACGAAATCGGAGCCCGACATGGAGAAGAATGGCACATCGGCCTCTCCGGCCACAGCCTTGGCCAGCAGTGTCTTGCCTGTGCCCGGAGGTCCCACCAGCAGTGCGCCCTTGGGAATCTTTCCGCCCAGTTCGGTATATTTCTTGGGGTTCTTGAGGAACTCCACGATTTCCTGCACCTCCTGCTTGGCTCCTGCCTGTCCGGCCACATCGGCAAAGGTGACCTTGCCCGCATGGTCCTTTTCCACCAGCTGCGCACGGCTCTTGCCCACGTTGAAGATGCCCATGGGGCCGCCTCCTCCCGTGCCTCCGCTCATGCGGCGCATGATGAAGAACCAGATGGCCACCAGAAAGATGAGGGGGCCAAAGCTCCACAGGAAATTGCCCACGAGGCTGCTTTCCTTGCGGTAGGTGATTTCTCCGTTGAAATTGCCTGCCGTGCGTTGCTCGTCGAGGAAGGCGTCGAGCCGGTCATCGGAGGGGTATTGTGTTTCCACAAAGGGCACTTTGCCCTTTTCCACGGTCGTTTGGTTGAATACGTCCCTGATGTGTTCGGCCTCCACAAACATCTGCAGGCTTCCCTTGTCCTTGCTGGCCACTATGTTGCGTGCATATCCTTTTTCCACATAGGTCTTGAACTCGCCGTAGGTGACCGTACGGCTGGTGCCTCCGAGCAGTGTGTCTCCGCCCTCGCTGTTTATCATCAGGTAGCCCAGCACCACGGCGATAATCATATACACCCAGGTGAGGCTGAATTTTGGTCCTTTCTTCTTGTCGTTGTCCATATATAGATAGGTGGTAAGTCAAAAAAAACACGCGCTTTCAGTCGTCCAGATTCGGTATGCGGGTGATTTCCGCATCGGCCCAGAGGTGCTCCAGGTCATAGAATTCTCTTTCATCGGGCAGGAAGATGTGGACCATCACCTCTCCGTAGTCCAGGGCAATCCAGTGTGCATAGTGCATGCCGTGTGCGGCCACAGGCTTGATGCCGTTTTTCTCGATGGTGGCTTCGCCCACTTCCTGTGCCAGCGCATTCATCTGGGCTGGCGAACCTGCCGAACATATCACCATGGCTCCGCAGACTGCCGTTTCTATCTGGCTAATGTCTGCAACCAGGATGTCTTTTCCCTTTTTCTCTTGTAGTGCTTCTACGATTGTATCTACCAAATGTGGTGCTTCTTTCATATAAATATTGTAAAATGTGCCGCAAAGGTAGTCATTGTTGGGCTAAAAAACAAATTATTTATATTTTTTTGTCCGAAAGATTGGTCAGTTCAAAAAAAGTGTGTAATTTTGCAGCGCGAAAAGCAAGAAAATGCCTTGAGGCTGTAGTTTGCTCGCAATCTTATTGGGCTATGGTGTAATGGTAACACTGCAGATTCTGGTCCTGCCTTTCCTGG
>JAEDIG010000014.1 GCA_016292545.1 Bacteroidaceae bacterium
CTGTTCATCAGACAAAACGGGAGTTAAAATGAAAACGGTTTCGTATTGATTCATAATACGTTAAATTGATTAAATTTATTAGTTTTGCAAAATTGCGCTGCAAAGGTACAACTTTTTATCCAGAAAACAATGATTTTCCAGTTTTTTTTTCTAACTTTGCATCGCTATGGAACAAATGAAATATGAGATGAGGCTGGTTTACGCCATTCTGAACGGCACCATATCCGACGTTCTGAAAGACCTCTTTGAAAAGAATTTTGCATCGTACCAGGTGGATCTGAGTTCCGATGAATGGACTGTATTGAATGTCCTCTGGCATGGGGAGGGTGCCACACAGATGCAGTTGTGCAACGCCATCATGAAAGACAAGCCCACCGTGTCGAAGCTGCTGGCCACCATGGAACGCAAGGAACTGGTGACCCGCAGGAACAGCATTGCCGACCACAGAAAGAAGTACGTATATCTGACCCAAAAGTCGCGAAACATGCGCGAGAAATGCTCCTTCATAGCCAATAAAACGCTCAAGCAGGCCCTGCGCGGACTCAATGCCGAAGAACTGGTCACGGCACAGGACGTGTTTCGGACAATATTGAACAATTCGAAGACATAATACAGGCGCATACGTGTGTTGCAGGCCTGTTTTTGGACAAAAATAGGGGCCTAGACAAAGTTTTTGCCCAAAACATTTCTGTATCTCACAAATTTTGTGTTAATTTGTAGCGTATTACTCAAAGAAGCTAACATATAAAAACAAAACTCATAATGAAAAAGTATTTAGGAATTTTACTGATTGTCTTGGGCGCATTGATGCTTATCATCAGCTATTTTTGTGATTTGGTAGACTATAACTGGTACAATGTGGGTGCATTGTTGCTGATTATCATCGGCTTGATTGCCCACATCCAAGTTACAAAGAAAGCATAGCACAATGTGGACCGCTGCCACAGGCAGTAAAAAAGACAAATTCGGCCTGGAATCCACAACGGAATCCAGGCCGAATTAAGTGATGATAAAAGACAACTTGGTACGCTTTGGAATTTTTATCTCTTATCGGGCTATACCATTAATATATATACGCGCGCGCTATACACTTTCACCGCCAATCGACGGCACAATCAGCCTGTAGCCCTTTCCATGCACATTGTTGATCTCGATGGAGGGATCGTCCTTAAGATGCTTTCTCAGCTTGGTGATGTAAACATCCATGCTGCGTGCATTGAAATAATTGTCCACAATCCAGATGGTCTTGAGAGCCATTTCGCGTTCCAGCACCTCGTTGGCATTGGCGCAAAGCAAGGACAGCAGTTCACTTTCCTTGGTGGTAAGCTTGGTCTGCTTGTTGCCGATGGTCAGGAGCTGACGCTGGGTGTCGAAGGTGAACTTGCCCATGATATAGCGCGTCACCTTGTTTTGTCCCTTGCCTCTCACACGACGCAGAATGGCCTCCATACGGTATACCAGTTCATCCATTGAGAAGGGTTTGGTCAGATAGTCGTCGGCACCCAGCTTGAATCCTTCCAGGATGTCATCCTTGAGATTCTTGGCCGTCAGGAAAATGATGGGGATATCGGCGTTGAGCATCCTTATTTCCTTGGCCAGCGTAAAGCCGTCCATCTTGGGCATCATCACATCCAGCAGACACATGTCATATTTACCACGGGTGAAAGCCTTGAAACCAGCCTCACCGTCCAGGAAGAGCTCTGCATTGTAGCCCTTGGCCTGAAGATATTCTCTCACGAGCATGCCAAGACTCTCTTCGTCTTCGCATAGCAAAATGTGCAACTTTGAATCCATAGTCAGTCGTTTTAATCGTTATTATTTGGTAATGTTATCACTATTCTTGTTCCCTGTCCGAGCTCACTGGTGGCTTTGATGTTTCCATGATGAAGGTCCACCATTTTCTTCACGTAGGCCAATCCCAGACCAAAGCCCTTGACATTATGCGTATTGCCTGTGTGCACACGGTAGAACCTGTCGAAAATCCGCTTGAGGTCCTCCTTGCAGATGCCAATGCCATTGTCGCAGATAGAGATGCAGATGCTCTCTCCCTGGTTCCATGTGGCCACCTCCAGATGCAGATCAACATCCTCACGCTTATACTTGACCGCATTGTCCATCAGATTGAAGATGATGTTGGTAAAGTGCATCTCATCGGCCATAATAAAGGGATTGATGGCCTCAAGGGATGTCTGTACAGTGCCGCCACTTTGTGTGACCTTCAGTTCAAACGTCTGCACCACATTGGAAATAATCTCGTTGGCATCCAGTTCCACCATCTTCAGGGCCAGATTGTTCTGGTCGAAAAGGCTCATCTGGAGCACCTTCTCCACCTGGAAGCGCAACCGTCGGGTTTCAGTATTGATGACATTGCCCAAGCGAGAATAGGTTTCCTGCGATTTGGACAGCGACTCGTCTGCCAGCATTTGTGCAGCGATGGAGATAGTGGAGATGGGTGTCTTGAACTCGTGTGTCATGTTGCTGATGAAATCATTCTTCATCTGTGTCACCTTCTTCTGGCGCACTACCAGATACACAGTGACAATGAACGTGAGGAACAGGATGACCGTGAAGATCATTGCCGGGGAAACCATCTTCACCACATCCGTGATATACATGTACAAATCCGGAAAGTGGACCTGTACATACCCCATCTTTCCCGTAGGGTCGTTGCGGAAAAGCGTCTGGGTGAAGGTGTGTTCATTACCTTTTTCCACATAGTCCTGGCAGCGGAACACCTCGCGTCCGTCGGATGTGTAGACAATGAAATGGAACGGGAGCGTTACGCCATTGCGTTCTAGCGCCTGCTTGATGCTGTTGTCCAGCATACCTGGGTCAAGGCGGTCCTGCAGGTTCTTCTCTGAGGCACTGTACAGCACTCTGAGCACCACCTCGTTGAGCAATGTGCGCTCATAGACATAGGCATTCTGAACCTGACGCTGCAAACGATCCGTCACTTGTGTCCAGGAACTGCTATGGCCAATATTGCCCGATGACAGCCCTATATTCGGCAGCCTGCGCATCTTGTGTGACACATGCCCCGTGGCACTAAGCAGACTGTCTATCGCGAGGTCGGCAATGCGAATGCTGTCGAGGTCGTAGGAAGAATGCAGGCCATAGGAATCCTGCTCTGCCATCACGCTCTGCAGATAATTGAAAGTTTCAGCCCGCTCAAGATTGCGCGAAGCTTGGTCCAGGCTACGGAACACGCTCTCATCGAACTGTTCGCTCCTCATTCTTACCATGGCCCTTGCATATTGCATCTGCAAATAGAGCAAAACCAGGAACGAGGCGCCCATGACAATACATATAATCCATATCCAACTCTTCTTCATGGAGGCAAAGTTAGGAGGTTGGCAAACACAAAGCAAAAAAACCGGCACTTTTCAGTACCGGTTTTAACATTTTTACAATTTGTTTTTATTGTAGTTGCGATTTTATCAATCTTCTTGCTGTGAAGCATAGGCTGCAACCAGCTTCTGCTGCACATCAGAAGGAACAAGCTCATAGCTGGCAAACTTCATGATGAAACTTGCACGGCCACCCGTGAGGCTGCTCAATGCAGTGCTGTAGCTCGACATTTCCTTGAGCGGAGCCTTGGCCGTCAGCTTCTCGTAACCGTTCTCACTGGTCATGCCCACAATCATGGCCCTGCGTCCCTGCAGGTCGCTCATCACATCACCCATTTTGTCGCTGGGCACGAATACCTCCACATCATAGATTGGCTCCAGAATCTTCGGGCCGGCCTCCTTGAAGGCCTGTGCGAATGCCTGACGTCCGGCCAGCATGAAGGAGAGTTCGTTGCTGTCTACGGGATGCATCTTGCCGTCATATACAATCACACGCACGTCGCGTGCATAACAGCCCGTCAGAGGTCCTTGCTCCATACGTTGCATCACACCCTTGAGAATAGCAGGCATGAAACGTGCATCAATGGCACCACCAACCACACTGTTGATGAACACCAGTTTGCCGCCCCATTCCAAATCCACAACCTCGGTGCTCTTGGCATTGATGCGGTATTCCTGGTTGCCAAAACGATAGACCTCGGGATCGGGCATGCCCTCGTAGTAGGGTTCCACTATGAGATGCACCTCGCCGAACTGTCCGGCACCTCCCGACTGCTTTTTGTGGCGATAGTCGGCACGTGCTGCCTTGGTGATTGTCTCACGGTAAGGCACCTTGGGTTCGTCGAAGACAATCTGGATTTTCTCGTTGTTCTCCATTCTCCATTTCAGCGTACGCAAATGGAATTCACCTTGCCCGTGAACGATAATCTGCTTCAGTTCCTTGCTCTGCTCAATCTGCCATGTGGGATCCTCCTCACGCATCTTCTGCAAGGCATTCATCATCTTCTCGGTCTCATGTTCGTTGGCGGCACGGATGGCACGGCTATACTTGGCATTGGGATACTTGATGAAATTGAAGCGGTTCTCGCAATCCTTTCCATTCAGTGTGTTGCCTGTCTTCACGTCCTTGAGCTTCACGGTGCAGCCTATGTCGCCAGCCACCATTTCTTCGACCTTGATACGTGTGGCACCTGCGCAGCAGAAGATTTGCGCCATACGCTCCTTGCTTCCACGGTCAGCGTTGGTGAGGTCGGCACCCTCGTGAATGGTTCCGCTCATTACCTTGAAATACTGCACCTCACCGATATGAGGCTCCATAGCCGTCTTGAAGAAGAACAGGCTGGTGGGTCCGTTGGGGTCAGGAACAATTTCCTCACCACGGGTATTGAACACCTTGGGCATTTCGTCCACAAAAGGAACCACATTGCCCAGGAATTCCATCAAGCGGCGCACGCCCATATCTTTGCCTGCACACACACAGAAAACAGGGAACATTCCCCTGGATGCCAATCCCTTGCGGATGCCCTCACGCATTTCGTCTTCGGTCAGGGTTTCCGATTCAAAGAACTTCTCCATCAATGTGTCGTCGTGCTCGGCTGCAGCTTCCACAAGAGCCTTGTGCATTTCCATGGCCTTGTCCATTTCTTCGGCAGGCACTTCCTCAATGGTAGGAGCGCCACCATCGGGTCCCCAAGAATATTTCTTCATCAACAGCACGTCGATGAGTGCATTGAAATCAGGACCTGTCTTGATTGGATACTGGATGGGCACCACCTTGGAGCCATATACGGAAGTCAGCTGCTCCAGCACACGGTCATAGTCACAGTTCTCATCGTCGAGCTGGTTCACCAGGAAGATGACAGGCTTGCCCAGCTTTTCCGTGTAGCGGAAATGGTTCTGCGTGCCCACCTCCACGCCATTGGCACCCTTGAGCAAGAGGATGGCGGTGTCGGTAACATTGAGCGCAGTCAAGGCAGCCCCAACGAAGTCGTCCGATCCGGGGCAGTCAATGATATTGAGTTTCTTTCCATTCCATTCTACATGGAACACGGTGGAAAACACAGAATATCCGTATTCCTGCTCAACAGGGAAATAATCGCTGACCGTATTCTGCTGGGTGATACGTCCGCGACGCTTGATGATACCAGCTTCATAAAGGAGCGACTCTGTCAAGGTTGTCTTGCCAGAACCGTCATTGCCAAGCAAGGCAATGTTCTTAATCTCGTTTGTTTGATAAACTTTCATTTCAAATGTGGTATTATAGAGGTTTAAAATTTCGATTATCGGGCATAAAATTAGCATTTTTTTCTGACATAGCCACAATAAAAAAACATGTTTTACAACATAAACCTCAAATTCGCTCCTATTTACTGCATCAAATCGCAAATTATGGCGTCTGAAATGAAGAAAGCATGCTCATCCAAGCACAAAGATTGCCCCCTACACACCATTTTTCCCGTGCGCAGATATGCCTGCGCAGCATTGAGGCAATAATCACGTTCGGAAGGGCTGAGAATTTCGAGGGAAAGTCCCTCGCAAGTGCGCAGGCGCGTCATCACCTTTTCATTGTATTTCTGCACCGGCGTAAGATGTTCCTCTCCGTGTGGCACATCCCCCACAGCCTCCACGTAGGCCCGCAGCCCATGCTCGTTCCATCTCCTCACACAGTCGCCATCATAGGAATGCGCCCCAGGCCCAAAGCCTAAATAAGGGAGCTGCGTCCAATAGCTGCTGTTGTGGCGGGAGCGCATACCTGGAAGGGCAAAGTTGGAGATTTCATAATGCTCCATGCCTGCCTGTCGTGCCATCCGTGAAAGCACAGTGAACATCTCCACCGAAAGTTCTTCTGATGCCTCCTCCACCCTTCCCTGCTCCCGGAGGCTCCACAGGCGCGTGCCTTCTTCATATTGCAAGGCATACGCGCTCAGATGGGGAACTTGCAGTTGGAGCGCCTGCTCCACATCTGCCTTCCACATATCCAGTGTCTGCCCAGGCAGTCCGAAAATCAAGTCCACACTGATGTTATGGAATCCAGCCTGCCGACAACGTGCCACAGCCTCCAACGCCTGAGAAGCCGTATGACGTCTGCGGAGGAAACGAAGCAGGGGATCATGAAAAGTCTGGAGGCCCATACTGATGCGGTTGACGGGTGTAGAACGAATAGCATTCAGCCATTCCGGTGTCACATCATCCGGATTGGCCTCCACCGTAATCTCGGCATCAGCGGCCAGGCCAAACACACGCTCCACCTCCTCAACCAGCCTGCACATCAAGACCGGAGGCAACTGACTTGGGGTTCCTCCCCCTATATATAATGTATTAATGGATTGGTTGCCGGCCTCGTCGCGCCTGTAGCGCATCTCGCGGCACAAGGCATCCACATACGCCTCCATCCAACGTCCACTTTGTGTAACGGAATAGAAATCGCAGTAGATGCAACGCGACCTGCAAAAAGGTATGTGGATGTAGATGCCACACATTCCTGCTTATTCCCTCATTTCCTGATAGGTGATTTCATAGAAGCAAGGATAGACATTGCTGGTGGCATCGGTCTGCCCCTGGGAATGGGGTACAATCAGCCTCACCTTGGCAATCCCCTCCTCCGCCGACACCTGGCGGCCCAGATTGATATAGCTCAACGGCACAATCCATCCACTGGGCACACTGGTCTTGTTATATACCATATACATGGCGCCACCACCATTGATGGTTGTGTTGAAACTGGCGCTGATAGTGCCGCTATTGTTGGTCACGTCCATGACATCCGGATTGGTAGCCCAATAGGGTGTGCGGTTGGTTGTCTGCAGGCTGTCACCCAGAATGTTGTACTCGAAATAGCGGCTCACCACACGCTTGCTCTGTCCACTGCGAAGCGGCTCTCCCACACCCTTGCGCACAATCTGCATATAGACGCCCGAACCGCTGAACACCACATATTCGTTCCTTTCCAAATCAGTGATGCTGTCCATCAAGAATTCAGCTTCCGAGATGACATTTATCTTGCCCACATAGCAAAGAGAGTCGCCTTGCGTGTCGAGCAACATCACATCGCGCTTGATAAAAGCGTCTATTGCCTTGCGTTCCTTTTCCTTCTGCTCAGCATAGGTCTCATCATCGTTACACGAAACGAGGTACATTCCCGAAAGGCACAAAGCCATACACAGCCACAGGTATTTTCTTGTCATAATTGTCTATTTTGGGGCAAAGGTATGAATAAAAAGCGGATTGAGGCCCGTTTTGGTTGATTATTTTAGGCGTTTTATGAATTATTACTATTTGAGACACTCCTCACGCAATACTACTGATATTCCAAAGAAGATATACTTCATCCCCGAAAGGAGATATACTTCTCAGGCAAAGCAAGTATATCTTCTTCGGAAAAGCCAGCTATTCCTTGAGCAGATGCAGATGGGCCTGGATGGCCTTTCGTGCCACCTGCACGGCCTCGTCCATGGTGCAATACAGCCTGCCTCCGCTGGCATTCTTGTGGCCGCCGCCATTGAAGAAGGCCGCCGACATCTCGTTACAGGGGAAGTCGTCCACACTCCTCAGGCTCACCTTCACAATGCCCGGCTGTTCGGTATCCTCGGCCAGAAACACACTCAGCTTGATGCCCTGTATCTGCAAAGGCAGGTTGACGAAGCCCTCCGTGTCGCCATTCTTCGTATTGAAGCGTCGCCGTTCGGAATTGGTGAGCGTCATGATGGCAGCATGGGAATGAGGCAGCACCTCAGTCTTCACATACAGCATGTAGCCCATCAATTTCATGCGACCCACCGTAGCCGTCCAGAACACATTGCGATAGATGCGGTCCTTGTCGATACCGTAACGGAGAAGCATGCCGATGCAGTCATACACCTCCGCCCGGTTGCTATTGTAGGTGAAGGCACCCGTGTCACACATCATCGAGGCATAAAGGCAGACAGCCTCATCCTGCTGCATGTCTGCCGTCCACCCCATCTGGGCTGCCAGATGGCAGATAACCTCCCCGGTGGCACACATCTCCGGCCTGCTCACCGCCATATCCCACACTTGGGAGGGATTCAGATGATGGTCCACCATCACTTTCGGAGCCGAAGAAGCCATTACGGCCTCCTCCAGTTCCCTCATCCGGCCGGGCTCGTTCAGGTCGAGAATCAGAAAGAGCTGTGCCTGCCGGAGCAAGTCCTTCAGGGTCTCATCATTAGCCGAGTACACGCGTATATCCTCCGCTCCAGGCAGCCAAAGCAGGTTGTCGGGAAAACGGTTGGGCACCACCACACTCACCTGCTTTCCCTTGCGACGGAGTATGCCCTGCATGGCCAATGCCGAACCTATGGCATCCCCATCGGGGCTAACGTGTACACACGCCACGATCCGTTCAGCTGCATCAAGCAACTGATTCAGGCGAATTATATCTTCTTTTTTCAGGATTTCTATCATATTGTCAATGTCTATTTTTCTTTTGGAGGTGCAAAATAACGGCTTTTGAATGGTTTTTCCAAATATTCTACGTAATTTTGCACCATAATCAACACAATCATCCAGCAACAATGAACAAAACATTAAGAATCGTATATATGGGCACGCCGGAATTTGCCGTTGAGACACTGCGCCGGCTTGTAGAGGAAGGCTACAATGTAGTAGGTGTGGTCACCATGCCCGACAAAGCCGTGGGCCGCCATCACGATGTGCTACAAAGCAGCCCCGTCAAGCAATATGCCGTGGCCCACGGCATACCCGTGCTTCAACCGGAAAAGCTGAAGGACGAACAGTTTCTTGAACAACTGCGTGCGCTAAGGGCCGACCTGCAAGTGGTGGTAGCATTCCGCATGCTGCCCGAAGTGGTGTGGGCCATGCCCCCCATGGGCACCTTCAACCTCCACGCCGCGCTCCTGCCCCAATACCGTGGTGCCGCCCCCATCAACTGGGCAGTCATCCATGGTGACAAGGAAACAGGCATCACCACCTTTTTTCTGGACCACGACATCGACACCGGCCGCATCATCCTGCAACAACGCATACCCATCCTGGATGCAGACAATGCAGGCGATGTCCACGACAAGTTAATGACCTGCGGAGCCTCCCTAGTGATGCAAACCATCGACCTCATTGCCGAAGGAAAGGCCAAAGCCATTCCGCAGGAGCAGTTCCTCACCAACGAGCCTCTGCGCCATGCGCCCAAGATTTTCCGCGACACATGCCACCTGCAATGGAAAGAACTGACCACCCTGCAGGCCCACAACCTAGTGAGGGGCCTGAGCCCCTACCCTGCTGCATGGACCGACATCGTATACCCGGACGGGAAACGCAACACGCTGAAGATTTACCGCACCTCGCTCCCCCAGCAGACGGAGCCTCTGGCAGAAGCCGGCACCATACAGACCGACGGGAAGACCTATCTGCAAGTGGCGCTCAGCGATGGCTGGCTGCAGCTGGAAGACCTGCAGATTGCCGGCAAGAAACGCATGGCCGTTGCCGATTTCCTGCGTGGATGCCGTCT
The DNA here is from genome assembly GCA_016292545.1 of Bacteroidaceae bacterium. Lineage (GTDB taxonomy): Bacteria > Bacteroidota > Bacteroidia > Bacteroidales > Bacteroidaceae > Physcousia. The sequence goes on from JAEDIG010000014.1 coordinate 9,829, forward strand.
TGACGGATGCCGTGCAGAATAGGCCGCACGACAAAAAAACAGGGGAAAAGCTTGCACGTGTCGGGCTTTTTCCCTAACTTTGGATCAATATTAAACATCAAACATCGTATCAACCCATTCTAAAAAGACTGCCTATCGTACAACATTACTCTAAACTACAAACATTTAAGCGTAATGAACAAACTCTGCACAATGACCGACTACACGTTGGCCCAATTGTACGAAAACGGCACCGATGAGGCATTCGATGTTCTCCTGAGCCGATATAGTGATATGGTATATGCCTATATACTCTTCTTGGTGAAGCAGACCGATGATGCCGATGACATCTTTCAGGAAACATTCACCAGGGCCATCACTGCCATTCGCAACCACCGCTACCAGCACACAGGCGATTTCGGAGCATGGCTCATCCGCATCTCCCATAATCTCACCATTGACTACGTGCGGAAATCCTCCTCCACCGTCCTCACTTCGCAGGAAAGTTTCAAAAAGGAGCTCCTGAACGACCCGGCATATATCGACGAAGGCCATGAAAAGAACATCATTGAGCAGCAAGACCGGAAATTACTCAAAAAAATGCTTTCCTACCTGCCCAAGCCCCAGCAGGAAATCATATACCTGCGCTACTACAAGGAATTGTCCTTCCGCGAAATAGCCGACATGAAGGGCATCAGCATCAACACGGCCCTGGGCCGCATGCGCTATGCCATCATCAACCTTCGCAAGATGATGAAGCAACATGAGCTTGACCTGGTTTGCTAAAGGGAGGGATACATCTGGCCGACTGGGATGGCCGACAACTGCCGTCTTAGCCTAAAGGTAAATAACAACAGCCCCAAATACATGAGCAGCACAGAGAAGAGAGAAGGATAAAGGCTGCGGATGGTAAAAGCCGTGAGCACCTGCATGCAATCGCTGCACCACAGGATGATTTGTGCAAACCGGCTGACCATCCACCCCGTGAGCACACACGGGAAGAGAAGAGCTGCGACTCCCACATACAGCAACACACTGACCACAGGCACCATCACCACACTTGCAAGAAAACCGGCAGCCGGAAAAGCATGGAACCAATAGATGCTCAATGGCGCCGTTGCCATCTGGGCGACTACAGACAGCAACAACAGCTGCACACTCCATCGCACCACGTTGTTCCTGATGACAATAACATTGGAAAGGGGCACATACAATATGGCAATAAAGAACACGGCCACAAAAGAAAGCTGAAAACCAATGTCCCAAAGGTTGGAGGGATCATAAAGCAACATCAGCATGGCAGAGAGGCTCAGCAGATGAAGCAGCTCCACACTGCGCGAAGCAAACGTAGACACACACAACACAGAGACCATGATGGCCGCCCTCACAAGCGACTGAGGAGCACCTGCAATGAAAACATACCCCCACACGAGCGACAACACGACAGGCAAACAGAGCCATCGCAGTCTGCTGAAACGCACCCATCTCACAACCAAAAGATTGACCAAGGCATACAGCACGCCCAGATGCATACCACTCAAGGCCAGCAGGTGGGCTGTTCCCGTTTGGCGGAAGGCGTCACGTTCATGGCGCAAGAGCATATCCTTGCGTCCTATCAGCAAAGAGGACGTAAGCCTCAAAGGCGCATCGGCCACCCCCGCAGCCTGCAACCGGCGGGTCAATGCCTGTGAGCACCGCATTGCCACTGGGCGTACGCCATCCAACAGGCGAGGGGCATAAGATGTGGAAATGCCCACACGCAACAACCCAGCCATAACCCACAGCAACATCACCACCCATTCGCGCAGGAAACGCCAGCGGAGCGTGCAGGGCACACACACCACCAACAGGCCACATACACACAAGAGAGATGGCAGAACAGGCAGCAAACGCCCCAAGGCAATGCCAAAGACCAAAGCCAAGGAAGCTCCTAGCAAGGGCAAGCGAATGGTGGTCACAGAGCAGCCAGCTGATTGCAAGCCTCGGCCGGATGGGGCGCACTGAACACGCAACTGCCTGCTACCAGCATGTCTACCCCTGCACTGCGCAACATGGCTGCGTTGTCGAGCGTGACACCGCCGTCCACCTCCACCAGGGCATGGCTGCCGGTAGCGGCTATCAACTGGCGCAAGCGTGCAATCTTGGGCATAGTAGCCGGAATGAAACGCTGACCGCCAAAACCTGGGTTTACCGACATCAGCATCACCACATCCACATCGCACACCACATCTTCAAGCATACACACCGGTGTGGAAGGATTGAGCACCACACCTGCCTTCATTCCCGCCTCATGAATCTGCGCAATCACACGGTTCAGATGCGGACAGGCTTCATAATGCACGCTCATCAGGAAGGCGCCCAAATCGGCCACCTGCTGTATGAACTTTTCGGGCTGGACCACCATCAGATGTACATCAAGCGGTTTGGTGCACAACCTGGCCACATGCTTGAGCACAGGAAAGCCAAAGGAAATGTTAGGTACAAACACGCCGTCCATCACATCAAGGTGCAACCATTCGGCATGACTGCTGTTGATCCATTGCATCTCAGACTCCAGATGGCCGAAATTGGCCGACAGCAAAGAAGGTGCAACCATAATCAGTTAAGCAGGGATTCGGGTGTAGGACGATAGGCACGTGCAAACGCGCGGAGTTTGGCCAAAAGAGCCTGACTGGGATGGAAACCAACAAAGGGGTAAAGAGGTAAAGTCTGATTCATAGGCATATATTTTTTTGTTCTCTATCATCTAATGAACGTGCAAGAGTGCTCTTTTATTGTGCTACCCAATACATTTTTTTAACACATCCGCAAAAAGACGCAACCACCCGGACAAAGAAGGTTCCTTTTTTTTTACGCCCTGAAAGGCAACCAATGCCCACTGGCCGAAGCGAAGAGCCCAGCAAATTGGAGCGCACGAAAAAACGGATGTCGCCTACAACTCTACACTCTACATTAAACAGCTGCAATGTAGAGTGAAGAGTTTGCGGCAAAATTCTTCGCTATCCATAATTTGAGGGTGTGCCCATCCCGACACACCCTCCTCAAAAAAAAAATCGCTAAAAACTGCGGGATTTCTATTACAATTCCCAGCCCAATGCACTGGCACCCAGAACAGCGGCACTGGCACCATCGAGACCGGAAATGATGAGTTTGGCCTTTCCCTTATAATTGAAGAGCACATTCTCATCATAAGCCTTGCGAACAGGGTTCATCAGCAGGTCACCGGCCTTGGTGGGGCCACCAAAGAACACAAAAGCCTCGGGGCTGCAGAAGTTGGCGAAGTCGGCACATGCCTTGCCCAGCAGTTCACCGGTATAGTCCATAATCTCCTTGGCCAGCTTGTCGCCCTGGCTGGCAGCAATGCTGATGTCCTTGGCCTCCAGCTCACCCGTGGGAATACTGCGCAGCGTTGAAGGCGTGTTGCGGATGGCCATCCATTCCAATGCCGTCCTCACCATACCCGTGGCACTGCAATAAGCCTCAATGCAGCCCTTGCGTCCGCAGCCGCACTCGCGGGCACGCTCGCTACGGTCGATAACCACATGGCCCAACTCACCGGCAAAACCGTCGCAACCGTATACCAGCTGTCCATTGACTACAATGCCGCTGCCCAGGCCTGTACCCAGGGTAATCATGATAAAATTCTTCATGCCCTTGGCCACACCATAGGTCATTTCGCCGATAGCAGCAGCATTGGCGTCGTTTGTGAGGGCTACAGGGAATCCCAGACGCTCCTCGAACATCTTTGCCAGAGGCACGATGCCAGGCCATTCCAGGTTGGGGGCGTTCTCCACACTTCCGCTATAATAGTTACCGTTGGGGGCACCAATACCCATGGCCTGAATCTTTTCGAAACCGCCCACCTGCTCTATGACAGGCTTCAGGGCCTCGCAGCAATCCGTTACATACTGTTCAGCTGTGCCATGTCCTTTGGTCTTCACAGTCACACCGGCAATCACATTGGCCTTTCCGTCCACGATTCCGAACACTGAGTTTGTACCTCCAAGGTCCAAACCAATCACATAAGGTTTTCTTTCCATGATATAATGAAATTGTTATTTTGATAATAAGTACTGTTCGCTCGTTTTTTCATCACTTCAATCGCATTTTGGAGCAGTTTCCATGCGTTGACAAGCACAAAGGTAAACAAATCATTTCAGAAAACACAAATTTTCGTCAAAAAAATATGAAAAGTGAAAAAAAATGCCGAATTTTGCACCAATTATGATGATAGATCCGATTACGACACTGAATATAATGATAAACGGTATGCTGATAGGCATCATTGCCAGCGCACCGATGGGACCAGTGGGCGTGCTCACGGTGCGACGCACCCTGAACAAAGGCCTTTGGTTCGGATTCGCTACAGGAGTAGGAGCTGCCCTGAGCGACCTCATCTATGCCACCATCACCCTATGGGGCATGAGCATGGTGTTGGAATGGGTGGAAAAACCCTCCACACTGTTCTATCTGAAATTGGGCGGAAGCATCCTGCTTTTTTTCTTCGGATGGTACACATTCCGCTCCAAGCCCTCGCAGGTTCCCGCAGGAAAGAACCGTGGCAGTCTGATGAGCAACATGATCACGGGTTTCCTGGTAACACTGAGCAATCCGCTCATCGTTCTGCTCTTCCTGGCCCTTTTTGCCAGATTCGAGTTTGTAGTCATCGACCAACCGCTGGAGCAGTTCATCGGTGTCCTAAGCCTGCTGGCAGGAGCATTACTGTGGTGGGGCGGACTCACCCACATGATAGACAAGGTGAGAAACAGTTTCCAGATGCAAACCATCGGACGCATCAACCGTATCATTGGCATCATCGTGATGGTAGCTTCGGTCGTGGGAGTCATCTTCACATTATGTTTTAAGTTGAATTACATCTAATGTACATCGCACAAAAACTCAGGAAAAGTAACATCACGGCCTACATCATCTACATGTTCCAGATAGAGGACATGCTCAGGGCCTGCCAACTCGACATTGAACGGGTCACCCATTCCTATCTGGCCACATTCGGCTATGAGGGGGAAAAAGAGAAGGAGGCCAGCGACTGGTATGCAGCCATCATAAGGATGATGAAGGAAGAAGGCTGCCAGGAAAAAGGACACGTGCAAGTGGTGAAGGCCACCCTATCGCTGCTCTACGACCGCCACTGCGAACTGATGCAGGATTCCAAGCAAGCCGCCTATCACGCCTGCTACTACAAGGCACTGCCCAGCATCGTGGCCTTGCGCGCCCATGGGGGGGACAAGACACGCAACGAGGTGGAGAACAGCCTGGAAGCCATCTATGGATTCACCCTGCTCAAGATGAAGGGCGAGGAGCCCTCCCGGCAGACACGCGAAGCCATTGCGCCCATCACCCAATGGATGGAAATGCTGTCCGTGCTGTATGAGCGGGCAGAATGAACGTATTGTGTTGAAAAAAGTAATCTAAAAAGAATGAATCAGGAAATAGAAAGAAGAAGGACGTTTGCCATCATCTCGCACCCCGATGCGGGAAAGACCACCCTTACTGAGAAACTGCTGCTTTTTGGTGGCCAGATACAGGTGGCAGGTGCCGTAAAGAGCAACAAGATCAAGAAAACAGCCACCAGCGACTGGATGGAGATTGAGAAGCAACGCGGAATCAGCGTAACCACCAGCGTGATGGAATTCGACTATAACGGCTACAAGGTGAACATCCTCGACACACCCGGCCACCAGGATTTTGCCGAAGACACCTTCCGCACGCTCACAGCTGTGGACAGCGCCATCATCGTTGTGGACAGTGCAAAGGGTGTGGAAGCACAGACGCGCAAACTGATGACCGTGTGCCGCATGAGGAAGACACCCGTCATCATTTTCGCAAACAAGATGGACCGCGAAGGACGCGACCCGTTCGACCTGCTGGACGAGCTGGAGGAAGAACTCCAAATCAAGGTGAGGCCGCTCAGCTGGCCCATCAACCAAGGCATGCGCTTCAAGGGCGTATACAACATCTATGAGCACAACCTCAACCTCTTTACGCCCGACAAACAGAAAGTGACAGAAAAAGTGGAGGTAGACATCGACAGCAAGCAACTCGACGAGCATGTAGGAGAGGCCGATGCCGAAAAGCTGCGTGAGGACCTGGAACTGGTGGAAGGTGTGTATCCAGCATTCAACGTGGACACCTATCTCGACGCCGAGGTGGCTCCCGTATTCTTTGGTTCTGCGCTCAACAATTTCGGTGTGCAGGAGATGCTCGACTGTTTTGTGCAGATTGCCCCATTCCCGCGTCCCACAATGGCCGAGGAACGCACCGTGTCCCCGGAAGAGGACAAGTTCTCGGGCTTCATCTTCAAGATTACAGCCAACATCGACCCCAACCACCGTTCCTGCATTGCCTTCTGCAAGGTGTGCTCCGGACGGTTTGTCCGCAACGCGCCCTACCTCCATGTGAGAGCAGGCAAAACCGTGCGTTTCTCCAGCCCCACCCAGTTCATGGCCCAGCGCAAAGAAACGATTGATGAGGCATGGCCCGGCGACATTGTGGGTCTGCCCGACAACGGCATATTCAAGATTGGCGACACACTGACCGAAGGCGAGCAGCTCCACTATAGGGGTCTGCCCTCGTTTTCGCCCGAAATGTTCAAATACATTGAAAATGCCGACCCGATGAAGACCAAGCAACTGGAAAAGGGCATCAACCAGCTCATGGACGAAGGTGTGGCCCAGCTGTTCGTGAACCAGTTCAACGGACGCAAGATTATCGGCACCGTAGGCCAGCTGCAGTTCGAAGTCATCCAGTATCGTCTGGAAAACGAATACGGAGCCAAGTGCAGATGGGAACCCGTCCATCTCTACAAAGCCTGCTGGATTGCCTGCCAACCGGGCTATGAGCAGGAAATGGAGAATTTCAAGAAGCGCAAGTATCAGTATATGGCCAAGGACCGCGACGGACGCGACGTATTCCTGGCAGACTCCGGTTATGTGCTGTCCATGGCCCAGCAAGACTTTGAGCACATCAATTTCCACTTCACCAGCGAATTCTAGGCCACCCGGCAAATGCCCATTATTATATATAAGGTATAAGAAACAGAAATGACACAGAAGGATATTGCAGAAGACATAAGGCAAGCCGTGGCAACGCTTCGCAACGGCGGGATTATCCTCTACCCCACCGACACCATCTGGGGCATAGGTTGCGATGCCTGCCGCGAAGATGCCGTCCAGCGTATTTTTGCGCTCAAGCAGCGCGATGAAAGCAAGTCGATGATATGCCTCGTGGACAGTGCCGACCGCATGCAACGCTATCTAAGGCGTGTGCCCGATGTGGCATGGGACCTCATCGAATATGCCGAAAAGCCACTGACGCTCATTCTCGACGGAGCCGTGAACCTGGCTCCCAGCCTCATCGCAGAGGACGGAAGTGTAGGAATGCGTGTGACACGCGAGAACATCAGCAAACAGCTTTGCTACCGCTTCCAGAAGGCCATCGTGAGCACAAGCGCCAACATCAGCGGCCAACCGTCACCGGCCAATTTCACGGAAATCAGTCCCGAAATCATTGCAGGCGTAGACTATGTGATGAAATCCAGACAAAACGACCTCTCCAAGTCAGCTCCCAGCCAAATCATCAAACTGGAACTGGACGGGAAAATACAAATCATTCGGAAATGAACACACGCAACCTGCTGGCCATTGTGCTCAAATGGCGAAGGGCACATCTTTCTGCCAACCAGTTCATACTCATCATCAGTTTTCTGGTTGGCATCTTCACCGCACTGGCCGGTCTGCTGCTGAAATGGCTTATCGGGCAGATTGAGCACTTCCTGACGCAGGAATTCAATGTGACAGGAGCCAACTGGCTCTATCTGGTATACCCCGTTGTGGGCATTTTCCTCACCATGCTCTTCATCCGCTACGTGGTGCGCGACGACATTGGCCACGGAGTCACCAAGATTCTCTTTGCCATCGCCCGCAAGCAGAGCAAGATAAAGCTCCACAACACATGGACCAGCGTTGCGGCCAGTGCCATCACCATCGGTTTTGGCGGAAGCGTGGGAGCAGAGGCCCCTATTGTGCTCACGGGAAGTGCCATCGGAAGCAACCTGGGCCGTCTGTTCTGCCTGTCGGGCAAGCAGATGATGCTGTTGGTGGGTTGTGGCGCTGCCGGAGCAGTGGCCGGCATCTTCAAGGCCCCCATTGCAGGGCTGGTGTTCGTGCTCGAAGTGCTGATGATCGACCTCACCATGAGCAGCCTTCTGCCCCTGCTGGTAAGCTCCGTCACCGCTGCCGGCCTCACCTTTGCCGTATCGGGCATATCGCCGGTCTTTGAATTCCATCTGCAGGACCCCTTTCAGGTGACCCGCATACCAGCCTACATTCTGCTGGGCATCGCATGCGGCCTTGTGGCCCTCTATTTCACACGCACGATGAACTGGCTCGAAGGCATTTTCCGACGCATGCAGTCACCCTACACACGGCTGGCCATAGGAGGTGTCACGCTCAGCCTGCTCATTTATCTGTTTCCTCCGCTCTATGGCGAAGGCTATGACCTCATCCACCTGCTGCTCAACGGCAATGGACAGTCCGACTGGATTACGGCCATGAACAGCTCGCTCTTCTACGGCCACGCCCACCTGCTGCTGCTCTATCTGGTGCTCATCATCATGTTCAAGGTGTTTGCGTCCACTGCCACCAATGGCGGTGGCGGATGTGGCGGTATCTTCGCGCCCAGCCTGTTCCTGGGCTGTGTGGCAGGCTTCGTGTTCAGCCGCCTGTGGAACATCTATGATGTGCTGGGTCTATCGGTGCCGGAACGCAACTTTGCCATGCTGGGCATGTGCGGCCTGATGAGCGGTGTGATGCACGCTCCGCTCACGGGTGTATTCCTGATTGCAGAACTTACGGGCGGCTATCAGCTGTTCATGCCGCTGATGATTGTGGCTGTGTTTGCCTATCTCACCATCAAGATGTTTGAGCCTCACAGCATCTATGCCATGCGACTGGCCCAACGGGGCGACCTGCTGACCCATCACACCGACCGTTCCATCCTCACGCTCATGAGCATGGACAGCGTCATCCAACACTACGACCAGGTGCTCTATCCCGACATGACGCTGGCCGACGTGGCCTCTCAGGTGGCAGGCAGCAAGAACCTGGTGTTCCCCGTAGTCAACCGGCAGATGCAGCTCGTTGGAGCAGTCTATCTCGACGACATCCGCCACCTCATTTTCCGCACCGAACTGTATCGTGAATTTCGGGTAAGCCAGTTGATGAAGGAGCCCGAGGCCCGCCTGTCGGTCAACGATTCCATGGATGTGGTTGTGAGGATGTTCGACCGAACCAGGGCATGGACACTTCCGGTCGTAGACTCCGATGGTGTGTTCATTGGCTTCATCCGCAAAAGCCACGTGCTGGCCGTATACCGGCAAATGATGGCCGACTACTCCACCGACTGATGGCCATCCCTATCGTATCACCTTAAATTCATCCATCCATTATGAAAATGTTCCTTTCGCTCTTCCTGCTCCTGTCGCTGGCCACAGGCTGTTCCACAAACCGCCAAATGGCACGCATCATCTTCGACACCGACATGGCTCCCGACTACGACGACGTGGGAGCACTGAGCATCCTTCACACACTGGCCGATTCCGGGGAGGCCCGAATCCTGGCCACAGTCTCGTCGAACCAGTGTCCCACTTGCGTGCCCTGCATCGAGGTCATCAACACCTACTGCAACCGTCCGGACATTCCCACGGGTGCCCCTCGGAAGGATGCCCCCAACCTCACCACCTGGCATGCAGGTGCACGATGGACCGACTATCTGCCCATGCACTACCCCCACCGCACACCCACATCCGCCCAAAGCGAGGATGCCGTTGCAGTATACCGCCGCACACTCAGCAAACAGCCCGACCACAGTGTAACCATCGTGACCGTAGGGTTCTTCAGCAATCTGAGTGCACTCTTGGCCTCCGGGCCAGATTCCTTCAGTCCGCTTAATGGGCTGGAACTGGTGAAGAAGAAGGTGAAGCGGCTGGTGTCGATGGCCGGCAAGATGCCACAAGGCCGCGAGTTCAACGTATACGCTGATGCCGCAGCTTCGCAGACTGTATTCAACCAATGGCCAACCCCCATCACACTGAGCGATTTCGACATCGGTGAAAACATCCGCACAGGAAAGAGACTGGTGGAATCCGGCATCAAGGGAAGCCCCATTGTAGATGCGTTCTCCCTCTGCCTGCCACAAGACGACCCGGCAGGACGTATGAGTTGGGACCAGACAGCCGTACTGGTAGCTGTGCGTGGAGCATCACCCTATTTTCGCACAGAACGTGGAAAAATGACCGTACTTCCCGATGGGTCCAACACCTGGGAGGCTTCGCCCGACGGTCCCCACGAACACCTGTTGTTCCAGATGCCCATACCACAGCTCACGCAAATAATTGAGAATCTTATGATGCGATAAAACAAAGGCAGGCCGTTTTTATTCTTGTTTTTTTGCTTTATTATACATTTTTTCATAACTTTGCGCCATAATTGACAAAAAAAGCGCAATAAAGCAGAATGATAATATAAAAACAAAAAAAAAGATGAAACACCTGTCTGGATTCAAAATGATGGCACTCCCGCTTTTGGGTGCGGGATTGGCCATCTCCTGCATCGACAACAGCTACGACCTGGACGATGTAGACTACACCCTCGGCGTTGAAACCGATCTGACACTGCCCACGTGCAGCACCGACACCATTTATCTGCGCAACTTCATGGACCTGAAGGAAGATGGAGTCATACAGTTCGTTTGGGATGCCGATGCCAAAGATTCCATATTCTGCGTCAAGCAATCGGGCGAGGCCAACGTGGACCCCATCGACATTGCCGAGATACGCATCAAGAAGCCTGCCATCAGTTCGTTCAATACTACGGTGCCTCTGAAGAGCCTGATAGAAGCACAAGGCCAACAGGCAAAGCGTATACGAATCAGCATTGACACGCCATTCGGTACACAAGACGTTGATTTCGAACAAGAATTTGAATACGTATTAGACCCACAAGATGCCCGCTATGCCATCAGCCCAGCCACAGCCAATGGCATTTCAGCCGACATCATACGCATCGACCGCGTAGGCATCAACACCCTGAAGGCGACCCTCCAGATTCATATCATCGGATTCCCCGACTATATCCAAAAGATTCACTTTGATGACCTGACGCTTACATACCCCGATGGAATAAACGTGGAAGAATGCAAGTTCAACAACAAGGGATGTAATCCCAAAGAAGGCATCCCTGCTGCTTACGAGCTTACTCCAGCAACAGACACGGAAGGCATACAAATCAGCGACGGACTCCTGTTGGAACTCACCTTCAGCGGAATGGAAGAGGGAGGCGCATTCACCTTCGACCCCGCTAAGCACAGTGCCACCTTCCAAGGCAATTTCTCGCTCACAGGCACCGTACGCATCCTCACGGATGAATTTGCCGAAGACAAGCTGAAAGCCGAACTGGAAAGGATTGCAAGCATGGACATAAACCAGCTGAACCAGATTATCCAGAACAAGGACCTCACCTCGCTGGTTCCTGCAGAAATTAACATCAAAGGCTCGGCCGAAATGGACAAAGACATCGTGCTGACCACTTTCTCAGGAAGCATCACCCACAATGTAGACCGCATTGACCCCATCAAACTGGACGACCTCCCCGATTTCCTCAATGATGAGGACGTGGTGCTCGACCTCGACAACCCATTGCTGCTGCTCAATGTGAACAGTGAGGTGACCGAACCTATCAAGACAGGCCTCACCCTCACTTCCAACACCTGCTCCACACCTGTTGTAGCCAACAATATCATTGTGAACCAAGGTTTGAACCACTATTATATGGCTGACAAGAAGGCTTCGTCCCTGCCTGAAGGCTATAAGGATGCCACACGCCTAACAACCACCGGAAGCATTCCCGCCCTCATCCAAAAGATACCCGACCAAATCAATGTGGATGTGGCCCCCTGCACAGTAGAAGCTACAGATTTTGACCTTACCGGCAAATATGACATCGACATCAACTACGATGTGTTTGCACCCCTCACCTTCGGGCCTGATTTCCTGCTGGTATACAGGGACACAGAAAATGACTGGGCCAAGGATCTGGACGACCTTGAGGACGTGGATGCCAAATGTATCGAACTGAGCGGACAGATTGACAATGAGCTGCCAGCCAGCTTCACATTCACCATCGAGCCCATCGACAGAAACGGAGCCCGCATCACCCAACTGCTGGTAGACGAGATTTCGATTGGGGAGAGCGGCAAGAACCAGCCCTTCAAGGTAAGCATCAAGGCCGCAGAAGGCCACACCATCAATGATGCCCTGGCTGGCAAGAATGGTGTGAAGCAACTCGACGGCATCCGCTATTCCGCCCGTCTGAAAGGACAGAACGGCCAGACACTCTACCAGAAAGCAGCCATCAAGATTCACGACATCAAGGCCGCTCTCAAGGGCATGGTAACATACGATGCAAACTGATTCTATAACCCACACATCAACTATTCACAGCAAAATGAAGCACATCAAATATATATTGGCAGCCGCCATCCTGTGTGTGAGCGGCAATGCCAAGGCACAAAATCTGAACAGTGCCTACTTCATGGACGGATTCACCTACGGACATGAACTGAATCCTGCCAAGGAATACGACCGCAACGGATATTTCTCCGTGCCCTTCCTCCCAGGCAACCTGAACGTGGGCCTGAAAGGCAACCTGGCCCTGAAAGACATCTTCATGCAGAATGGTAACGGACTGGCAACCTACCTGCATCCCGACATCAGCTTCGACAAGGCCATGAGCGGGTTCAACGACAACAACAAACTGCTCACAGACGTGCGCTGGGACCTTCTCAGCTTCGGTTTCCATGCCTTCAAGGGATACAACACTGTCACCATCGGCATACGTACCAATGTGGGCATGAACATCCCCTACGAACTGTTCTCCCTGACCAAGAAGCTGGAGAACCGCGACTATAACTTCAGCGACCTGGGTGTAGATGCAACCGCATGGGCAGAAGTGGCACTGGGCCACAGCCATCAGGTGAACGAGGCCTGGCGTGTGGGCGGCAAGGCAAAGATTCTCATCGGCGGTGCCTACGCACGCATGAAGATGGACAATCTGGACATGAACCTTCAGGACCCCAACAGATGGACGCTGGCCACCAAGGCCACCATGGAAGTGGGTGTAAAAGGTTTCACCTGGGGCGAACCCGAACGCAAGGAATATGAGTCGCGACCAGGCGAATACTATGAGCAGATTGACTTTGACAACATGGATGTGGAGAGCCCCGGCATCGGAGGCATGGGCTTTGCGCTGGATCTGGGCGCCGAATGGGACCTCGGAAAACAGGAATTGCTCGACGGGATGAAAGTGAGTGCTTCCATCCTTGATTTGGGATTCATCAAGTGGAAGAATGTAGCCACCGCCTCAAACAATGGCGACGATTTCATCTTTGAAGGCTTCAACAACATCCAGGTGGAAGACGGCCCCGGCACATCGATAGACGACCAGATAGACGAGTTGGGCGACAAACTGGGAGACCTCTACCGTCTGCAGGATGGTGGAACCACCTCCAAGGCACGCATGCTGGGAGCCACGCTCAATCTGGCTGTCGAATACGCCCTGCCCATGTATGACAAGCTGAAATTCGGTTTCCTCAGCTCCACACGCATTCAGGGCGTATACAGCTGGAACGAAGAACGCATCGGTGCCACCGTAAGCCCCTGCAAGTGGTTTGAGGCATCGGCCAATCTGGGTGTAGGCACCGTAGGCACCAGCATGGGCTGGGTCATCAACCTCCATCCCCGCGGCTTCAGTCTGTTCCTGGGCATGGACCACCTGCTGGGCAAACTCAGCAAGCAGCTCATCCCCCTCAACAGCCATGCCAACATCAGTATGGGTATCAACTATCCCTTGGGGAAATCCAGAAAATGACCCTCTGACAGCAAACTTTACACACAATCAAAAAATAATGGCCTCGGATAGCATCATATCCGAGGCTTTTTTTGTACCTTTGCACGCAAGAATATATACACGCAAAGCAAAATATGGCTATTACTTTTTTTAAGACTCCCCAAAAGAGCATTATCGCCACAGCGAGCAACCATGCGCTCAGCGGCGAAGAGACAGAAAAACTGTGTTGGCTTTATGGCAATGCCACAGCAGAAACGGCCGACCATATCGATGGCTATTTTGTAGGCCCGCGTCGGGAAATGATTACCCCCTGGAGCACGAATGCGGTGGAAATCACCCAGAACATGGCACTCCAAGGTGTGGAGCGTATCGAGGAATATTTCCCCGTAGACAGCCCTGAGGCTGAACACGACCCCATGCTGCAAAGGCTCTACAACGGTCTGGACCAGGACATCTTCACCACTCCCATCCAGCCTGCGCCCATCCAGCAGATTGAGGATCTGGAGACCTACAACGACCAGGAGGGTCTGGCCCTGAGTCCCGAAGAGATTGCCTACCTCCACAATGTGGAACAACAGCTGGGCCGCAAGCTCACCGACAGCGAAGTGTTCGGCTTTGCACAGATCAACAGCGAGCATTGCCGCCACAAGATTTTCGGCGGCACATTCATCATCGATGGTGAAGAGAAGGAAAGCAGCCTCTTCCAGATGATCAAGAAAACCACAAAGGAGAATCCCCATCATATCATCTCGGCCTACAAGGACAATGTGGCCTTTGCCGAAGGTCCAGTAGTGGAGCAGTTCGCCCCCAAAGACCACAGTACAAGCGACTATTTTGTCATCAAGGACATAGACAGCGTTATCAGCCTCAAGGCCGAGACACACAATTTCCCCACCACAGTGGAGCCCTTCAACGGAGCCAGCACAGGCACTGGCGGAGAAATCCGCGACCGAATGGGTGGCGGTGTGGGTTCATGGCCCATTGCCGGCACAGCCGTGTACATGACCAGCTATCCCCGCACAGAGGAAGACCGCGAATGGGAGCAGGTGCTCCCTGTAAGAAAATGGCTCTACCAGACCCCCGAGCAGATTCTCATCAAGGCCAGCAATGGTGCATCCGACTTCGGAAACAAGTTCGGACAGCCCCTCATCTGCGGCTCCGTGCTCACCTTTGAGCATCAGGAAGAAGGAGGGCAGCCCTACGCCTACGACAAGGTCATCATGCTGGCTGGCGGTGTGGGCTACGGCACAAAGCGCGATTGTCTGAAAGGCGTACCCCAGAAGGGCAACAAGATTGTAGTGGTGGGTGGCGACAACTACCGCATCGGTCTTGGAGGCGGCAGTGTGTCCAGTGTGGAAACCGGCAAGTACAGCAGTGGCATTGAGCTGAATGCCGTGCAGCGTGCCAACCCCGAAATGCAGAAACGTGCCAGCAATCTGGTGCGTGCCCTCTGCGAGGAAGACGTGAACCCCGTTGTCAGCATCCACGACCATGGAAGTGCCGGACACGTAAACTGCCTGAGCGAACTGGTGGAGGAATGCGGTGGCCTCATCGACATGAGCAAGCTCCCCATTGGGGACCACACCCTTTCGGCCAAAGAGATTATCGCCAACGAGAGCCAGGAACGCATGGGACTGCTCATCGACGAGAAGCATATCGACCATGTGCGCGAAATCGCCCAGCGCGAAAGAGCACCCCTGTATGTGGTCGGGGAAACCACTGGCGATGCCCGCTTTGCATTTGAGCAGGCCGATGGTGTACGTCCCTTCGACCTGGCCGTCAGCCAGATGTTCGGCCACAGCCCAAAGACCGTAATGCGCGACAACACTGTGGAACGCCACTATGCCAACGTGGAATACGACCAGAACGACCTGAGCGAGAAGGTGGCACGAGTGCTCCAGCTGGAAGCCGTGGCCTGCAAGGACTGGCTCACCAACAAGGTAGACCGTTCGGTCACCGGCAAAGTGGCCCGCCAGCAATGTCAGGGCGAACTGCAGTTGCCACTGAGCGACTGCGGTGTGGTGGCTCTCGATTACAGAGGCGTGAAAGGTATTGCCACAGCCCTTGGCCATGCCCCGCAAGCAGCCCTTGCCAATCCTGCCGCAGGCTCCGTGCTGAGTGTGGCCGAATCGCTCACCAACATTGTATGGGCACCTCTTGAAGAAGGTATCGACAGCGTAAGCCTTTCTGCCAACTGGATGTGGCCATGCCGTGCCCAGGAGGGAGAAGACGCACGTCTGTATGCAGCCGTGGAGGCCCTGAGCGATTTCTGCTGCCAACTGCAAATCAATGTGCCCACGGGCAAAGACTCGCTGAGCATGACACAGAAATACCCAAGCGGAGAAAAAGTGATTTCTCCGGGCACGGTAATCGTGAGCAGCGGAGCTCAAGTGAGCGACATAAAGAAAGTGGTAGGCCCCGTCGTCCAGCACGTGCCCTCCACCCTCTATCACATCGACTTCAGCTTCGACAGCCTGCGCCTGGGCGGTTCGGCCTTTGCACAGAGCATGAACCGCATTGGCGATGATGTTCCCACTGTCAAGGATGCAGAATATTTCCGCGATGCCTTCAATGCCGTGCAGCAGCTGGTGAACGAAGGGCTCATTCTGGCCGGTCACGACATCAGTGCCGGTGGACTTGTCACCACACTGCTCGAAATGAACTTTGCCAACACGGAAGGCGGTATGGAAATCAAGCTGGACAAGATGAAGGGCGACGACCTCGTGAAACTGCTCTTTGCCGAGAATCCAGGTGTGGTAATCCAGGTAGCCGACAAGAACCGCCATGCCGTGAAGACCATCCTCGAACAGGCCGGTGTGGGCTATGTGAACATAGGAAAGCCCTGCGAGGATCGCCATCTTCTCATCGAAAAGGACGGCCTGCAATACCAGCTGGGCATCGACTACCTGCGCGACGTATGGTATAGCAGCAGCTACCTGCTCGACCGCCGGCAGAGCATGAACGGCAAGGCAAAGGAACGCTTTGAGAATTATCGCCAGCAGCCCCTCGAATGGCGCATGCCGGCTGGCTTCAACGGCAAGCTGAGCCGATACGACATTCATCCCGAACGTCGCCAGCCCAGCGGAATCCGTGCAGCCATCATCCGCGAGAAGGGAACCAACGGCGAGCGCGAAATGGCATACATGCTCTATCTGGCCGGATTCGACGTAAAGGACGTGATGATGACCGACCTTATCAGCGGACGCGAAACACTCGATGAGGTGAACTTCATCGTATTCTGCGGCGGTTTCTCCAACAGCGACGTGCTGGGAAGCGCAAAGGGATGGGCCGGTGCCTTCCTCTACAATCCCAAGGCCAAGGAAGCACTCGACCGCTTCTACAGCCGGCCCGACACCCTCTCGCTCGGAGTATGCAACGGATGCCAGCTGATGGTGGAACTGGGTCTGGTGGGCCGCGTCACAGAAGGCGGAACAGAAAAGCCCGCCATGCTCCACAACGACTCCCACAAATTCGAGTCCGGCTTTGTAGGCCTCGATGTGCAGCCCAACAGCAGCGTACTCATGGAGAGTCTCTCTGGCAGCCGTCTGGGCATCTGGGTGGCCCATGGCGAAGGCAAGTTCCACCTTCCCGGAAAGGCAGAGGACTACAACATCGTGCTCCGCTATGCCTATGAAGGCTATCCCGCCAACCCCAACGGTAGCGACTTTGCTACAGCCGGCATCTGCAGTGCCGACGGCCGACACCTGGCCATGATGCCCCATCTCGAACGTGCCTTCTATCCATGGCAGTGCGGTTTCTATCCTGCCGACCGCAAGGAACAGGATCAGGTGACGCCCTGGATTGAGGCATTCGTGAACGCCCGCGAATGGGTGAAGACACACAAGGCATAACTGAGAAGGCTATGTGGGAACTGTTCAAGACTTTCTTCCACATCGGACTGTTCACCTTCGGGGGCGGCTACGCCATGATTCCCCTTATCGAGCAGAAGGTGGTGGACGAAAAAAAGTGGATTAGCCGGGAGTCGCTTCTCGACCTCATTGCCATCGCGCAGAGCTGTCCGGGAATCTTTGCAGTGAACATCAGCATTTTCATTGGATATAAGGTAGGCAAGGAGAAAGGCGCATTCATGAGTGCGCTGGGCTCCTGCCTGCCCTCTTTTGTAATTATCCTGCTCATTGCATTGTTCTTCCAGCACTTCAGGGAATATCCTCTGGTGGACAAGATATTCCGCGGCATACGCCCGGCTGTGGTGGCACTGATAGCCGCTCCCGTATTCAAGATTGGCAAGGGAGCCCACATCACCCGCACCAATGTGTGGATTCCCATTGCGGCAGCCCTGGCCATATGGCTTTTGGGCTTCAACCCCATATTCGTGATTCTGATTGCCGGCCTTGGCGGCTATGCCTACGGCCAGTTCACCAAAGAAGGAGAATAGAAAGATGATACTGTTATACCTACGATTATTCTGGACATTCCTCAAGATTGGGCTGTTCGGTTTTGGTGGCGGATATGCCATGATTTCCATGATTCAAGGCGAAGTGGTCAGCCGCTATGGCTGGCTCACCACGGGCCAGTTCACCGACATTGTGGCAGTGAGCCAGAGCACACCTGGACCCATTGGCATCAACAGTGCCACCTATGTGGGCTACAGCAGTGTGGTGAACGCTGGCTATGCGCCCTATTGGGGCATACTGGGCAGCTTCATCGCCACCTTTGCAGTGGTTCTGCCCAGTTTCATTCTCATGCTGGCCATCAGCAAGTTCTTCATGAAATACAAGGACAGTGCCTCCATCGGCCATACCCTGACAGGACTTCGTCCCGCAGTAGTCGGACTTCTGGCCGCAGCCTCTCTCCTGCTCATGAACGAGGAGAACTTCAGCACGCCACAGGCCAATCCCTGGCAATTCTGGATTAGCGTGGCTTTGTTCGCTTTTGCCTTCATCGGCCAGCAGGTGTACAGGATGAACCCCATCCACCTGCTCCTGATGTGCGGGTTGGCGGGCATTCTTCTGTTCTAGCCCTCCCTATATAATATATATATTAATATGTATACAGTCAAATCAGTGACAATAGTCATCCTTCTGTTGCTCTTTGGAGCACAAAAGATGCAAGCCTCCGGTCTACTGGTGGAAGCAGAGAGTTTTGCCGAAAAAGGC
>JAEDIG010000143.1 GCA_016292545.1 Bacteroidaceae bacterium
AGCACGTTGTTGCCCATCCGATAGAGAGGTGCAAGGAGGGAGCCTACGATACGCCCGTAGGTGCTATAGGGCAGCAGCAGGCCGGCCAGCCACCCCATGCCGGCCAGCAGCAACACGGCCGTGGCCAGCAGAAAACCATGGCGCACCTTGCTGTGGGGCAACGAAAAGGCATATTTGTTGCGCTTGCGCCTGAACCAGGCAATGGCATCCTGCATCACGCCCAGCGGGCAGATGACCGAACAATAGATGCGCCCGAAAAGCAGGGTGAGCACCACCAGAAACAGCAAAGCCCCCACATTGAGGGCCAAAAGGGCGGGCATGAACTGTATCTTGGCCATCCAGCCCAGATACTGGTGAGCGGTGCCGGTGAAATCCACCAGCAGCCAGGTGACCAATAGCCAAAAGATAATGGCCAATGTCAGTCGGATTTTCCTAAGCATAAACTTTTATTGTAGATGATGTTTGTTAAATTTTGTCCAAAGATATACATTTCTTATAACCCCACCACGCGCGATGCTGTTTTTTTAACTTTATTTATTACTCTATTTGCAGATTCATGCGCGTTTGTCGATTTTTATGCTTACCTTTGTGGCGATTTTTATCAAAAAACACGTAAAAACAATGAACAAAACCACCACACCCGCGCTGCACGCCAAGCGCAGCACCCTATGCCAGTGCAGAACATGGCTGGCAGGACTTTTCCTTGTGGCCATGCCCGCATTCGCCCAGCCCTCCGACGTGGAGCTGGCCGACCCCGAGCCCGCCTCGGCCGAATGCTGGAAGCAGGCCACCCAAACCCGTCTGGGATGGGGAACCACCGACATGCGCTACAAGCGCAACGCCGTGCCCCGCTTGTCCTCCACCCTGCTGCTCAATGCCTGGAGAGGCGAGCGAGTGAGCGCACAAGCCGTACTGGTATGCCCCAATGCCATCGGCAGAATGAGCTTCACGGTGAGCGACCTCACCTGCGGCAAACAGGTGATACCTGCCTCGCAGGTGAAGAAATACTTTGTGCGCTATGTGCTCAGCGACAGCCTCCCCGACAGGAGCAAGGAACTGCTGCTGGCCGACCGTCTGCAGCCCGCTGGCGAGATGGCCGTACCCGCCGCCACCGTGCGCCCGCTGTGGCTCGACATAAAGGTGCCCGCCAACCAGGCTCCGGGCAAATACAAAGGTATGGTGAAAGTAACGTGCGACGGCACAGAGCTGGAGCTCCCGCTCACGCTGCAGGTGTCGGCCCGCGTGCTGCCTCCCCCCTCGCAGTGGGCCTTCCACCTCGACCTCTGGCAAAATCCCTACTCCGTGGCCCGCTTCTACAACGTGCCGCTCTGGAGCAAGGAGCATTTCGACCTGATGCGCCCCACCATGGAACTTCTGGCCGATGCCGGCGAAAAGGTGATTACGGCCAGCATCATCCAGCATCCCTGGAACTCGCAGACCGAGGACCCCTTTGAAAGCATGATCGGCAAGTTCAAGCGGACCGACGGCACATGGCACTACGACTACCGGGTGTTCGACCGCTGGGTGGAATTCATGATGGATTGCGGCATAAAGGAGCAAATCGACTGCTACACACTACTGCCCTGGCATCTGACCTTTGAATACTTCAACGAGGCCGAAAACTGCACCCGACAGGTGAAGCTGGAGCCCGGGACGGCCGCCTATGAAGAATACCTGCTGCCCTTCCTCAAGGACTTTGCCGCCCATCTGAAGCAGAAGGGATGGTTCGAGAAGACATGCATCGCCATGGACGAACGGCCCAAGAATCTGCTGGAGCCGGCCCATGCGGTGCTGGCCAAATCGGGCACAGGATTCAAGGTGGAAGGCGCAGTCAACTACTTCGGCCCCGAGGTGGCCGAACGCATGTATGACGTGAGTTTCGCCTACGAACAGCCCATTCTGGAGCCCCAGCAGCTGACTTCCCATCTGGCACAGGGCAAGCGCGTCACCTTCTACACCTGCTGCGGCCCCGACCGCCCCAACACCTTCGTGTCATCGCCACCAGCCGAATCCACCTTCCTGGGATGGCATGCGGCAGCCGTAGGCTACAGCGGCTATCTGCGCTGGGCCTACAACAGCTGGGTGAAGAACCCCTGGCAGGACGCACGCTTCCGCACATGGCTGGCCGGCGACTGCTTCCTGGTGTACCCCGGCGGCAGCAGCATCCGCATGGAACGCCTGGTGGAAGGCATCCAGGACTATGAGAAGATACGCATTCTGCGCAGCGAGCTGAAGGGCAAGAAACTGGAGCGGCTCAACAGCCTGCTGGAGCCCTTCGCCACATGCCAGGTGGACGCTTCGGCCAATGTGGAAGACATGATCCGCAACGCCAAGGCGGTGCTCCGCTCACTGGAATAACCCCCGCATCCGCACGGCCCGCCTCAGCGCAGCCGGCGGCAATCCTCCCCCACGTGGCCACCCCGGTGCCATGCGGGGGAGGATTTTTTTGCGTCCAGAAGGAGAACAAGCGCAAAAAAAGTGAAAGTTTTGTGCGGTTATTCCAACGATTCTTTGTAACTTTGCGGCCGAAAAAATAACAAACAACAGAAAATGGACGACTATCACGCGGAAAATATGAAGCTGTAGGCCGCCGGACGTGAATGCCTCTCGCAGGCCACCTCCCGGTTGGTTATCATTCATCATGTATTCACTTTCAACAAGGAGGACCTGAAGATGCGAACGTATTGGAACACGACAAATGGACTTCGTACAATGGAAGAGTGGCAGCAGGGGTGCTGGGTGCAAGTGACATGCCCCACCCAAGAGGACTGCGACTTCCTGGAACACACGCTGGGCATTCCCGACTATTTTATATCAGATATTGCCGACACCGACGAGCGGGCTCGCTATGAGTTTGACGAAGGATGGATTCTCATCATCCTGCGTATACCGTATGTGAAGGAGGTGCGGTCGCGCACGCCCTACATCACCATCCCTCTGGGTATCATCATGGGCAAGGGTGTGTGTGTGACGCTGTGCAATTTCGAAACCAACATGATGATAGACTTCGTGTCGTTCCAGCAACGCCGCGGACAGGGATTCACCGATTCGGTGGACATGGTATTCCGCCTGTTCCTGAGCAGTGCCGTGTGGTATCTGAAGCGTCTGAAGCAGATCAGTGCCCTGCTGGAAAAATCGAAGGAGAACCTCGACCGCCACATCGACAACGCCGACCTCATCAACCTGAGCAAACTGCAGGACAGCCTCACCTTCTTCATCACCTCCATCCGCGGCAACGAGACACTGCTGAGCAAACTCAAGTTCAAGCTGCCCGTAGACGAACTGGACGCCGACCTCATCGAGGACGTCAACATCGAGATGTCGCAGGCGCGCGAATCGGCCTCCATCTATGCCAACATCCTCGACTCCACAATGGACACCTATGCCAACATCATCAACAACAACATGAGCGGCGTGATGAAAATGCTCACCAGCATCAGCATCATCATGATGTTCCCCACACTGGTGGCCAGCCTTTTCGGAATGAACCTGGTGAACGGCATGGAAACGACATGGTGGGGATTCCCCCTTGCATTGGTCATTTCCATAGGCGTTACGTTCCTGTTGCTGTGGTATTTCAAGCGAAAAACGTGGATTTAGCCCCATTTTTTAAAAAAAACAACGGAATTTCTAGGTAGTAAGAGATTTTTTACCTTAATTTGTGCCTTGAAAACTTGGTAAAACCAGGTTATTGTCGAATACAAATCGAATAACAACATGATGATGGACTCTTTAGAGACTAATGAAACCACTGCCATTGAGCAGTCTTCTGAGCAAATCGAAACGATTTTGAACCCAGTGAACGAAGGGGCCGAGGAAGCCGCCCAGACACAACCCCAGACAAAAGAGGAAGTGGTGGCCATGGCCAAGGAAATGATTGCCAGCCAAGACCCCATTGACAAGCAAAAGGCCGACATGCTGAAAGCCACGTTCTACAAACTCCACAACACCGAGACAATGCAGGAACGCGACAAATTCGTGGAAGCTGGCGGAGAGATTGAGAAGTTTGTGCCCAAGCTGGATGCCCTTGAGCCGGAATTCCGCGCACTGATGCAAATCATCCGCGACCGCAGGGCCGCCGAGCTGGAGGAAGTGGAACGCCAGAAACAGCAGAACCTGGATGCCAAACTGCGCATCCTGGAGCGCATACAGCAACTGGCCGCCACCCCTGAAGAGGCCAACCAGCACTTCGACGAGTTCAAGGCCCTGCAGGCCGAATGGAAAGAGATAAAGGCGGTGCCAGCCGAGCGCGCCACAGAGCTGTGGAAAAACTACCAGCTCTATGTGGAGCAGTTCTACGACCTGTTGAAGCTGGGCCATGAGCTCCGCGACTATGACTTCCGCAAGAATCTGGAAATAAAGACCAAGCTCTGCGAGCAGGCCGAGGCACTGGCCACAGAAGAAGACGTGGTGGCCGCCATCAACCAGCTGCAGAACCTACATCAGGAATGGAAGGAGACCGGCCCCGTGGCCAAGGACCTCCGCGACGAGATATGGAACCGCTTCAAGGAGGCCAGCACCATCGTGCGCAAGCGCCACCAGGCCCATTTTGAGGCACAGAAGGCCATGCAGGAAGAGAATCTGGCCAAGAAGGAAGCCCTCTGCGAACAGATTGAGGCCGTAGACACAGAAGCCCTGAAGACCTTTGCCGACTGGGACCGCGTAACCAAGGAGATTATCGACATGCAAACCAGCTGGAAGGCCATCGGATATGCCACCCAGAAGATGAATACGGTAGTGTTTGAGCGTTTCCGCATGGCCTGCGACAAGTTCTTCGAGCAGAAGGCACAGTTCTTCCGCCAAGTGAAAGAGAGCCAGAACGAGAACCTGGCCAAGAAGAAGGCCCTAGTGGAGCGCGCCGAGGCACTGGCCGAGAGCACCGACTGGAAGGCCACAGCCGATGCCTTCGTGGAGATGCAGAAACAATGGAAGGAAATAGGCTCCGTGCCCCGCAAGTTTGCCGACTCGCTGTGGAAGCGTTTCATCCAGGCATGCGACAAGTTCTTCGAGGAGAAGAAGAAAGCCCAGAGTTCTGCCAACGAGGAGCAGAAGGCCAATCTGGAGCAGAAGCGCGGACTCATCGCCCAGCTGCAGGAACTGGTGGACGGCGGCGACAACGGACAGCTCATTGCCAAGGCCAAGGAGATACAGAAGCAGTGGAATGCCATCGGACATGTGCCCTTCCGCGAAAAGGACCAGGTGTATGAGGCCTTCAGTTCGCTGATGGACAAGATATACAAGAACCAGAGCGAGAACGTTGCACGCCGCAGGCTCAAGAACTTCAAGAACAGCCTGGCAGCAAAGGTGGACGAGGGCACGTCGGCAATAAACACGGAGCGGGCAAAGATGATGCGCGCATACGAAAACCTGAAAACGGAAATCCAGACCTACGAGAACAATCTGGGATTCCTGTCTGCCTCCTCGAAAAAAGGCAATACGCTGGTGGACACCATGCGCAAGAAGGTGGACAAGCTGCGCGACGAGCTCAACCTGCTGGCCGAAAAGATTCGCGCCGTGGACGAGACCATAAACAACAGCAAACAATAAGAAACACCACACACAAAACATTCCAACCGGAGGAGGCCCGCCATCTGAGGCAGGGGCCTCCTCCGGCGTTTCTTTCAGCGGGCATAGTGATGATAAAAAACAAATTGGTACGACTCACCTCAGATTTTTGTCATCATATAGCATTGAGGCGTTGCAGTTGTTGCAGTTGTTGCAGTTGTTGCAGTTATTTTCGGGCCTATAACTGCAACGCCACCTCCCATTCCGCCTACAGCCTACGGCCATCCCTCCCGCTCAGCCCCTCCCCTCTCCTGTCCCCAGGGAACATACGCACACACAAAAAAAGCCCTCCGCAGGATGGGGAGGACTTCGTTGGGCTACCCGGACTCGAACCAGGAAAGGCAGGACCAGAATCTGCAGT
>JAEDIG010000015.1 GCA_016292545.1 Bacteroidaceae bacterium
AAGCTGGTGTATGTTGGAGAAGCGCTGGCCTTGGAACTCAATTTCATAGTAGTCCGCATTGGCCACTTCTTTCCATTCGGGCATGAGGCTGTAGGCCTGGCGTTCCTCTTCGGTGATTTTGCTGCTGGGTGTCTGGAGGGCTCCGTGGCTCTTCAGGAAATGTCCGGCCTGCTGCAGCTGGATGTTCTTGATGGCTACCTGGATGTCGTTTTCTGTCACATCGGTCTGTGCCAGATGGATCATCAATGCTTCGCAGTCCATGTATGTGGTGTTCTCCTTTCCGTAGTAGTAGCTGTTGGGTGTCTGTGTCCAGGTCTGGTAATCGTTCACACGTAACAGTTTCACTTTCTTCCCTTTCACGGAAACGGTCAGCTTGCCAGGTTCCTGGCTGCAATAGATGCGCAGGCGTGTGCTCTTGGCTGGCTCATAGCCTTCGTAGCTGCCTTTGGCGGGGAGCACCTTCAGTGTGTATTGTCCTTTGGCGTCCATTGTCTGTTCAATGGCTGTGGTCACGCAGGCTCCGCCCAGATAGGCTTGTGTCTTGCCGTCATCGTCATATTCGGTGAAGGACTGGGTGCCCAGGCCGGGGTAGAGGTCATAGATGCGCAGGTGGACATCTGTTTCAGCTGGTGTGTTGGTGGATATATGGGTGGGAATGATGGAGCCTCTGCGCACGAGGATGGGCAGTTTCCACAAGGGTGTTGCATAGTCGTTGAGGATGCAGCCGCCCTCATACACTTCGCCGGTGAAATAGTCTATCCATTCGCCCTTGGGCAGATAGATGCCGTCGCGCACATCGTTTCCGTCCTTGTCGGCACGGGTTTCCTTGTAGATGGGGGCCACCAGGATGGACGGACCATACAGGAACTGGTATTGTGTGGAACGCCCCAGGGTGTAAGGGTTCTGCTCCTCCAGCATCATGGCACGCATGATGGGCAGACCGTCTACGGCCTCGCGCGCGGTACTATATGTATATGGCATCAGCCGGCTCTTGAGTTTCAGGTACCAGCGGTTGATGCTGGTGGCTGGTTCGCCCAATGCTTGAGGGTACTTGGGGTTGGAGCCCCATCCGTCCATGTTGAGCTGCATGGGGGTGAAGGTCTTCCATTGGAAGTCGCGCACATTGACAGGTGTATGCTTGCCACCGAAAATGCCGTCCATGTCGCTGCTGACATTGGGCTGTCCGCTCAGACCGCATCCGATATATGTGGGAATATGGAAACGGATGTATTCCCATTGTCCGCCTGTTTGGTCGCCTGTCCAGATGCCTGCATAGCGTTGTGTGCCGGCCCATCCGTCGAGTGTGATGATGAAGGGCCGGGCTTCTCCGCCGTAATAGGGCATGATGTGCGCTACATCGGTCACACCGTTGAGGCCGAAACTGTAGCCGGCACCCACCCATGCCACATCGGTCTTCAGCACGCGCACGCCGGCATCGCGCACTTCTTTCACAATGTCGCGCTGGAGCAGGGGTTCAATGCCTTCTTTGGGATGCAGGTCGCTCTGGGTCCACAGGCCGATTTCCACGCCCTTGCTGCGTGCATAGTCGCCAAACTCCTTCAGGTTCTGGATGTTCCCGTCCAGCGTGCCTGTTTGTCCGTAGCCGGCTCCATATCCGTCGTTGGGCAAAAACCATCCCAGAGGGAAATCATTGTCGAGATAGCGGTCGATGGCAGCCCTTGCGCTGAACTGGTAGTTGTTCTTTTCACCGTTCAGGCTTTCGCGGATGCCGCCGTTGTCCTTCTGGCTTTCATTGTAGCGTTTGCCGTCTTCGTATGCCATGAAGCCTTTTTCCGACTCTGTCCAGTAGTCGCGGTTATAGGCATTGAGGTGTCCCTCGTAGAATCCGAATTTGGGCAGCAACACGGGTTGGCCGGTGATTTGATAATAGTCGTTCAGCAGTGCCCTCGCGCCTTTGTCCACCATCAGGAAGTAATCTACGTAGGTAGTGTTGTGACTGACTACCGTCTTGCCTTCCTCTCCGTGTCCGAAGTCGTATTCGCCTGGGGCGAAGGTGTGCCACATCAATCCATAGCCACGGGTGCTCCAGTAGAACGGATTGGGGCTGGCCACGCCGCCGTCGGTCCAGTTGTTGTCGTTTACAATCTTGATGACTTGGTCCTTGTGGCTGAAGCGTCCGTTCTGGCAACCGCCGCCATAGAAATAGTCGGTGGGCGACTGGCGGAAGGTTACCGTCACGTCTTTCTTCCCAAAATTGACGCCCCCTAGCTGTTCCACTACAGGTATGCCGTCCTTCTCGATGGTGAGGGCACCTGTCTGTGCGTCAATCTTCACGCGGATGGAGTCGGTGGTGAGGACATTGCCTTCCATCTTGAGAGGTCCTACGGCCTTACGAGGATTGTCGGCCAGGATGCGTGCCTCTGGACGTGCCTCCGGGTCGCGGATGATGCCTCCTTGCGGGTCCTGGAAGACGCGGATGATACTGGGGCCATAGAAGTCGAGATACATGCGTTGGCCCTCTGGTAGGTTCACTTGTACGGTGGTGCCGTTGAGTTGCTCTACCGATTGTGCGTTCGCCTGCTGCCCGAACATAAAGGGTGCTGCAAGCGTCAGCCAAATTGATTGAACTGGTTTCATGATGTTATTTAATATTGTATGTAAAAGTGTGTAAAGCTTGCTTATATTTGGACAAAGATACGGGTTTTTATTTGCACGTCAAAAAAAAATATCTACCTTTGCATAAAATAATTGCAATTTAACCATGGATAAGAAAAGAAAAGGCATGATTATAGCCTTGGCATTTGCCATTTTGTGTGGAATTATCGGTTTTCTGGCAATCCGTATGCACAACCAGAAAAAGGAAAGCGACCAGATGCTGGAACTGGCCGAGATGGACAAGCGTGAGATGCAGAACGAATATGAGCAGTTCGCGATGCAGTACAACGAGATGAAGACGCAAATCAAGAACGACTCTCTCGTGGCACAGTTGGAGAAGGAGCAGCAGCGCACAGAGGAACTGCTGGAGGAGCTGAAGCGTGTGAAGAGTTCCGATGCTGCTGAAATCATGCGTCTGAAAAAAGAACTGGCCACGTTGCGCAAGGTGCTCAAGAGCTTTGTGCAGCAGATTGACTCACTCAACCGGGAAAACCAGATGCTGGCCCGGGAGAACGATAACCTGAAGACGCAAAACCAACAGGCACGTGCGCATATCAGTACGCTCAGCAACGAGAACGAAACTCTCTCGCACAAGGTGGACATCGCCGCACAACTTGATGCCTCCGGTGTGTGGATGGAAGGACGCAATAAGCGCGGAAAGGCAGCAAAGAAGATAAAGGATGTGAAGAAGTTTGCCATCGGCTTCACAATAGCCCGCAATGTGACGGCCGAGACGGGCATACGGAGCATCTATGTGCGCATTGCCACTCCAACGGGCCAGGTGCTCACACAAGGCGGCACTTTCCCCTTCGAGAACCGACAGCTGGAATTCAGCATCCGCAAGGATATAGAGTATACTGGAGAGGAGCAGACAGTCCAGGTATGGTGGGATGTTGCCGAAACGCTGAGTGCGGGCACTTACCGTGTGGACATCTTTGCCGACGGACACAACATCGGCAGTACGACATTGGCGTTTGAAAAGTAAGGAGTTCCCCGTATGAGCAAAGGAAAACTGGCAAAGTTTGCAGACATGGCACAAAACCCTTTGGTGGTGGAGTGCCCGTTTGCACGCATCCAAGAAGGTGCATTCCCGCTCCGTGGCCGCTGGCATGAGGATTTCTTCCACAACGGTAATCCCATTGTGCTGGAACTGGGCTGTGGACGTGGGGAATATACGTTGGGACTGGCCCGCATGTGTCCCGACAAGAATTTCATCGGTGTGGACATCAAGGGTGCCCGCATGTGGACGGGGGCCCAAGAGGCCCTGCATGCAGGTATGCGAAATGTGGGCTTCCTGCGCACACAGATTGAGTTCATCACTCATTTCTTCGCTCCGGGCGAGGTGGCCGAGATATGGCTCACCTTCAGCGATCCGCAGATGAAGAAGGCCACCAAGCGGCTCACCAGCACCTATTTTCTCCAGCGATACCGCCAGTTTATGGTGGACGGAGGACTGTGCCATCTCAAGACCGACAGCAATTTCCTGTTCACTTATACAGAGGAATTGTTGCGCGCCAACAATCTGCAGGCATTGGTGAGCACCCGCGACCTGTATGGTCAGCCTGATGCGGAAACGGCGGAGGCACGTTCCATACAAACTTATTACGAAGGGATGTGGCTCTCGCGTGGTCTCTCCATTAAATATTTGCGCTTCGGGTTGCCCTTGGAGGGCGAACTGGTGGAGCCGGATGTGGAAATACCTCTTGATGAATACCGTAGTTACAGCCGCGACAAACGCAGCGGATGTGTGACACACAAATAGTAATACAACATGACAATATATCCCAAACAGATAATGGACGCGCTGGCCACTGTGCGCTATCCCGGAACGGGCAAAAACGTGGTGGAGATGCAGATGGTGGAGGACGACCTCCGTATAGCCGGGCTGCATGTGAGTTTCACACTGATTTTTGACAAGCCCACCGATCCTTTCCTCAAGTCGATGGTGAAGGCTTGTGAGGCCGCCATCCATGCGTATGTGGGTAAGGAGGTGGAAGTGGAGGTGAATACCAAGACGCTTCAGGCTCCCCGTCCTGATTTGCCTGAACTGCTTCCGGGCGTAAAGAACATCATTGCCGTAAGTTCTGGCAAAGGTGGGGTGGGCAAAAGCACCGTGGCTGCCAATCTGGCGGTAGCGTTGGCCCGGATGGGGCATCGCGTGGGGCTTCTCGACTGTGACATTTTTGGTCCCAGCATGCCCAAGATGTTCCAGCTTTCCGATGCACGGCCCTACAGCGAGCGCATCGACGGACGTGACCTCATCATGCCTGTGGAACAGTATGGAGTGAAGGTGCTCAGCATCGGATTCTTCGTAGATGCTTCGCAGGCCACCTTGTGGAGGGGCGGCATGGCATGCAATGCCTTGAAGCAATTGATTGGCGATGCCCATTGGGGGGAACTCGACTATTTCATTCTCGACACCCCTCCCGGCACCAGCGACATTCATCTCACCCTGGTGCAAACCATTCCTATCACTGGTGCTGTCATCGTGAGCACCCCCCAGCAGGTGGCCTTGGCTGATGCGCGAAAGGGTATCAATATGTACCAGAACGAAAAGGTGAACGTACCCATTCTAGGTTTGGTGGAAAACATGTCATGGTTTACGCCAGCCGCACATCCCGATGAACGCTATTTCCTGTTCGGACGTGAGGGCGTGAAGCATTTGGCCGAAGAAATGAATGTGCCCTTGCTCGGTCAGATTCCTGTGGTGCAGAGCATCTGCCAGAATGGAGATGAAGGCACACCGGAGGCACTCGATCCTTCCAGCATCACAGGGCAGGCTTTCATGCAACTGGCCGCCCGGGTGGTTACCCAAACCGACAAGCGCAACATGGAGATGGCTCCCACGACCATTGTGGGCATTAAGAAGTGATACATTATAATATATAATTGTATAATGAAGACCAATGAAACACCCGTATTGCTGCTCACGGGTTATTTGGGCAGCGGAAAAACAACCTTGCTCAACCGAATACTCACCAACCGCCAAGGCATTCGCTTTGCGGTCATCGTGAATGATATTGGCGAGGTGAACATTGATGCCGACCTCATTCAGCGGGGCGGCATAGTGGGCCAGCAGGACGATAGCCTTGTAGCCCTTCAGAACGGCTGTATCTGCTGCACGCTCAAGATGGACCTCCTGCAGCAACTTCACGACATCATTGCACAGCACCGTTTCGACTATATCGTGGTGGAGGCAAGTGGTGTGTGCGAACCAGGCCCTATCGCGCAGACCATCTGTTCCATGGGGCAGGTGAATCCCTTGTGGGCATTGGATGGGCTGGCACGGCTCGACTGCATCGTCACCGTGGTGGATGCCCTCCGTATGAAGGATGAATTTGCGAGCGGGCACAGTCTGCTCAACCAGAACCTGGATGAGGACGATATTGAGAACCTTGTCATCCAGCAGATAGAATTCTGCAATATCGTGTTGCTGAACAAGGCTGATGAGGTGAGTGCCGACGAACTCGACCGCATCCGTCAAATTGTGCGCGCCTTGCAGCCCAAGGCGGACATCATTGCGTGCAACTATGGGGATGTGCCATTGGATACAATCCTTCATACCAACCGTTTCGACTTTGACGATGTAGCCACCTCTGCAGCTTGGATTGACGAGATAGAGCACCATCATGGCGACGAGGACGATGAGGATGAACATGACCACCATCATCATGACGAGGATGATGACGAGCATGAGCATCATCACCACGATGAGGAAGGACATGAGCATCACCATCACCATCATCATCACGACCATGGGGAAACCGAGGAATATGGCATCGGCACTTTTGTCTATTACCGCCGCCGGCCTTTCGATATGGGACGGTTTGACCATTTTGTGGCCCGCAAATGGCCCCACAGCATCATCCGTGCCAAGGGGATCTGCTATTTCAAGAGCGAATTTGACACCTGTTATGTGTTTGAGCAGGCAGGCCGTCAGGTGCAGTTGCGCAATGCTGGCCAATGGTATGCTACCATGCCCTCCGACGAATTGCAGGATATGATGGCCCATGATGCAGGCTTGTGCCGCGACTGGGACACCACTTATGGCGACCGTATGCAGAAGCTGGTGTTCATTGGCCAGCATCTCGACCGTGAGCAGTTAATCCATGATCTTGACGAATGCCTGCAGGAATGACACTGAGAAAAGCTACCCCCAACGATGCACTGCAGGTGGCTCTCATTGTGGCGGAAGCGCTGGGAGACCCTATCATGGAACGTTATGTGCAGTCGGGTTGTACCATACATCCCGACGATGTGAAGCGTATGGAACTGCTCATGCAGGTGGCCTCGCGCAAGGATACCCTTTACACCTGGCAGCACTGTACCTTGGCCATTGCCGACAACGGTGAGGTGGCTGGGGGGCTGATTGCTTATCCGGGCGACGACTACCTGGTGCGCAGGGACACTACCTTTGACTTGGTGAAGCCGTTGATTCATTTCGATGTGGAACGGATGGATGCCGAGGTGCAGAGCAATGAATATTATCTGGACAGTCTGGCCGTGTGGCCATCATTCCGTGGGCTGGGACTTGGCCGTGTGTTGATGCTGCATGGAATCGAACAGGGCCGCAGCATGGGGCGCACCACAGTGCTGGCTTGTGCACCAGACAATACGGGAGCCCATCGCCTCTATGAGTCACTTGGGTTCAAGGATGCGGGTCCGCTCTATATATTTGGCGAGGACTACATTCGCATGGAAACCAGATAGTCCGTCATGACGGATTGTCGGTGTGGGCACACCTGATGTCGCTGCCCCACATCAGTTTGGTGCGTAGTGTGCGGAACAGTGAACCTCGGCTGCGTTTCAGCACGTGTATCTGATAGGGTGCTCTGCTGATGCGCAGCCGTGTGTTTTCGTGGAGCGACTCGCTGCGGCCGTCTATGGCCACCAGATAATTGTGGCTTCTGCTTTCCACCGAGAGCTCAATCTGCACGTCGTCGCTGAGCGTGATGGGGCGTGCGGTGAGGCTGTGGGGAGCCACGGGCACCAGGCCCAGGATGTGGCTTTCGGGTGTCATGACCGGTCCACCCACACTCAGCGCATAGCCTGTGCTTCCTGTGGGTGTGTTGATGATGAGACCGTCTGCCTGATACGTGGTGAGGTATTCTCCGTTGATGTCCACACGGATGCTGATCATGCTGGAGTTGTCGTGTTTCAATACGGCCACCTCGTTCAAGGCAAATGGATAGCTTTGTGGTGCTCCCCCTTCATATTCGATGTGGAGAACCGATCTTGGATCGTCGCGAAGCGTGCCTTCATATATCTGTTGGATAGCCGACTCAATCTCTTCGGGCGAAAAGTCCGCCAGAAATCCCAGCCGTCCCATGTTGATGCCCAGGATGGGAATCTCCTTGTCGCCCACGCGGCGGGCGGCTTCCAGAAATGTGCCGTCGCCACCCATACTTATCACAATGTCGGCCGCAAAGTCGTCGGAGGTGATGAGGCCGTCATACTTGGCGTCAATCTGCAGCTCGTGGACAAAAAAATCATGGAGCGGCTGGTCGATGTAGATGGCTGCATCCCATGATTGCAGCAAGGATAGGAGTTTGTATACAGCCTGTGATTTCTTTGCCTGATAAATATTGCCGAAAAGGGCGAATCTGAGACGTTTCTTCATATTTTATTTCGTTTGAGGGGACAAAGTTAATGATTTTTTCCTAACTTTGCACGCGGAATACAAAAAATCCAAGATGCAATGACCAAATTAAGTGTGAATATCAACAAGGTGGCAACCCTGCGCAACGCCAGAGGTGGAAACAACCCCGATGTGCTGGCCGTGGCACTCGACTGTGAACGCTTCGGCGCACAGGGCATCACGGTGCATCCCCGCCCCGATGAACGCCACATCAGATACAGTGATGTATATGACCTGAAGCCTAGGCTTACAACGGAATTTAATATTGAGGGGCAGCCCTGTCCGTCGTTTGTGGAACTTGTGTGCAAGGTGCAGCCTGCCCAGGTGACCCTGGTGCCCGATGCCCCCGACCAGATTACGAGCAATGCAGGATGGGACACCATTGCTAATGCCGAATTTCTGAAGGAGGTGACGCAGACCTTCCGGCAGCGGGGCATACGGGTGAGCATCTTTGTGGATGCTTCCCCGGAAATGGTGGAAGGTGCGGCACGTGTAGGAGCCGACAGGGTGGAACTCTATACGGAGCCATACGCTTCCGGCTATAAGGCCGACCGTGAGGCTGCCATAGCCCCGTTTGTCAGAGCTGCAGAATATGCCCGCACGCTGGGGCTCGGACTCAATGCCGGCCACGACCTGAGTCTGGAGAACCTGCAATTCCTGTGCCGGCGCATACCTTGGATCGACGAGGTGAGCATAGGCCATGCGCTTATCTGCGATGCCCTCTATCTGGGTCTTGAAACCACCATCCGACGCTACAGGGAGTGTCTGGTATAAACATTTTTGTTGAATTTAAAATAGGAAAGGATTTTATGGTTTACGTTTTTTTTGCAACAGGATTTGAGGAGATAGAAGCGCTCGCCCCTGTGGATATCATGCGCCGTGCGGGCATTGAGGTGAAGACCGTTTCTGTGACGGGTGACCCCGTTGTGGCAGGCACCCACGGCGTGCCTGTAGTCACAGATATACTGCTGGAGAATGTGGATTGGAGCACTGCCGATGCATTGGTGTTGCCGGGTGGACTGCCCGGAGCTACTAATCTGGGCGCGTGTGAGCCTTTGTGCCAGCATCTGGTGGAGGCTGCGGACAAGGAATTGCTGGTGGCTGCCATTTGCGCGGCTCCCATGGTGCTTGGCCGGCTGGGTCTGTTGCAGGGCCGCAAGGCTACTTGTTATCCAGGTTGCGAGGCTGCGCTTGAGGGAGCCGACTATACGGCTTCGATGGTGCAGGCCGATGGACAAATCATCACAGGACGCGGACCTGCTGCAGCCATGGAATTTGGCTATGCGCTGGTGGATGCATTGTTGGGAACGGGCGCCAGTGCACCCTTGCGCGACGGCATGATTTATACCCAGCTGCTGTCATGATGAACTGCTATGTCATCATGGTGGCGGGTGGCAAGGGGCTGCGTATGGGTGGCGAAGTGCCCAAGCAGTTCCTTCCCATCGAGGGCCGACCGGTGCTGATGCGGTCCATAGATGTGTTCGTACAGGCAATGCCGGACATCAGAATTGTTCTGGTGTTGCCTGACGAACAGCATGCCTACTGGCAGCAGCTCTGCAGAGAATACCATTTCGATACCCCTGTCCAGATTGCTTCGGGCGGGGACACGCGTTTCCATTCGGTGAGCAACGGACTGGCGCTTGTGCCCAACGGAGAAACAGATGCCTTGGTGGGCGTGCACGACGGGGTGCGCCCCTTTGTGTCGACGGAAACGATAACTGCTTGCTATCATCGTGCGGCTGTAGACGGGGCGGTTGTTCCTGTCATACCAGTGGTGGAAACGGTGCGCCGCCTGTTGCCTGGCGGAGGCAGTCGCACCGAGGACCGTGCACAGTTTCGGCTGGTGCAGACACCTCAGGTGTTTCGTGCATCGTTGCTCAAGGCTGCATATCGCCAGCCGTACGTACCGACTTTCACCGATGATGCCTCGGTGGTGGAGGCATTCGGACATCCTGTGGCACTGGAACGTGGCAACCCGGAGAATATCAAGCTCACCCAGCCTGCCGACCTCAAGTTGGCACACGGTTTGCTCACACGCTGACCCGTATTCACACGCTTGCATGCAGGATCTCCGTAGTTTAGGCCTCCAATACCTTCCCGGCATCGGCCCCGCGAGGGCAAAGATGCTGCACGACCAGCTGGGATTGTCCAACTGGCACGACCTCTTGTATTATTTCCCCTATAAGCATATTGATCGCACACGCCTGTATGCCATCCGTGAACTCCGTGCCGACATGCCTTTTATCCAGGTGAAAGGATGGTTCCTGGGTTTCGAAAAGATGGGTGAGGGGCGCAAGGCCCGTTTGGTGGGGCATTTTACGGACGGACATGATCTGATGGACCTGGTGTGGTTCAACTCCATTTCCTATCTCACACGCACCGTCAAGCTGCACCAGCCTTATATTGTCTTTGGCCGCCCATCGGTGTTCAACGGCCGCATTACGGTGACCCATCCCGACCTGGATGCAGCCGACACACTCACGCTCAGCCAGATGGGCATGCAGCCCTATTACAGTGTCACCGAACGCATGAAGAAGGGAGGGCTCAGCTCCCGTTCCATGGAGAATTTCACGAGTACCCTGTTCTCGCAATGTGCGCAGCTGGTGCCAGAAACATTGCCCGACTATTTGCGTGGACAGCTGAATCTGATGCCCATCGACGAGGCGCTCAGAGCAGCCCATTATCCATCCTCTGCCCAGCAGCTTTCTGCGGCCATGTATCGGCTGAAGTTCGACGAGCTTTTCTACGTGCAGCTGGCTATCCTGAGCCTTTCACGCAGGCGTGAGGCTCAGCACAACGGACATGTTTTTGCCCGTGTGGGGCCTCTCTTCCATATGTTCTACCGCCAATATCTGCCCTTTTCTCTCACCCGGGCACAAATGCGTGTGGTGCGCGAGATGCATGCCGACATGCAGGGCGGCAGGCAGATGAACCGTTTGCTTCAGGGCGACGTGGGCAGCGGAAAAACGCTGGTGGCCTTGTTGCTCACCCTGCTGGCCATCGACAATGGCTATCAGGCCTGCCTGATGGCTCCCACGGAAATACTTGCCGAGCAACATCTCCAGACCTTTCAGCAGTTGCTGGCCGGCATGCCTGTGAGGGTGGAGCTGCTCACGGGCATCGTCAAGGGAAAACGCCGGCGGCAGGTGCTGGAAGATTTGCAGGCGGGCAGGGTGCATATCCTTGTGGGCACGCATGCCATCATCGAGGACCAGGTCCGGTTTGCCCGGTTGGGATTGGTGGTCATTGATGAGCAGCATCGTTTTGGCGTGGCGCAGCGGGCCGTGATGTGGGGCAAGAATGTGCAGCCCCCGCATGTGCTGGTGATGACGGCCACACCCATCCCGCGCACTTTGGCCATGACGCTGTATGGCGACCTGGATGTGTCGGTCATTGACGAACTTCCTCCGGGCCGGAAGCCAGTGGAGACACTTCACGTCTACGAGAACCGCATGGAGGAATTGTATGTGCGCATCCGCACCCAGATAGAGATGGGCCGGCAGGTGTATTTTGTCTATCCCCTCATCAAGGAGAGCGAGAAGATGGACCTGCAAAATGTGGAAGAAGGATTCGCACGTTTGCAGAAAGTGTTCCCCATGTACAGGATAAGCATGGTGCATGGCAAGATGAAGCCTTCCGAGAAGGAGGAGGAAATGCGCAAGTTCGTGGCGGGGGAAACACAGATTCTGGTGGCCACCACGGTGATCGAGGTGGGCGTGAACGTACCCAATGCCTCGGTGATGGTGATTCAGAATGCCGAACGGTTCGGGCTTTCCCAACTCCATCAGTTGCGTGGAAGGGTGGGGCGTGGTGCCGAACAGTCCTACTGCATCCTGGTGACCAACTATCAGCTGGGAGGCAGTGCGCGTCGACGCATGGAGATTATGACGGAAACCAACGACGGTTTCGAGATTGCAGAGGAAGACCTGAAACTGCGTGGCCCTGGTGACCTGGAAGGCACCAAGCAGAGCGGAGTGGCCCTCGACCTGAAGATTGCCAATCTGGCCCGCGACGGACAGATTGTGCAACAGGCTAGGGACATGGCGGCTGCCGTGCTTCGCCAGGACCCTTCGCTCTCTGCTCCGGCCAACCGCCCTCTGCTCGCCCATTTGCAGCAGCTGGAGTCGCGTGAGGTGGATTGGGGATCTATATCTTAGGCTGGAAATCAAAAAAAATACTAAAAAAAGGCAGAATTTGTTGCTGAATTACAGGAAAATTCGTAAATTTGCAGCCGGATTGCAAAAAACAACCCGTTAAAGCGACAAATAAATTCAAACAAGGAAGAAAACAACAAATGGAAAGAACATTAGTATTGCTCAAGCCCAGCACGGTACAGCGCGCCCTTATCGGTGAGATTATCAGCCGTTTCGAAAAGAAAGGTCTAAGAATTGCAGGCATGAAGATGATGCAGCTTACCGATGAAATCCTGGATGAGCATTACTCCCATTTGGTGAAGAAACCTTTTTTCCCCCTGCTTAAAGCCTCTATGATGAAGACACCCGTTGTGGCCATGTGTCTCGAAGGTGTGGATGCCATTGCCGTGGTTCGCTATATCACGGGCTACACCAATGGCCGTAAGGCAGATCCCGGAACCATCCGTGGTGACTATTGTATGAGCAACCAGCAGAATATCGTGCATGCTTCAGACTCTCCCGAGGCTGCGGCTCAGGAGCTGGCTCGTTTCTTCAAGCCGGAGGAAATTTATGACTTGGGTGATTTGAACATGGATCGCCTCTATGCTGTAGATGAAGTATAAAATATAAAAATACTAATCCATGAATATATCTAGTGGAATAAAAAAAGGTCTGATGGTGGCTGCGATGGCAGTGATGGCAACTCCCTGTCTGGGACAGGATGTCCTGGCCAGTGCGGCACCAGTGGACAAGAAAATGAGGGCGATTGACAGTTTGGCTATCAGCCGCCTGATAGACGAGGAAGTGCAGTGGGATTTGGAGAATCCTGCAGCCGAGCTCTATAACTCGTGGACCAACAAGTCTGTTCGCCTCACCGATCTCAACCTGCCTGCAGAGCACAAGATTGACCTGCGTCAGTTCTGCATGCCTGCTTCCAGCCGCCTGGTGACCAGCCGTTATGGCTACCGCCGCAGTTTCCGCCGCCAGCATTATGGCACGGACATCAAGGTGTATGTGGGCGATACCATCCGTGCTGCGTTTAGCGGAAAGGTGCGTATGGTGGCCTACGAGGGCAGAGGATATGGAAAATACATTGTCATGCGTCATCCCAATGGTCTGGAAACGCTGTATGGCCACCTGAGCAAGCAGCTGGTGAAGGAAGACCAGGTGGTGAAGGTGGGTGAACCCATCGGACTGGGAGGCAATACGGGTCGCAGCACGGGTTCGCACCTCCATTTCGAAACGCGCTTCATGGGACAGTTCATCAATCCTGAGAAGTTGTTCAATTTCGAGGCACAGGATATCCAGGGCGACTATTATGTATTCCGTTCCAATGGCCAGAACGCGTTGCTGGCTGCTCATGAGATTGTAGGTGGCGAGAGCGAGATGAGCGAGGAAGAAGCCGCCGCATTGGCCAAGGCAGAGGAAAGCCAGGCCTTCCAGCAGCGCAAGATTGCCGAGCGGCAGCAGGAACGTGCCAAGGTGCATCGGGTGCGCAAGGGCGAAAGCCTCTACACCATTGCCAAGAAATATGGCACTACGGTGGAGAAGCTCTGCAAGGTGAACAATATTTCCAAGCGAACGACCTTGCGTCCGGGTCAGATACTGAAATACTCATAATCATATAAAATTCGACAAAAGTAGGGGGCATCCGAAAGGGTGCCCTTTTTTGTGGGCATTCATGGGTCGTGGCCCGATTTTTGGGGGGCGGATGGCTCCTCTTTGTGCCTTTTTTGTAGGAAGAATGGATTTCTTTGCCCAAAGGCAGTGCTTCATTCAGCAAAAAGTATTACCTTTGTGGGCAATATACACGAAAAGACCTGTAGAAAGAAATGGATACGCGCGAACAGTTTGAGCAAATCATGAAGGAATGCCGTGCTTTGTTTTCAAAGAAACTGCATGACTACGGTGCTGCATGGCGCATCATGCGTCCCACTTCGCTCACCGACCAAATCTATATAAAGGCCAATCGCATCCGCAGCCTTGAAACGAAGGGCAATGCACTGGTGGACGAGGGCATCAGACCCGAGTTCATAGGCATTGTCAATTATGCCATCATAGCCTTGATTCAGTTGGAAAAGGGTTTTTCCGACACTTGCGACATGGATGCCAGCGAGGCACTGGCCAGCTATGACCGCCATGCGCAGGAGGCGCTGAACCTGATGCTGCGGAAGAACCACGATTATGACGAAGCCTGGAGAAAAATGAGGGTGAGCAGCTACACCGACCTTATCCTGATGAAGATATTCCGGACGAAGCAGATTGAGATGCTCCAGGGTCAGACGCTCGTTTCCGAGGGCGTGGAGGCCAATTATATGGACATGCTCAACTATGCGGTCTTTGGCTTGATAAAACTCACGTATGGCGAAGACGGGCAATAGCAGCAGATGGTGGGGCCGCTGTGAATGGCTGTTGGTGAACGGATGCAGGATGCTGATTGCAGTCACATTCGTGCTTTCCGGCATTGTGAAGCTCATTGACGTTACGGGCACGCAATACAAAATCAACGACTATCTGCAGCTCATGGGCCTGGGGCAGTGGATGCCTCAGGTGGTGACCTTGCTGTTGGCGGCGTGCCTGGCCCTGCTGGAGTTCTATCTGGGCATAAGCCTGTTTTTCGGTGTCAACCGGAGGGTGGCTTCGCGGATAGTGGTGGCCGTGCTGCTGATGTTCACGCCTGTCACTCTGTTTTTGGCCGTAACGGACGCCACGCCCGACTGCGGATGTTTTGGCGACGCCTGGAAACTCACCAACTGGCAGACATTCTGGAAAAACGTGGTGCTGCTGGTGGCCGCTATGCTGGTGGCCTTCAAGTCGCGCCGCATCACCCGACTGCTGCTGGTGGGCAACCAGTGGATAGTGACGCTCTATTCCCAGGTGTTTGCATTCGTTTTTGTATGTATCAATCTCTACGGCCTGCCGCTTATCGACTTCCGGCCCTATCACGTGGGGGCAGACTTGTTGCAGAAAATGACCATGTCCGAGCCGGCGGGCGAGGTGGAGACCTTCTTCATCATGGAAAAGGACGGCAGGCGGAAGGAGTTCTCGCTGGAGGACTATCCCGACAGCACATGGACTTTTGTGGACACGCGCACCGTGGCAGCTGCTCCGGCACGGGATGCGGCTCCGGAGATTACCGATTTCAGCATCACCACCCTCGACACAGGCGAGGACATTACCATGGATGTGCTCACGGACACATGCTACAAGTTCCTGCTCATTGCGCCTTATCTGGAGCAGGCGGATGACGGAGGGATGGACCGCATAGATGCGCTCTATGACTATTGCGAGGATTACGGCTATCCTTTCTACTGTCTCACCTCCAGCGGGGAGACCGCCATTTTCAGATGGCAGGAGATGACGGGGGCCGAATATCCTTTCTTCCATACCGACGACGTGGTGCTCAAGACCATGATCCGTGCCAATCCGGGCCTGATGCTCCTGCATGGGAGCACGGTGGTGAACAAGTGGCCCAACACGGATTTGCCGCGTGCAGAACTGCTTCAGGGGCCCATCGAATCGTTGCCGCTGTCCCATCCTCAGGTGGACACCAAGATGCAGCGGGTGGTTCGCCTGCTGCTGTGGTATGTGCTGCCGCTGATTGTCATCACGCTGGCCGACCGCATGTGGCTGCTTTGGAAAATGAGAAAACAACACAAACAAAATGTTTGAACCAATAAAACAAAAAAGACAATGAGAAAGAAGATTGTAGCAGGCAACTGGAAAATGAACAAGAACC
Organism: Bacteroidaceae bacterium; assembly: GCA_016292545.1. Classification (GTDB taxonomy): domain Bacteria; phylum Bacteroidota; class Bacteroidia; order Bacteroidales; family Bacteroidaceae; genus Physcousia. The sequence goes on from JAEDIG010000015.1 coordinate 16,127, forward strand.
TGCAGGAAGGTGTAGCACTAGCTACTGAACTGAAAGAGATGCTGGCTGCCGAGAAGCCCAATTGTGATGTTATCATCGGCACTCCCTTCATCCATCTGGCAACGGTGAGCGAACTGCTCAAGGACAGCGTGATTGCCGTGAGCGCCGAGAACTGTGCCAACAAGGCATCTGGCGCATACACCGGTGAGGTGAGCGCAGAGATGGTCAAGAGCACGGGTGCTGAGTATGTGATCCTGGGCCATTCGGAGCGTCGCGAGTACTACAGCGAGACGCCTGAAATCCTGAAGGAGAAGGTGGATCTGGCTTTGGCCAACGGCCTGAAGGTCATCTTCTGCATCGGCGAGAGCCTGGCACAGCGTGAGGCCAACGAGCAGGAGGCAGTGTGCAAGGCAGAGCTGGCCGGCAGTGTGTTCCACCTGACAGCCGAGCAGTGGGCCAATGTGGTGATTGCCTATGAACCCATCTGGGCCATCGGTACCGGCAAGACCGCTACAGCCGAGCAGGCCGAGGAGATTCATGCCTATATCCGCAGCTGTGTGGCCGAGGTGTATGGTCAGGAAGTGGCCGACAACACCAGCATCCTCTATGGCGGCAGCTGCAAGGCCAGCAATGCGCCTGAGCTGTTTGCAAAGCCCGACATCGACGGCGGCCTCATCGGCGGTGCTTCTCTGAAGGCTCCCGATTTCAAGGGCATCATCGATGCTTGGAAATAATATTTCTTGGCAATGAAATCCATTCCCCTTCCGCGCAAAGCTGTGCGGGAGGGGAAACAAAAATTAAAGAACTTACCTTTTTATATGATAAGAATACTCTTCACATCGGTGTTTATGTGGCTTCTTTCCTCCGTCGGGTGGGCACAGGAGAAATTCACTGATTACTTGTTGCGCCAGAAGGCCGGCAAAGGCCAGGTGGTGCTTCACCAGAGCGCACGCATCACGGATCTTGTGAACGGTGTGCATGCTGCACCCGTGGCATCCAAACCGGCTGCAACGCCGTCGGCCAAGCGAACCGAGACACCTACGCGCCAACAGCAGGACACTCTTGTGTATGCCGACGAACCGACCGTCCAGACGGGACAGCGTGTGCGGGCCAACGGATACCGCATCCAGGTGTATTCGGGCGGCAATTCACGTGCGGCCAAGAATGAGGCCAACATGATGGGGCAGCGTGTGAAAAGCCTGTTCCTGGAGTTGCCTGTGTACACCCATTTCATCAGCCCGCATTGGATATGCCGTGTGGGCGACTTCCGCACCTACGAGGAGGCCCATGTGGTGTTCCAGAAGATGAAGGAGACCAACCGCTTCCCCGAGGCGGTGATTGTGAAGAGCAAGATAATCGTATATAATTAATTATAGTATAGGACATACTTTGATGGAAGAAACACTTTCAGAAGAACAGCCAGGGCAGCAGGAACTGCAGTCGCATGTGGAGCGCATCCTGCAGCTGATGGGGGAGGATGCCACACGGGAGGGGCTGGCGAAGACACCGCTGCGTGTGGCCAGGGCCATGCAGGCACTCACACGCGGCTATCGGCAGGACCCCATTGCCATACTCAATTCGGCCAAGTTCCGCGAGGACTACCGTCAGATGGTGGTGGTGCGCGACATCCAGTTCTATTCGCTCTGCGAGCATCATCTGCTGCCTTTCTTCGGTAAGGTGCATGTGGCCTATATCCCTGGCGGCTACATCACCGGGCTGAGCAAGATACCCCGTGTGGTGGAGTGTTTCAGCCATCGCCTGCAGGTGCAGGAACGCATGACCTCCCAGATTTGCCGGGCCATTGATGAGGCTCTGCAGCCGCAGGGCGTGATGGTTGTGGTGGAGGCACAGCATCTGTGCATGCAGATGCGTGGGGTGGAGGACCCCGGCAGCATCACCACTACCGTTGATTTCAGCGGTGCCTTCAGCCAGCTGGAGAAGCGCGACGAGTTCATGCGGATTATCAGAGGGTAGGGCGCGCGTTCAGCCCATCACCCTGTCGCCGCATTGCTTGGCCAGAATGCGTTCCACTTCCTTCTTTTCCTTGAATTCATTGAGCAGGCTGGCAAAACGTTCCTTGTCGGCCTTCACGGCCGGATTCTTCACTTGCTCAATGATGTGCTTCAGCTGTTCGCGCACCACACCCAGCTTGATGTCGCACAGCAGGTGGTTCACGGTGTCGGCCAGTTGGGCGGTGTCGTCTTCCTCTTCCGGCTGGTTGCCGTTCTGGTGCACCTTGCTCAGCGTTTCCTGGTCGGTGCTCAGCAGGAAGGCCGTCTTGCTCACTTCGGGGTCGGGATGGTTGATGAAGTGCCTGTTGGCCTCGAATCCCTCCTCGTGGGCACGGGCCACGGCTTCGTCCAGAATGCGTTTGTAGACGGGCGTGTGGACATACAGCCCGTCGCCCTGCAGGTTGTAGAAGATGTATTCGGCCAGTGTGAGCGGCCGTTTGCTGCCGTTTTCTTCCTCCACTTCGATGATCACCTTTTCGCCTTTTCTCACCACCATCTGTGTCAGCAGTTCCTCTTTCTTCTTGTCGGTGCTCATGAGTTCCTCTTCCATGGGAGGGAGCGGCTCCCCGGCCTGCGGCGTGTCGGCCTGTGGGCCTCTGGCTTCGTTTCTGCGCCGCCTTTCCTGTTCCTTGGCCCATTCCTCCCTGTTGGCCTTCATCTGGCGGCTCACGGCGTCGCTGATGATTTTTTCGCTCATCTGCACCGTCTGTGAGGCTTGCCTCACGTAGAGCACGCGGGTAATCTCGTCGGGGATGATGGCGATGCTGCGCACGATGTTGTTGATGAAGTTGCTGAGGGCCTGCGGGTCGCCCTTGGCCTCTTCCATCAGCAGCCCCGTCTTGTAGTGGATGAAGTCCACCTGGTGGGAGGCTATGTATTGCTGGTATTCCTGTGCCGTGTGTTTGCGGCCGAAGCTGTCGGGGTCGTCGCCGTCGGGCAGCAGCAGCAGTTTCACGTTCATGCCTGCGGCCAGCAGCAGATCGATACCCCTCTCGCTCGCCTTTATGCCGGCGGGGTCGCCGTCATAGATGACCGTGATGTTGCTCGTCAGGCGGTGGATGATGGCTATCTGGCCTTGCGTGAGCGCGGTGCCCGAGGAGGCCACCACGTTTTCAATGCCGTTCTGGTGCATGGCCATCACGTCGGTGTAGCCCTCCACCAGGAAACACAGGTCCTTCTTGCTGATGGCCTGCCGGGCCTGGAAGAGTCCGAACAGCTCGTTGCGCTTGCTGTAGATGATGCTTTCGGGCGAGTTCATGTATTTCACGTTCACTCCCTTTGTGGCCATGTCGAGCACACGGCCGCCAAAGCCGGCCACGCGTCCGCTTTGGCTGTAGATGGGCCACATGACGCGACCGCGGAAACGGTCGCGCAGACCGCCCGTATGGTCGTTTTTCATGCACAGGCCCGTGCCGATGCTCTGCTTGGGGTCGTGCTCGTCGGGGATGTTCACGAGGTAGCGTTCCTTATAGCCGGCCTTCAGCGCATCGTTTCCCAGGCTGCGGTCCTTCCTGTCGGGGCAGTAGCCCACCTGGAATTTTTTCAGGATGTCGTCCCTGAAGCCTCTGGCGCGGAAATAGGCCAGTCCGATGGCGCGTCCGTCGTCGGTCTGGTAGAGCTGCTCCTGGAACCATTTGTTTGCCCATTCGTTCACGATGAACATGCTGTCGCGGTCGGTCTGTGCCTGCTTCTGCTCGTCGGTCAGCTCCTTTTCCTCTATGGTGATGTTGTATTTCCTGGCCAGATAGCGCAGCGCGTCGGGAAAGGTGAGGCTTTCGTGCTTCATGATGAAGTTCAGGGGACTGCCTCCCTCCCCGCAGGCAAAGCAGTGGCAGATGTTCTTGGCGGGCGACACGATGAACGAGGGTGTGCGGTCGTCGTGAAACGGGCACAGGCCCTTCAGGTTGGCCCCTGCGCGTTTCAGGGTGACGAAGTCGCTCACCACGTCCACGATGTCTGCCGTCTGCAGGATCTTGTCGATGGTCTGTTTGTCAATCATAGGTGGATGCCGAACTGATGTTTCACCTCGCTCATCACAAACGTGCTCTCTATGCTGGCCACGCTTTCTATGGCCCCCAGTTCGTTGAGCAGGAATTCCTGGTACTGCTTCATGTCTGCGGCGTAGATTTTGAGCATGTAGTCAAAGTTCCCGCTGATGTTGTAGCATTCCGTCACCTGTGGAATCTCCTGGATGCGCCGCGCAAAGTCGAGGGCGAAGTCCTGGTTGATTCTCCGCAGTTTCACGTTGCAGAACACCATGAAACCCCTGTTCAGTTTTTCCGCGTCCAGCACTGCGATGTATTTCTTGATGTAGCCTGCCCTTTCCAGGCGTTTGGTCCTTTCAAAAACAGGCGTGCTCGACAGATTGACGGCTCTGGCCAGCTCTTTTGTGGAGAGCCGCCCGTTTTCCTGCAGGGTCCTCAGGATATTCAGGTCTGTTTTGTCCAGTGTGTCCATATTCTTGTTATGCGTATTCCTTACTTTGGTGATAAAATCAGTAAATCGGTTGCAAATGTACGAACAAAAATTGGAATGTCCACCATCTGTGCCCCAAAAATGTGTCCCGCCTGTGGAAATGCCTTGCAAAATTTTTGCACACATGATTCCGTCCGGGAAACGCCTTGCAAAATTTTTGCACGCATGATTCCGCGCTGGAGCTTGGCTTCATAAAAACACTTTTGTCTTTTCCATGCGGCTGCGCTTTCCATATCCGCGCCTGATAGTCGTGAATACCGCAATTGTTGTCCTTTTTTCCCCTGATAGCCGCCGAAAATTTGGACGGAATGAATAAAAGGCCTATCTTTGCGGCTGCAATCAACCTGAAAGGCGCAAAAACCTTGAATAGAAACAGACACAGCATTGAATGTCATGAAGAAGATACTTAAACTGATATTGGGCGCGCTGGCGCTGATGGCCGCGTTTCCTCTGCTGATGGTGATATGGCTGTTGGCGGCCTCGTATGACAACCACAGGCCTGGCATCACCTTTTTTGTCCGCGAGAACCATGAATGGGGAAACGGCCGCACGCTAGAGATATATCATCAGGATTCGGCTGCGATGGTGTTCCCGGAATGGGCTGTCTGCGGTGCCGGTCCCGGCAATATGTATTGTCGGGACAGCATGGGAGCGAGGGTGGATTCATCCTACATGCGGGTGGGCGTATGCCCGGTGGTCGTTCACAGGTATTCGGGACGGACGGACACGGTATACACCCGATTTAAAAGTGATACGGATGTGGGATACGTCAGCCGCGATGCATGTACCGAGGATTGGATTGTGGCCGAATGCAAGCTTCCGGGAGAGATATTGGGACACAAGGGACTGACTGATTACGCCATAGCAGCATACGGCGCGGACACGCTTCCCATCCAGCGGTTGCGTATAGACTCCTATACCTTCATAGGTCAGGAAATCGTGTTCGACAGCGACATCGTGCACTATTGGATAGCAAGCCGCAAGACACCGGACATATACGGCCCATTCACGGAAAGGGAGGCCGTATGCCAGATGGAGAAGCTTGGCATCCCGCTCCCCATAACGTTGGATGGCAATTACGACAGATACGTGTATAACTGTTCGGACGAGAAAAAGCCGGATTCGTTTTCCTGGCCCAATTGGAGACACCGGCCCGACAAAACGCTGGGGAAACCATATTCTTCAACCAATTAGATAAGCAATGTGTATGAAAACGATTTTTATCACCATGCTGCTCTTGTCGCTCACGGCAGGAGCAGGAGCGCAGTCCGCCACCACAGCGGAACAAATCAAAGCGTTTTATGCCGGATATATGAAGGCGCTTTCCCTCCCGGCATCGGCTACAGACACACTGCTCTACCGTCATCACTATCCGGGTCAGGATGCCTGCCCCGAACTGACATCCGAGGACAGCTACATGGAACTGCATGTGCAGGGCGGCATCGTGAGGAAAGGCTTCTTCTGGGGCACTACCGACATGATGGACCACGCCCGCGAGGGATATGCGTGCGGCTTCTTCGTGCTGCCCATGACAGATATCACACACGCGATGGACTCCGTTTCCTTTACATTGAAGACCGTAAAGGACGCCGACGGGCAGCCGGTCAACATGTTCGCCAGCTCGCCAGTGGGCCTTCATGTGCACCGCTGGGAAGAAGCGGTGAAGTTATGCGGCCCGTGGGAGAGTTTTACAACCAGTCTGGCCGATAGCGTACGGGCAAGCATCCGGCCTCATGCTGCGCCAAGGGGCAACCGTCCCGAAGCATGCCCTCTGCCGGATTCCGTCATTGTTCGCCGATGGACGGAAGTGTTCGGATTCTCGGATTCAGACAGTATGCTGTTCGTCCGCGAACGCAGAAAATAACTTAATTGCACGAGAACCTATGAAGAAAACCAGCATTTTATTATTGTCTGCCCTGACACTGTTGGCATGTAGCGGCAGGCGTGCGAATCAGACAGCTGCCTGGCAGAAACAAGACGATTCCCTTCCCGTGCCGGCCGAATCCGTGCCGGCCGAATCCGTGCCGGCCGACAGCCAGCCGGACTGCAAGGCTGACAGCAGTATGGCATGGGTGACGGAGGGGGTGGAGCGCACGGACAGTGTGCCGGCCGACAGCATCATGCCCGTGAGGCGGTGGAAGTTCAGTCTGGCCGACGGCAGCTTCCCCTGCTTCGTCCGCAACGACAGTGTCTTCATAAAAGCCATGGAGGTGGACTGGCAGGGACACTTCTACGTAGTGGGCGGCAATCCTGCGCGCCTTGTCTGCTACAGGGGGACTACACCCGTCTACAGCCGCGAACTGGATTCATACCAGAGCAACAACGCATTGATACGCCTCGACGGCGACAGCCTCTGGATTGTGGAGGAGAGCCTCAAGACCATCATCCGCCTCCACAAAAACGGACAGGGCGACATCGAACGCTTTCCCATCCCCTTTGAGGACGACGACATCATCGACGTGGGCAGGTTGGGCGACGGCATGTATGAACTCACGGCCTACAAGTACATAGAGATTACGGACGAATACATGGAGGAATTCAGGAAACTCCCGGAAGAGGGGGATTTCGTGGAGGACTTCTACGGTACAAAGGAATATGCCTGGTGTATAAATTTTGCCCACACCCTAACGTATTTCGTCTTCAACTATCCCGCAGTGCTGGTGGAGAAGGAACTCGTCGGGATGAACAACTATTATGATCCCGGGGACTGGAAAACACTGCGCCATGGGGGCGGCGACGAATACATCCACGTAGGCTATGCTGGTTCATACAATTCTGCCAATGTGGACATAAAAGAGTGGGGCGGCTACAACCAGTCTCCCAGATACAAGCATATCATCCTATGCAACGATTCCAACGAGCGTATAGCCGAACGTGTCATGACGCGTGTGCCGCAGCGGTTCATCCAGTACAACGAAACCACCAAGAAGACGGGCTTCTGGGCCAACATTTTCCGTGTGCGCGGCTGCTACCTGTTCGTCACTGGCTATACGCCCGGCAGCGGCGAGGTGGAGATCATGGCCTTCGACCTGCGTGAAATGATGCCAGAAGGGAATATGCAGTGACAAGGCAACATAAAGGAAAAAAGGCGGGAAACCTCGATTTTTCATTCCGGCATGCCTGTAATTCGTGGATTTTATATAAATTTGCAGCATCATACAAAGTTTTTTTTAATGATTGGAATTATGAGGAAACAGATTATGACCCTTGTTGTGGCTGTCGCATGCACATCGGCGGCTTTGGCCCAGGAGGCTCTTTGGAGCGGCGGACAGGTGAATTCGCCAGTGGTGAATGCCGACGGCACGGTTACGTTCAATGTGTATGCGCCGAAGGCAGTGAAGGTGGAGGTGACGGGCGATTTCCTGCCTCCTAGGAAGGTGGACACCCAGACTGGACATATGGAGGTGCCCGGATGGGCGGAGCTGAAGGAAACCAACGGTGTGTGGACCTTCACTTCCGGCCAGCTGGCCCCCGAGCTGTATTCCTATTCGTTGCGGGTGGACGGGATGGAGATGCTCGACCCTTCGAACGTCTATATAAACCGCGATGTGGCTTCGGTCAAGAACATTTTCATAGTGAGCCGCGAGAACGGGGACAAGGGCGACCTGTACAGGGTGAACGAGGTGCCCCACGGCGATGTGGCGAAGGTGTGGTATGACAGCCCCACACTGAAGATGAAACGCCGCATGACGGTGTATACGCCTGCGGGATATGACAAGGGAAAGAACTATCCCGTGATGTATCTGCTGCATGGTGCGGGAGGCGATGAGGATGCGTGGACCACGCTCGGACGAACCGCCCAGATTATGGACAACCTCATTGCACAGGGCAAGTGCAGGCCGATGATTGTGGTGATGCCCAACGGCAACATGAACTGCCAGGCTGCTCCCGGTGAGTGGGCGAGGGGCATGTACAAGCCTTCGTTCATGGCCAGCCTGAATTTCGCGGAAAAGCCTGTGGCCACGATGGACGAGTCGTTCCCCGACATCATCCGCTATGTGGAGAGCCACTACAAGGTAGCCAAGGGCAAGCGGCACCGTGCCATCTGCGGCCTGTCGATGGGTGGCGGCCATTCGTTTGCCACATCCAAAAGCCATCCCGACACTTTCGGCTACATCGGCCTCTTCTCGGCCGGACTCCATATAGGCCAGGGTGCCCAGGGCTCTTTTTATGACGCATTGCAGGCAAGCGAGAAGGACAAGGCGCAGCTCGACCGCCTTTTTGCCGCCAAGCCCCAGCTCTATTGGATTGCCATCGGACGCACCGACTTCCTCTATCAGCAGAATGCCGACCTGCGCCGCTATCTCGACGAGAAGGGTTACAAATATGAGTATCACGAAAGCGAGGGAGGCCACATCTGGCGCAACTGGCGTGACTATCTCACCGCCTTTGCCCAGATGATATTCAAATAGCGGGAACGAGAAAGAGTTGTGACGATGAATCACAACTCTTTCTGTCCTGGGAGTACACCTGTAGGGAATCGAACCCTAATCAACGGAACCGGAATCCGTTATTCTATCCATTGAACTACAGGTGCGCAGCCGCTTTTCTCAAAAGCGGTGCAAAGGTACACAGTTTTTTTTATTTCTGCACATAATAGCGCCACCATTTTCAGGACTGTCCTGAAAAGGGTGGCGTATACAGTATGTGTCTGATGGTTATTGCAGGTAATCCTGGAACCAGTTTGTAATTTGGCGGAACAGGTGGAAACGTGTGTTTCCGCCGTAGATGCTATGGTTCTTGTTGGTATAGGTGAGCTCCTTGAAGTCCTTGTCGGCCTGCACCAGTGCCTCTGTGTATTCGGTGGTGTTGCGCCAGTGGACGTTGTCATCGGCCAGGCCATGGCAGATGAGCAGGTGGCCTTGCAGGCTGGATGCACGCCCGATGGGGCTCACGTCGTAGCCCTCCTTGTTCTCCTTGGGGGTGCGCATGAACCGCTCGGTGTACACGGTGTCGTAGTATTTCCATGAGGTGGGAGGTGCCACAGCCACACCGGCTGCAAACACACCGCGTCCCTCGCTCATGCTCATGAGTGTGTTGAAACCGCCGAAACTCCAGCCCCAGATGCCGATGTGCGCCTTGTCCACATAGGGGAGGGTGCCCATATAGAGGGCGGCCTGTGCCTGGTCGTGGCTTTCCAGCTGGCCCAGCTTCAGGTAGGTGCATTGCTCAAACTCGCGTCCGCGTCCGCCTGTGCCCCGGCCGTCCACAATCACACAGATGAACCCTTTCTGTGCCAGGTATTGCTCGTACATCATGCCGCCCATGTTGCCTGCGCTCCAGCTGTCGAGCACCTGCTGGCTGCCGGGGCCGCTGTACTGGTACATGACAACGGGGTATTGGCGGCTTTCGTTGAAGTCGGGGGGCAGCACCATGAGTGCGTTGAGCTGCACGCCGCCGTCGGTGGGCACTGTGATGAGCTTGCGCTGTCCCAGGGTGGTCTGTGCCAGCTTCTGGCGCAGGTCGGCGTTGTCCTCCAGTGTCTTCAGTGTGCGCCCCTTTGCATCGCAGAGGGTGGTGACGGGAGGTGTGTCGAGGTTGCTGTATACGTTCATGAAATACTTGAATGTCTTGCTGAAGATGGCATCGTTGGTGCCCTGCTGGGTGGACAGCTTCACCACCTTCCCCTTTGCGTCGCAGCTGTATACGGCCTTGCGCATGGGAGCCTCCTGGTTGGCGGCATAATAGGTGGTGCCCGTCTTGGAGTCATAGCCATAGAAGTCGGTGACCACATAGTCGCCCTTGGTGAGCTGGCGCTTCAGGGTGCCGTTGAAATCGTAGAGATAGAGGTGGTCGTAGCCGCTGCGCTCGCTCATGAGCACGAAGGCACCAGGCAGCAGGCGCAGGTTCTTGTATGGGTTTTCGTTGATGTAGCGGTCTGCGTGGTCGCGCACAATGCAGCGGCATTCCGTGGAGCGCGGGTTGGCGATGTAGATGTCCAGCTGGTCCTGGTGGCGGTTCTGGGTGAGCACGAGCAGTTTCTCGGGATGGTCGGTGAACTGGATGCGGGGGATGTAACCGTCGGGGTCGAGCGGCAGTTGCATGTCGCGTATCTTGCGGCTCTTGATGTCGAAGCTCTGCACCTTCACCGTGCTGTTCTGCTGTCCTGCCACAGGGTACTTGTAGCTGTAGCGTCCGGGGTAGTCGGCAAACTGTGCCTTGCTTTCGTCCATGCCGTAGTAGAGCGGGAACGAGAATTCGGGCACTTTGCTTTCGTCGTAGCGTATCCAGGCAAGCATTGTGGCATCGGCGTTGAAGTCGAAGGCACGGCTGAAGGAGAATTCCTCCTCGTTCACCCAGTCGGGCTTTCCGTTGATGATTTCATTGAACTTGCCGTCGGTGGTCACCTGGCTTTCGCTGTTGTTGAACAGCAGCTTCACCAGAAACAGGTTGCCTTCGCGCACAAAGGCCACCATGTTGCCGTCGGGGCTCCACAGGGGCACTTCCTGTGGACCGCCGGTGGAGAGCACGGCCAGATTGCGCGACTTCACGTCGTAGATGTAGTATTCGGCTGTGAAACTGTGGCGGTAGATGGGGGTGGTCTGTGTCTGCAACAGGATGCGGCTTTCATCGGGGCTGAGGATGTAGCCGTCGATGTGGTCGATGCGCAGGCGTCCCTTGATGTTGTCGGCATCAAAGAGCACACCGGCCTGCTCGCCTGTCTTGAACGAGTAGGTGATGATCTTCTTTCTGTCGCTGCTCATTTGTGCGTAGCATTCACCGTCGGCCAGTGGTTTCACTCCATAGATGCGCTTGGCGGAATAGGCACCCTGGCAGAGGTCTTTCAGGTTGATGTTGTCGGCCTTGGCTTGCAGGCAGAAGAGCGGCAGCAGGGCCATAATGGTAAGTAATCGTCTCATAATGCGGTTTTATTTGGAATTATGGGGACAAATTTACAAATAAAAACTGAGATACCGTGTAAAAAGTGTGGCTTTACTGCTAAAAATTGGCGGCTTTGTGCTACTTTTGCACCATGAAACAGATGGATTTTGGTGTATGGGTGCGCCGGCAGTTGGGATGCAGGGTGCAGAAGCTGGCTGTGGATGCGGGATTCACGTGTCCCAATCGTGACGGACGGATTTCCACGGGCGGCTGCACATTCTGCAGCAATGCGGCTTTCAGTCCAGGGTATTGCAACCCTGCGCGGAGCGTGACGCAGCAACTGGAGGACGGGAAGCGTTTCTTCTCGCGCAAGTACAAGGACATGAAATATCTGGCCTATTTCCAGGCCTTTTCCGGCACGTATGCGCCTGTCGGTCGCCTGCGGTCGCTCTACGAGGAGGCACTTGCTGTGCCCGATGTAGTGGGGCTGGTGGTGGCTACGCGCCCCGATTGCGTGCCGCCCCAGGTGATGGATCTGCTGGAGGAATTCCACAGGCGCACGTTCCTGATAGTGGAATACGGGCTGGAAAGCATGAGCGACTACACACTCTGCCGCATCCGTCGCGGACATACGCTTGCCCAGTCGGTGCAGGCTGTGCGCGAAACGGCCGGTAGGGGCATTCGTGTGGGGACGCATATCATTCTGGGCTTTCCGTGGGAAGAACGTGAGGAACTGCTTCACCAGGCCGATGTGCTGGCAGGCCTTCCTGTCACCACCCTCAAGCTCCATCAGCTGCAGGTGGTGCGCGGCACGCAGCTGGCACGGGAGTATGCTGCCCGTCCCTGGCCCATGTGGACGGCCGAGGAATATATCGGCACCGTGCTGGCCTATACGTCGCGCCTGCCTGCCCACTGGGTACTGGAACGCCTGATAAGCCTGAGCCCCCAGCATCTGGTGGTGGCACCATGCTGGGGGCTCAAGAGCCATGAGTTTGCCGCGTTGCTGGCACAGCGTGACCGCGCCTAGCCGCAGAGGCTGGCTCCGCAGTTCTTGCAGATGAGGCAGCCTTCCTGGTATACGAGTGTTTCCTGGCCGCACTGGGGGCACTTCTGGCCCTTGGCCTCTGT
>JAEDIG010000144.1 GCA_016292545.1 Bacteroidaceae bacterium
ATTACATGGCTCAGATCGTAGTCAATGTCGAGGTAGTTGTCGTGGAAGGCCGTGTTCTGCTCCGGGTCGAGCACTTCCAGAAGTGCCGAGGAGGGGTCGCCGTTGTGGGTGGCGCGCGACACCTTGTCGATTTCATCAAGGATGAAGACGGGGTTGTTGCTGCCCGCCTTGATGATATTCTTCAGTATGCGGCCGGGCATGGCGCCGATGTAGGTGCGTCGGTGGCCGCGTATCTCGCTTTCATCGTGCAATCCGCCCAGGCTCATCCTCACGTATTTGCGCCCCAGAGCCTTGGCGATGCTCTTGCCCAGACTTGTCTTGCCCACTCCCGGAGGGCCGTACAGGCAGATGATGGGGCTTTTCAGGTCACCCCGGAGTTTCAGCACTGCCAGATGTTCCAGGATGCGCTGTTTCACCTTGTCCATGCCGTAATGATCCTCATCGAGGATGCGTTTTGCACGTGGGAGCTTCAGGTTGTCGGGTGTCCAGATGTTCCACGGCAGGTCGAGCATCGTTTGCAGATAGCTCAGCTGCACATTGTAATCCGGGCTTTGCATGTTGATGCGTTGAAGGCGTGAAAGTTCCTTCTCAAATGTCTTCTGCACAGCTTCGCCCCACTGTTTCAGACTGCCTCTGGAGCGTAGCTCGTCGATTTCGTCCTGACGGCTGACCCTTTCGTCGTCGGCTCCCAGTTCTTCCTGCAGGTTCTTTATCTCCTGGTTGATGAAGTAGTCGCGTTGCTGTTTGTCAAGGTCGGCCCGCGTCTTCATCTCCACATTCTGCTTGATTTCCTGAAGGTGGATGATGGTGTTGAGCACCTTGAGCAGGCCGAATGCGCGCTCGCGTTCCGTGGGTTCTTCCAGCAGGCGCTGCTTGGTTTCGGTGTTGAGGGGGAAGTTGAGCAGGATAAAGTTTGTGCTCGACGCGTTCATGGGGAGGGCGGTCATGAATCTGGCCAGCTCATCGGGAATGTTGTCGCTCATGGAGATGAACTGTTTCACCCGTTCGAAGATGATTTTGAGCAGGGTGTTGTATTCCGGGTCGTGGCGGCCATCAAACCAGTCGTCGTAATCCTCCACGTAGCACACAGGGTATTTGCCTTCCCAGCGGATGTCGGTTGCACGTCCTCTGTTCAGACACTGCACCAGCACGTTCGATGTCCCGTCGGGGGCTTCCAACGTGTGTACTACGCGTGCAACGGTGCCCACCTGGTACAGGTCCTTTTCCGTGGGGCGTTCAACTTTCTTGTTCTTTTGGGTGACAATGAAAATCAGACTGTTCTTCTTCTCCGCCTCCTTTACCAGACTTGCAGAGAAATCCCTTCCGATGGAGATGGGGGAAACTGTTCCGGGAAACATTACGTTGTCTTTCAGTGCCAATACGCCCATCTGGCCTGATTCGTGGGCATGCATAAGGTTTTCGTTGTCCTTGTCGGCAGACATGGTTATGGAGAATGCGGTAGTCCTTTTCTTGTTTTCTAGCATACGTGGGTTAAGGGTTATATGGGTAATAATCACAAAACGGGTGCAAAGTTATGAAATTTCTGCCACATTATGGTGATTATCTATTTAAATTATGTAATTTTGCCCCAAATATTAAGTCATTATATCACTTTTTCGCAAAGCATGAGTGTGCATAACTCAAACCGTTCGTTCAGATTCCGCCAGTTCGAGGTTTTCCACGACCGCTGTGCCATGAAGGTGGGCACCGATGGTGTGTTGCTGGGGGCATGGGCCGATGTGTGTGGCGGCACACGTGTCCTGGATGTTGGCTGCGGCAGCGGCCTTGTGGCATTGATGGTGGCCCAGCGTGCACCTTGTGCCACGGTGGTGGGGATAGACATTGACCGTATGGCCGTGGGGCAGGCCGTGGAGAATGTGGCGCGAAGCCCTTTTGCGGATAGGGTGGTGTGTGAAGTGGCGGATGTGCGTGCTTATGCCCCCGCTTTCCTGTTCGACCATGTGGTGAGCAATCCACCCTTTTTTGAGGAGGACACGCTTCCGCCCGACAAGGCCCGCATGAGTGCCCGCAATGCGTCGGCGCTCCCCTTGGCCGAACTCCTGTCTTCTGTTTCCCGTCTGTTGCAGCCTGCCGGCTCTTTTTCGCTGATATTGCCTGTGCAGACGGCTGACAGGTTTGTTACCCGTGCACTTGCAGAGGGATGGAGAGTGGTGCGCTCGTGCATAGTGTGGACAACACTCCGCAAACCGCCCCGCCGGAGGATGCTTACGCTCACGCGGGGTCATGTGGGGGAGGTGCGGCAGGAGTCGCTTGTGCTTAACGCGCCCGACGGAAGCCGCAGCGAAGCCTATGCGAAGCTGTGTGGTGACTTTTATCTATGACAAAATGTCATGTAAATGGTAATTATGTCATATACAGTTAGTTAATTTGTATTTCATTGTTTCTCTCTGGTGTTAAAATTCCAGCCGATGTGCCTCCTCGATGGTGGGATGGCATGACCTTTGTATATTGATGGGTGTACGACGGAAGCTCCGGAGAAAGGGGCGGACGGAAGTACAAAACGAACTGAATGTATAACCCGTTAAAGAATAGGAGATTAAAACTATGTTACCAATGATTATGAACAACTATCGAAACGCTATGAACTGGATGCCCGGATTCCTGAACGACTTTTTCTATGATACGCCCCTATCGCGCGAAGTTCACACAACCTGCCCCGCCATCAACGTGAGCGAGGACAAGAAAGGCTACAAACTGGATTTGGCCGTGCCCGGCACCACGAAGCAGGACTACAACATCCAGATAACCGAAGACGGCAATCTGATGGTGAGTCTGGAAAAGAAGAACAAGCAGGAGGAGAAGAGCGAGGACGGAAAGCGCTATCTGCGCAGGGAGTTCAGCTATCAGAAGTTCTCGCAGGCATTCACCCTGCCCGATGATGTTGACCGCAGCGGCATCGCTGCAACCGTGACCGACGGCGTGCTCACCATCGAGCTGCCCAAGAAAGAGCAGGAGGCACTGCCCGCAGGGCGCATGATAGAGATTAAGTAAAATAAGTAAAATAGGGTAAGGCACCCGGGGCGTTGTTGTCCTGGGTGCCTTTTTGCTGCCGGTTATTGCTCCATAGCGCCGGCCAGTTTCTCCATAGCAGTGCGTATCATGTCGTGGGTGCCGCTTCCGTCGGTCACATATTTCACCACCATGTGGCCATGGTCGATGGCCTCCTTGAGCAGAGCGGTGGAGGGCTGCTTTTCTGCCTGCCCGATCAGTCGTATGAGCGGCTCCAGGTCTTCGGATTCGGCCAGGTTGGAAGGGCGCATTAGCGTGAGTGCCTTGTTCAGGAGCGCAGCCACCCGGTTTGCCTGCTTTTGCGTGAGGGGCGTGGTCGCCTGCTCCACCATTCTTGCGTTGTCCAGTGCCTTGGCCATCCGCTCCATGCCATGGGGAGCCCATGCCTCAGGTTGCCCCAACCGTTCTTCGGCCGCCTTTATCAGGGCTTGCAGCCCGCTTTTGTCTGTCAGAGGCTTCTGGGCGGCGTCGTCGGTGGGTGCATCGGTGTGGACAATCCGGTAGTAGTGGGTAGAGTGGACATTGCGATAATAGTCGGGCAGGAATTCCTGCCCGTCCACGGACAGTGAGTAGAGGTTCTCTTTGTGTGGGCTGGCTGATGCCGACGGACGGTGGGGCTGGATGTTGGACAGGTGTGAGTCGATGTGGAGCGTGGCGTCGCTCCAGGTGACAGCATTGGTGCCTGTCATGGCCAGTGGACCCAGCATGAGCGTGCCCAGCCATGCGTCGTCCAGCGGTTCGTCGGCTGTGCCTGCCAGCTCACCCGCCAGCTTGTCGGGCCCGTAATGGATGTGCTTGCCGAAGGGCATGTCCACCTCCACCACATCTCCGGCCTTCCATTTTCTTTGTATCTCCAGATAGCCCGACGGCTGGCATCCGGAGGCATACACCCTGCCGTTCACCTTCACCTCGAACCCCTGAGTGGCCCAGTAGGGTACCCGCAGTTTCATTGTGAACCGCGCCTTGCCTTGGGTCACTTCTATTCGGGTGTGTTCGGCGGGCCATTCGCAATCCTGCCGGATGGTGATACCTTTCTCTTTCCACCGCAGGGTGGTGGGCAGATAGAGTGCTACATAGAGCGTCTGCGCGTTGGCAAAATAAGCTGCCTCCTGATATTTGGTGTGGTTCTCCGAACCCGTACCTCCGCAGCATGTGGATTGGGGTGTCTCATTCCCAAAAGGCTTGGTTGCGTTCAGCCCCACGGCATACTGGTAGCAGGTCTGGTATCGCTCGGGATTAAGCGAACCTATGATTTGGTTGTAGAGCGTGCGTTCGTAGTAATCCATGTAGCGTGGGTCGTCGGGGTTGTAGCAGTTGAGGTCGCGCGTGAGCTTGAGCAGGTTGTAGGCGCAGCAGGTTTCGTTGATGTCGGGGTTGGCGTCCGTGCCGTCGGCCTTCATGCCGTTGGTGGCCATGCTCAGCATCTGTGTGTAGGGCTGTCGGAACATTTCGCCGTTGCCCACGCCGCCTGTAGCATACGCATAGCGCGCTTGGATGAGTGTCCAGAAATTTTCTGCCAACCGATAGTAATATGGATTGCGATTCCCTTCGTAGCTGCGCAGTGCGCCTATGATCATGGGGATGTGTTGGTTGGCATGCCTTGTGCGTATGTCGTCGATGTTCCTTGCCAGCGGGTCAAAAAAGCGTGGTGCGTCAAAATAGTTGCTGGCCTGTAGCAGGTGTTCCCTTTCGGTCTTGTCTGTGGCCATGGCGGCCAGCCTTGCCAGCGATTCGCTGATGCCGCCCACTTCGCCTGCAATGTATATGTCCCACATCTCATAGCGGTTTCCTGGGCGTTGCCTCCGCTGTTTGGTGTCCCCCTGTGACTGCACAAAAGTGCGGTAGTGCATGCGGTTCCACACCCATAGCCCCATGTCCGTGGCAATGCGCAGGGCCTTCCGGGCGGTTTTCTTGTCGTCGAAATAGGTGGCGATGTCAATCAGGCCAGCCAGCTGCTTGTGCACGCTGTAGTAAGGGGCCCACACCCAATCGCTGTTGTTGTAGGGGCTGTATTTTTCGATAAGCACGCAGTGTTGGGCGGGGATGGCGTTAAGATAGCCGTAGCCATACTTCTGGAATTGTTCTTTGTAGTGGTCAAAGTCGGTCCATGTACCCTTCATTGCCTGCAGTTCGGCTTCGGGAGCCAGGTCGCGCGCCTGACGGAAACGTTTCAGGCTGTCGGCATACACGAAGGTGCGTTCCTGGCATTGGCGCAGCTCGTCCACCATCCTCACGATGCGTGCCCTCAGCGTGTCCTTCTGTGCGGGATTGGTGGCCACAGCATAGGCCTGTGCGATGGCCGACATATAGTGTCCCGAACCATGTCCCTTGAGTTTGCAGTCGGGCGCGTCCCATCCGTCGCTTGTGGTGTACCCCTCAGTGGGCAGGCCGTATGTGTCGCGATAGTTGTAGAGCTGTTGTGTGATGTCCCAGCTGCATATCTCCCGGATGGCTTCATCGCGGTTTCGGGTGAGTCGGTTGTTGCCGTTGAGCACCACATCGCCCAGTGGAAACGGCTGCGCCTTGCGGCGTTTGGGGACTGGCGGTTCCTTGGCGGTCACATGGATGAGAGCCTCCACGGGGAAGCCGTCGGCGGTAGTTTCGTCGCCAATCACATAGCCTCCAATCCTGTAGCTGCTTCCAGCTGGATGCAGCGCGGGGTCAGCCTCTGCCTGTTCCTCGGCAAGTGCTTCATTGGTCCATCTTACCTGCCGCAGGGCTCTTTGTCCGTCGGTATAGTTCACACGTATCACGTAAGGGAGCGAGGGGGCGCAACCTTCGTGACATTCCACCTCTATCGGTTCTGCCGACTG
>JAEDIG010000016.1 GCA_016292545.1 Bacteroidaceae bacterium
GGCTCGTTAGGGACTTACACCCGTTAGATGATACACATGCTGGTCAAACAGAAAAAGCCCTGTAAGTCTTTGACTTTCTGGGCTAATCGGCGGAGAGAGAGGGATTCGAACCCCCGGTACCTCTCGGTACGCCGGTTTTCAAGACCGGTGTAATCGACCACTCTACCATCTCTCCATGCATCATGGAAACAATGTTCTGTCTCGAATGCGGGTGCAAAGGTATAGCTTTTTTTTGAATCCACCAACTTTTAGCGTCAAAAAAAATGAATTTTCCGCATTTTTTGCACGATGGAGAGCATAAGAGTGGCATTAGTCGGATGTGCGGAGGAGGTTCCAGCGAGGAGGTTCCTTGTGGAGCAAATGTCTGACAAAGAAATCATAACGTTTGTGTTCGCCAAAGGATTCTCCCATTGAATGATGGGCACCGGGAACAACCACCAGTTCAAAGTCCTTGCCGGCACGGATAAGCGCATTGGCCAGCTGCATGGTGCTGGCAGGATCCACATTGTCGTCCATCTCGCCCACCATGAGCATAAGCGGACGTTCCAGCAGATGGGCATTTTCCACATTGCTGCTGGCCACATAACTGCTGTCGACGGGCCAGCCCATCCATTGCTCGTTCCACCATATCTTGTCCATCCGGTTGTCGTGACACCCGCAGGCGCTATAGGCAGCCTTGTAGAAATCTCCATGGAAAAGCACAGCGGCTGTGCTCTCCTGTCCACCCGCGCTACACCCATAGATGCCCACCCGGTTCACATCCATGTAGGGATAACGGGCAGCAGCAGCCTTTATCCAAGCCATTCGGTCGGGGAATCCTGCATCGCGCAGGTTCTTGTAGCATACATCCTCAAACGCCTTGCCCCGATAGGAGGTGCCCATGGCATCGAGCTGAACCACGATGAATCCCAGTTCGGCCAAGGAAGAGGTGTTCCAGATGTAGGGAAGGAAGGACTTGGGCACGTATGCATCGCCCGGACCGGCATAGATGTATTCCACCACAGGATAGGATTGGCTGGGGTCGAAGTTGGTAGGGCGCTGGATGATGCCCCACATGAGCGTCTTCCCATCGCGTCCGGGAGCGGCAAACACTTCGGGGCTCACCCACCCCTCGGCCTTGAGACGACTGATGTCGACCTTGGCCAGCAGTTGCACATCTTCAGGGCGGGAGGTGCTGCGTACCACTGTGACAGGAGGCTGCTCCTGGGTGGACCATGTGTCTACGATATAGGCATAGTCGGGACTGAACTGCACCTGATGGTTGCCCGTTTCAGGCGTGAGGCATAGCAGATGCCTGCCATCCAGGTCGATACGATAGTAGCGCACCAGATACGGGTCCTCGTCGGGCTGCATGCCACTGGCAGAGAAATAGATGTATCCGTTTTCTTCGTCCACATGCTCCACCCTGCGGACCACCCATTGCCCCTTAGTGAGCTGCTGCTTCACACGCCCGCTCTTGAGGTCAATCATATACAGATGGTTCCATCCGTCGCGCTCGCTCATCCACAGCATCCTCTCGCCGTCGGCCAGGGTGTGGCGGAAATAGCGGCTGTAATTGACGAAGGTGGAGCTTGTCTCGCTCACAAGCGTCCGCATCTTTCCCGTTGCCGCATCCATCTCCAGCACATCGAAACGCTGGTGCCCACGCTGGTTATACTCAAAGGTGACAGCCTTCCCATCGGCATTCCATTCCAGATTGCGAAGGTCGTATTGGTTGGAAATGGCCGATTCGTCGGCACACACACGATGGCCTGTGGCCACCTCAAACACACAGGGCGTGCGCTGCATGCGCTCGTCGCCCGGCTTGGCATACTCCTGCTGATGGAGGATTGGCTGAAGCTGGTGGCGAGGACTGCTTTCCACATAATACACATAGCGTTTCTGGGCTACAGGACGAATCTTGCAGACAGCCAGATGGGTACCTGCAGCATTCCATTGGATATATGCGCTGTAATAGGATGAAAGTGTGCCGTCGAAACTGAGCTGGCGCACCTGGCTGCCGTCGGGCCTGCTCACATGGACATTGTCGTTGGCGATATATGCCACCCAGGAGCTGTCGGGCGAATATGCACAGCGTGCATTGCGCTCGTCATCGGTATTCATCCAATGATTGCGCACGAGCTGGGGTCCCTGAAGGGTAGGGCTGCTCCATGGCTGTGGGGTGTCCCTTTTATGCGGAGGACGCACGCCCTGGTCCGAGGAAAGGGAAAAGGTGAGACTGCCCTTTTCGTCAATGGTGCCAGTGTAGGGTTTCCTGCCGTCCTCGCGTTGTACATGGCACGAGAACGTGCGTGCATCGGTCCATTTCACATCGGATACGGCATCAACCACCTTGTCGGCAGAGAATCTATGTGGAAGCGCAAAGGCACGCTTGTAGTCGTCCACGCTGCCTTGGGCAATTGCCGGTGATACATCCAACAGGATGAATGCAGCCATGATAAATTGTTTCATAAATATGGGGTTTAAGAGTTATGTTTATGCAAAATTACAAAAAAAAGAAGAAAACGTGGAGCTTTGTCTTGCATTATAATATGGTATTAAGTAACTTTGCATAAAATTAACGATAGAAACATGCAGAGTTTTGCCCTATACCGCCTGCCTCACCACACCCAGCCCATGATTGTGGGGCTCAACGACAACGAAACAGAAACGCTCGACAGTGTGGAAAAACTGGACGGGCGCGAGGGCTTCGTGTTGTCTCCTTTCTGGTGCGACAGCCAGCATTCGGTCGTCCTCATCCACGGCAGGCCAAGGCCATACCAACAGGGGGAGCTCAACCATTTTCTCTTCCATGTAGGCACATGCAGCACACCTGAGCACATCGGAAAGGACATCTACCAAAAGGATTTCGACACGTTTTCCAGCGCCATTAGGGAAGGACGTTTTGAAAAGCTCGTATTGTCGAGAGCGTCCAGCTTTCCCCTACCCGCCTCCGGTTGTCATCCCGCAACGCTGTTCGAGCGTGCCTGCACCGCTTATCCACGCATGATGATTGTGCTCGTGTCGGCTCCCCATGCGGGCACATGGCTGATGGCCACACCCGAGGTGCTTTTGCAGGGAAAAGGCAACCAATGGCAAACGATGGCATTGGCCGGCACCATGAAGCTTACAGCGGAAGAAGCGGATTTTGATGTGCCCATCGGCAACATGTCGCGAATGCCGAAGTGGGAAGAAAAGGACATACACGAGCAAGCCGTGGTTTCGGCCTATCTATATGACTGTCTGAAGGGAATATCCACCCATCTGAAGCAAGGCGCCACTACCACGGCAAGGGCGGGTTCGCTGGTTCATCTGCGCAGCATCTTCTCCTTCGGCCTGCCGGACAACATGCATCTGGGCAGCATACTTCAGCGCCTGCACCCCACCCCCGCTGTGTGCGGAATGCCCAAGCATGAGGCCCTCCGCTTCATTCTGGAGCATGAAACGAACAGACGAAGATACTTCAGCGGCTTTGCCGGCTTGTTGCAACCCTCCGGCGACACACACATTTATGTAACACTCCGGTGTATGGAATACCTGCAAACCCATTACACCCTCTATGCCGGCAGCGGGCTTATGCCCCAAAGCACATTGGAAAACGAATGGACGGAAACGGCCTATAAAATGGAAACGATGAAATCATGTATAGCCAGATAGAAAGCATCAACATTCTCACGGCCTTGCTGCTGGCCCATGGCATAAGGGATGCCGTGGTGTGCCCAGGGTCCCACAATGCCCCCATTGTCCACAACCTGAACGAATGCGGCATGCGGTGTGTGGCGGTCACCGATGAACGGTCGGCCGGTTTCTGCGCCATGGGTATGGCATTGCATACAAACCGGCCAGTGGCAGTATGTGTTACTTCGGGTTCTGCATTGCTCGGTTTGTTGCCTGCTGTAGCCGAAGCCTATTACCAGCATGTACCGCTGGTGGTGGTTTCTGCCGACCGGCCACAGGCATGGATTGGACAGCTGGATGGACAAACGATGCCCCAGCCAGAAGCACTGGTTCCTTTTTCGCGCTACAGCGTATCGCTGCCCGAAGTAACCGACGACAGAAGCCGGTGGCACTGCAACAGGCTGGTCAACGAGGCGCTGCTGGCCACCTGTCACCACGGAAGGGGACCCGTACACATCAATATGCCCCTGAGCGAGCCTTTGCATGTGTTCTCGAGAACGCAATTGCCAGAGGAACGGATAATCCGCAGAATCACGACTGAAGCGGAACGTTGCCGGCCAGCCACACTGCAGCCACTGGAGGATGTGCTGGCCAGAAGCAGGAAACCGATGTTGATAGTGGGCCAGTGCGGACATGGCGACATGCAAATCGGCCGGAAACTGGCCGAAACGTGGGAGCGGAACTGTGTGGTGCTGAAAGAGTGTCTGGGACCGAGCGTGTTCGGACGCACAGTATTCGAGCCCATTCTGACAGATGTAGCCACAGAGATGATGCCCGACCTTGTTATATATATGGGCGGCACGCTTGTGAGCAAGCAACTGAAACGGATGCTCAGGAATGCACCCGACATACCCACATGGGTGGTAAATGCCGACGGCAGCATTACGGACGTGACCATGCAACTGACTGCCGTTGTGGAAACCAGGCCGGAGAATATGCTGGAATGGCTGGCCAAGTGCCTGCCAGAATCAGATGGCAGCTACATGAACTACTGGAAGCAAAGGCTCAGCGCCTGCGTCCGTCTGGCCGATGGGATGCAGTTGCCATGGTCGCAGGCTGCCGTGGTGAGAGCCCTTGAACATGCGGTCGGAGCGGACGCGCATATTGCATACGCCAACAGCAGTGCTGTGCGTTTGGGCAATCTTTTTGCATCAGGCCACCGTGCATGCAACCGGGGACTCAACGGAATCGAAGGTTCGCTGTCCACAGCTGTGGGTATGGCGCTGGCAGACAGCAGCCGGCCCGTTTATTGTGTGATTGGCGACCTCAGTTTCTTCTACGACCACAATGCGCTATGGATTCAGGAACTTCCCAGACAGCTCCGCATCGTGATGCTCAACAACAGCGGCGGAGGCATCTTTGAACGCTTTGAAGGTCTACGGCAAAGTGCTGCACGCGAAAGGCTGGTGATGGCCCGCCACCACACTTCTGCCCAAGGCATCTGCCACGATTTTGGCATAGGCTACCAGACGGCGACAGATGCAGACAGTCTGGAGGAAGGAATCAGATGGATTACCTGTCCGCCAGACAGCGGTCCAAGATTGCTGGAAGTAGCTACCTCATCGGCCGAGGATCAAGCGGCCACCGACTTGATTGAAAACTTCATAAGACAAAATATATAACATTGACTATTATGAGAATATGGAACAGAATCGAGGGATTTGATTTTAAGGAAATCCTTTTTGATGAGTATAACCACATCGCGCGCATCACCATCAACCGGGAACGCTGGAGAAATGCCTTCACGCCCCTCACCGTGGCAGAAATATCTCGTGCGCTCAACCATTGCAGGGAAAACGCCCACATCCGTGTTATCCTGCTCACAGGGGCAGGCGACAAGGCGTTCTGTGCCGGAGGCGACATGCACGTGAAGGGACGTGGTGGCTATGTGGATGACAATGGAGTGCCCCGGCTCAATGTGCTCGATGTGCAGATGCAGATACGCAGGATGCCAAAGCCCGTGGTGGCCATGGTAAATGGTTTTGCCATCGGAGGCGGTCATGTGCTGCATGTGGTGTGCGACCTCACCATTGCTTCGGAAAACGCCATCTTTGGGCAAACCGGTCCCAAGGTGGGTTCGTTTGATGCAGGTTTTGGTGCCAGCTATCTGGCACGCATCGTAGGGCAGAAGAAGGCGCGTGAGATATGGTTCCTCTGCAAGCAGTATACTGCCCAGGAGGCATACGAGATGGGGCTTGTGAACAAGGTGGTTCCGGCCGACCAGTTGGAAGACACTTGTGTGGAGTGGGCCGAAATCATGATGCAACATTCACCGCTAGCCCTTCGCATGATAAAGTGCGGACTGAACGCAGAACTTGATGGACAGGCCGGCATACAGCAGCTTGCAGGCGATGCCACTATGCTCTATTACACCATGGACGAGGCACAGGAGGGCGGACGTGCTTTTCTGGAAAAGAGGAAGCCCGATTTCGACCAATATCCAATGTTGCCATGAGGTGCCCTTCCCACTATGCAATCCAAGCACGCACATTCCATTTCAAGCATCCTGCAGGCACCTCGCGCGGAATCTATACCACCCGGAAAAGCTGGCTGGTGACACTCAAGTCTGCCGACGGGAAAGAAGGCATGGGAGAATGTGCGCCATTGCCTGCCCTCAGTTGCGACTGCCTGCCCGATTATGAGGAAAGGCTGCACCACTTTTGCCAGCAGTTGACAGAAACGGGTAGCTTTCCTGTAGAGGAGATGCGGATCTACCCTTCAATGATGTTCGGACTGGAAACTGCCTTGCTCCATCTGCAGCAAGGAAATCCGGCCCTTTTCGACACGCCCTGGAGCAGAGGTGAGGAAGGCATACCCATGAACGGCTTGGTTTGGATGGGGCGCATCGACGAGATGATGGCACGCATCCAGCAGAAACTGGACGAGGGTTTCCGCTGCATCAAGCTGAAGATTGGTGCCCTGGGATGGAAGGAGGAATCGGCCATGCTCCAGCGCATCCGGCGCGACTATGGAAAGGAAGAGGTGGAATTGCGTGTGGATGCCAACGGAGGATTCACTCCCGAGGAGGTACAGGGTGTGCTGGAGGAACTGGCCGCTTTTGATGTGCACTCCATCGAACAGCCCATTATGGCTGGCCAGTGGGACGCAATGGAGCGGCTTTGCAGCCGGTCGCCTGTGCCCATTGCCTTGGACGAAGAACTGATTGGATGCCATACAAAGAACGAACGGGCCCGTTTGCTCGACTGTATCCATCCCTCGTATATCGTGCTGAAACCTTCGTTGCATGGAGGCATGCATGGAGTGAGGGAATGGATAATGCTGGCCAGGGATAGGGGCATCGGCTCCTGGATAACCAGTGCACTGGAGAGCAATGTGGGGATCAATGCCGTGGCCCAGCTGGCAGCCAGCGTGTATGGCCCCTCCGTGACCCTTCCACAAGGATTGGGCACAGGCATGCTCTATACCGACAACATACCCTACCCCCTGGAGATGAAGGGACAAAAACTCTGGTTCAAGCCATGACAGTGGACGATTTCATCAGGGAGTGGACAAGCGAAGAACCCGATGTGGAAGTGCACACGAGCGGCTCCACGGGTACACCCAAGGTGTTCAGAGCCACTAAACAGCGCATGAAGGAGAGTGCGCGCATCACCTGTGAATCTCTGGGTTTGCGGAAAGGTGATCAGGCATTGCTCTGCCTGTCGCCCGACTATATTGCGGGTAAGATGATGATTGTGAGAGCCCTGGAATATGGCATGAAGCTCTGCTGCATCCCGCCTTCCTCTCATCCCATGGCTGCAAAGAACCTGCCCAAGAGAATTGACTTCTGCGCCATGGTGGCAATGCAGGTGAAGGTTTCCCTCCAAAAGGAGGACGAACGGAAACGGCTGATGGGGATAGGCCACCTGATTGTGGGCGGAAGTGCCATCGACGAACAGCTGGCTCGCGAATTGCACGCTTTCCCCAATGCCGTATGGAGCACTTATGGCATGAGCGAGACCCTCTCCCACATTGCCTTAAGGCGATTGAGCGGAGAGGATGCCGAACCCTGGTACAGACCTTTGAGGAATGTGGAGGTGGGACTGGATGAACGCGGATGCCTCACCATTCATGCCCCCCTTGTATGTCCCACTCTGCTCCACACCAACGACATGGCCCTAATTTCGCACGACAGCAAGGGAGTGCGGTTCAGGGTGACCGGACGCATCGACAATGTAGTGGTGAGCGGTGGGCTGAAGATTCAGATAGAGGATGTGGAAACAATGCTCAGCAAAGGGTTGGAACAACCTTTTGTAGTGACAAAGACCAAGGACACAATGCTAGGGGAAGCCCTATGCCTGCTGACACAGGACACAGACACGAAAAAAGTGGAGCAGATCTGCAAAGCAATGCTACCCCACTATCATATACCCAAAAGAATCTTTCATGTATCTGCCATCCCCCTTACCGACAACGGAAAGCCTGCCCGAAAGAAGGCCGCTGAACTGGCCGGAGAATTGCTGGCTCAGGCCTCACGCGAGGAGAAATAGCGCATGAACTGGGCACGCTCAAAAGTGCTGGTGTCGCGCACGTTCTTCTGGTTGAGACGCCCCGTGGCCTGCTCCACGGAGGCAATGCCCTTTTCGTCAAGCCATTGGGAAAGGAAATCGGTACTGCGCTGGATGAAACCTGCCCCCTGCTCGTACAATGCACTACATACTTCCACTGCAGAAGCACCTGCGAGGATGGCCTTCACTACATCCTCGGGATTGTGCACACCACCCGAAGCCGCATACGAAATCTGGGGCACACGGGCCGAACTGATGCCCAGCCAGCGCAGGGTGGAGGTAAGAGCTGCTCCCGTAGTGAATACACCGCCTGCACATTGCTTCATGTTTTCGATGTCGATGTCCGGCTGGTACAGTCGGTTGAACAATACGACAGCAGCCGCTCCATGGGCATACAGCTGCTGGATAAGAGCCACGGGATTGGTGAGGTTCTCACCCAGCTTCACGATGATGGGCAGTTTCACTTTCTTGCGAAGCATATCAAGAATCTCCACCTGACGTTTTTCATAGCTGCCATAGACGTAGTCGGTATCTGTCTGCAAGGCCATAGTGTTGATTTCCAGGGCATCTGCACCTGCCTTCTCAATTTCCTGTGCAAATTCAGTCCATCCCTCTCCCTGGTAGCAGCTGATGCTGGCAATCACGGGTATGCTGCACTGCTGCTTGGTGGAGGCAATCAACTGGAGGTATTCGCCCAGATGATGGTTGCGCACATACTGCTCCAGATAGTCGATGCCATCATAATATCCAGCCTGCTGGTGATCCATCGAGCTCACCTCGTGCAATATCTGTTCCTCGAAAAGGGATTTCAGCACGACGGCAGCCGCTCCGGCTTCTTCCAGTTTCTTGTTTTTGGCGGCACTGTCGGTCAAACCTGAACTGGCCACTATGATAGGATTCTTCAATTTCAATCCTGCATAAACGGTTTCAATAGTACTCATTGATGCTGTATTTTATGTGAACAATATGCAAACTTACATATAATTTCTGAGAAAAAGCCCATTCACAGCCAAAAATATGCTTCCACCCCCCTGTTTTTCTTCTTCCATGCCCTTGTACATACACTCCGTTTCTTAAAAAATGTGGCTGAAAAGCATATTGCAACTCAGTTGCACCATAAAAGAAATAACTTTGTGGACAAAACAACGAAACATGATATAAAATCCGATCAAAACATGATGAAAGCACTCTATCGAACACACATGAAAGCATGCCTGATGTGCCTGGGACTCGCCTGCATGACAGCATGCCACAAGGAGGGGCATACGCACAATGAATCTGAAGAAGAGCAGACACACAACCATCCCGCCAGTGCGGGTCTGGTGGAGATGAGCACAGAGGAAGCACAGCTGGCCGGAGTGAAGACCATCAAGGCAGAGGCCTCCCCTTTTGTGGAAGCCCTCACCGTGGGCGGCCGCATCGTGGCTTCGCCCGGAGAAACTTTTACGCTCACGGCAACTACTCCTGGAATCATCCGCACCCATGCGTCCATGACTCCGGGAACTGCTGTAACCAGAGGGCAGACACTTTTCACGCTCTCTTCCGACCGCATGATTGACGGTGACCCCGTGAAAAAGAGTGGTGTGGCATTCGAAACAGCCAAGGCCGAGTATGAGCGGAAAACAAGACTGCTAGCCAAAAAAATCGTTACGCAGAGCGAATGGAATGCCGCCCGAGAACGCTATGAGACAGCCCGTATTGCCTATGAAGCCACAATGGAGAAGGACGGAAAGGACGGACATGGCATAGCGGCTCCCGCATCGGGGTATGTGGTGGCCTGTATGGTGAACAACGGCAGCTATGTGAATGCCGGAGAAGCAGTAGCCGTGATTGAAAAGGGGGACAAGATGATATTGGAAGCCAATATTCCCTTGCGACATCAGCAGTTGGCCCTGCAATGCAAGGGCGCATACTTTCTGCCCGAAGGAGGCAAAACGATGCTCGATACGGACAGTCTCCATGCCACCCTGCTCACCACACCCAAAGGCCTGCGTGCCGACGAAGCCTATCTCACCTTGCGATGGGAAATGGCGCGTGCCGAAGAAGCCTTTCCCGGAAGCTATGCCACGGTCCATCTGAAAGGAGCTGCCAGAGAAAACGCATTGACACTTCCTGCAGAGGCCTTGACCGAGGAATCGGGTACCTATTATATATATGTGAAGACAGGTGCCACACACTACGAAAAACGGAGAGTCGTGAAGGGTGCCACCGACGGCACACGGATTGAGATCGTCAGGGGTCTGAAGGCCGGGGAAACGGTGGCAGTGGATGGTGTTGCAGCCATTCGTCAGGCTGCGGGCGGACGAGTGGTGGAGGCCCATTCGCACAACCATTAACAGAAGGAGGTGACAGGATATGATTGAACGTATAATCAAAAATGCGCTCTCGCACCGCATATTAGTTATCGCTGTGTCGGTACTGTTGTTTGCCGTTGGCCTTCAGACAGCCCGCCAGACCGAAGTGGATGTTTTTCCCGACCTTAATGCTCCCACTGTGACCGTTATGACGGAAGCTCCGGGAATGGCAGCAGAGGAAGTGGAGAAAACCGTCACGTTCAAGATTGAAACGGCTGTGAACGGTGCCACCCACGTAAGGCGCGTGCGCTCCTCATCTACGGCCGGCTTTTCGGTAGTGTGGGTGGAGTTTGAATGGGACACAGACATCTATATCGCCCGCCAGGTGGTGTCGGAGAAAATCGCAACCGTGAGAGGTTCACTTCCCGACAATGTGGGTGAACCCACACTGGGTCCCCAATCCTCCATTCTGGGCGAGGTGCTCATTGTGGGACTGCAATCCGACACCACTTCGCTACAAGAGCTTCGCACGCTGGCCGACTGGACCATACGCCCCAGGCTGCTTTCCACTGGCGGAGTGGCGCAGGTGGCTGTCATAGGAGGGGACGTGCGGGAATACCAAATACTGGTGCATCCCGACAAGATGCGTCATCTGGGCGTGACACTGGCCGACGTGATGGAAGCCACACGCGGAATGAACGTGAACCAGAGCGGAGGCATTGTGTATCAGTATGGCAATGAATATCTGGTGCGCGGGATGGCCATGACCAACGACCTTGACAAGATTTCGTCGAGCGTTGTTCTGCCAAAGACCGACGGAAAGTCGATTCTTCTGGCTCAAATTGCCGACGTTACCATCGGCAGCCACAATCCACTCACGGGGGTGGCTTCCGAGCGATGCAAACCCGCCGTGCTGGTCACTGTGACCAAACAGCCCCGCACCGGCACCCGCCAGCTCACCGCCAGACTGGAGGCCGCACTGGACGAAATCCGTCCTGCCCTGCCTGCAGACGTAAGGCTGTCTACCGATATCTTCCGCCAGTCGCGCTTCATCGACAACGCCATTGGCAACGTGCAGCGTTCGCTCTATGAAGGGGCCATCTTCGTGGTTGTCGTTCTGCTCCTCTTTTTGGGCGACATGCGCACCACCCTCATCTCGCTCATCACCATCCCCTTGTCTCTGCTCGTGACCGTGCTGGTGCTCCACGTGAGCGGATTTGGCATCAACACGATGAGCCTTGGCGGTATGGCCATTGCCATAGGGTCGCTTGTGGATGACGCCATTGTGGATGTGGAGAATGCATGGAAACGGATTCGCGCCAACCGGCTGCTTCCTCCGGCAGAACGCTTGCCCATAGTGATGGTCGTTTATCAGGCGTCCAGAGAGGTGCGCCTGCCCATCCTGTATTCCACCCTTATCGTTATCGTCAGCTTTTCGCCCCTTTTCCTGCTCAGCGGCATGGAGGGGAAGATGCTCATTCCCCTGGGTGTGTCGTTCATCGTTTCCTTGTGTGCGTCCACCCTGGTTGCGCTCACCCTCACCCCTGTCCTGTGCAGCTATCTGCCTGTACGTGAAAACCGGCGTGCATCGGGCGAGACATGGGTGGCGCGTCACACTCGCAGTTTCTATGCCAAGAGTCTTGCATGGGTGCTGGACCATCGCCGCACCTTGCTCATGGCCACAGTCCTTATGCTGGCCAGTGCCCTTGCCATCACCTTCAATCTGGGACGCAGTTTCCTTCCTCCTTTCAATGAGGGTTCGCTCACCATCAATCTGGCTGCTGCCCCTGGCATATCCCTGATGGAATCCGACAAGATAGGGCGAAAGGCGGAAGAGGTGCTGCTCAATATTCCTGAAATACAGACCGTGGCCCGGAAAACGGGACGTGCAGAACTCGACGAGCACGCATTGGGCACCAATATGTCGGAGATTGAGGCACCCTTTGAACTGGACGAACGCACCTATGCGGCATTCATCAGCGATGTACGTCACCAGCTGAGCCAGTTTCCGGGCATTGCGGTGGAAATAGGGCAGCCCATCAGCCACCGCATCGACCGCATGCTCAGCGGCACCAAGGCAAACATCGCCATCAAGGTGTTTGGCGACGACCTGGGCCAGCTCTACAGTCTGGGGCAAGAGATCAAGGCTACCGTCAGCGATGTGGAAGGCATTGCCGACCTGAACGTGGAACAGCTGGTGGAGCGGCCGCAGCTGAGCATCATCCCGCGCTACGACCAGCTGGCAAACCATGGGATGACCGTGAAGGAACTGAACGACTGGATTGCCGTGGGGCTGGGCGGCGAAACGGTGTCGCAGGTGTATGAGGGCGACAAGTCCTTCAATCT
This sequence comes from Bacteroidaceae bacterium, assembly GCA_016292545.1. GTDB lineage: Bacteria > Bacteroidota > Bacteroidia > Bacteroidales > Bacteroidaceae > Physcousia. The sequence continues at coordinate 12,806 of JAEDIG010000016.1, forward strand.
GATCGTACGCTCCTCCCAGGCCGTACAAGGCTCGATAGAGCAGATAATGGACATGAGCGTAACAGCAAAAAACGGCCAGACATTCCCGCTCTCGCAGGTGGCCGAAGTGAAGACGGCCAGCGGAGCCAACACGGTCAACCATGAGAACGCCAAACGCAGGATTGTGGTGTCGGCCAATGCCAGCGGACGCGACCAGCGCAGCCTTGTGGACGAGATACAGGCACGCATTTCGCAAAACATAACCCTTCCTGAAGGCTACCATGTGGAATATGGAGGACAGTTCGAGAACGAAGCTGCTGCCGGACGCACACTGGCCTTGGCCTCCGTGTTGAGTGTAGGTGTCATCTTTCTGCTGCTCTATCTGCTCATCGGCAATGCAGCAGAGAGCACCATCGTGCTGGTGAATCTGCCGCTGGCCCTTGTGGGAGGAGTGTGGGTGCTGTGGCTCACCACTGGCGAGTTCAGCATCCCTGCCATTATCGGGTTCATCTCGCTCTTCGGCATAGCCACCCGCAACGGCATGCTGCTCATCTCCAACTACCACGAGCTCTTGGCCACCGGCAAACACAGCATCAGGGAGTGTATCGTCCGGGGGTCCATCGACCGTCTGAACCCCATCCTCATGACGGCACTCACCTCTGCGCTGGCACTTGTTCCGCTGGCTGTGGGCGGAGACCTCCCGGGCAACGAAATCCAGAGCCCCATGGCCAAGGTCATCCTTGGAGGGCTGGTCACGTCGACTATCCTCAATGCCTACGTAGTGCCCTCCATCCAGCTGTGGAGGATGCAAAAGAAACACATCACCCGATCAAACAACGAACAATCATAATATGAAGAGAATACTATCCACTCTCGCATGGCTGCCTGTGTGGGCGGTTCTGCCCGTTGGCAGCCACAAAGCATGCGCGCAGGACATTGAACATGTACTTGCATCCATCGAGGCCAACAACATCCAGCTACAGGCCTTGCAAAAAAAACAGGAGGCCGACCGCCACCAGATGAAAAGCGAATCGAACCTTGGAGAAACGGAAATTGAATACAGCCCCTTCTACACCTCGGGAGTGGGCAGAATGGCATCCAGCGAACTGGTGGTGAGCCAGGGGTTCGATTTCCCCAGCCTCTATGCCGCACGCCGGAAGGCACAGATGGCGGCCTATGCACAGATGGGCTGCGAGCAGCTGGCCCTGAAGCAGGACATTCTCCTTCAGGCTCGTCTGCTCTGCCTGCAGATTATCTACCTGAGAAAGTGTATGGCCATTGAGGACCAGCGCATGGAGGCACTTTCCCGCATGGAACAGCTGCTCAATGTGAAACTGGAGAACGGAGAGGCCACCATCATAGAAGTAAACAAACTGAAGATAGAGAAGAGTGGTTTGGAAAAGACACGCCTGCAAACCGCATCTTCGCTCCAGAAGGCCCGGCATGCGCTACAGGCCCTGAACGGAGGAAAGGAAGTGGCATTCAGCAGAACCGATTATCCGCAACAAGGCGAAATGGAAGATGACGCCTCTGTGCTGACCCGCTATCTGGCCAACGACGCAGGACTGAAGGCCACCCGGCTCTCGGTGGAAACCGCTGCGGGAAAGGTGAAGGTGAGCAAGATGGAAAGCCTTCCCCAGCTGGCTGTGGGCTATCGCAGGAACACGGAACTGAAAGAAGTCAGCAACGGATTCCTTGTGGGGGCCTCAATCCCCATCTTCAGCAACCGTCACAAGACCCGCGAAGCACGCAAGCGGCAGGAGGCAGCCGAACTGGATGCGGCAGAAAAGCAATCGTCCACACAATCGTATGTGGAGTCATTGCTGGAGGAACGGAACCTGCTGCGGACCGCGCTGGCCACCTTCAGCATGTCGCTCACCGACTCCACACTGGCCACATTGGCTACAGCCACGGATGAAGGACAAATCACGGCCATCGGCTATTGGCAGGAGGCAGAAGCACTCTACAAGAGCAAGTCGGACTATGAAGAATGCCTCTACACGCTTCAATGCATAGAGGCAATGCTCAGAAAAAGCGACAGATAAACAAGGGAAAGTATAGTATTCGTTCTCTATTTCACGGCCTTGGTCCACCAGGCGTCATTGACATCCCTAGGGGCACCATGGTCCACATTTTCCTGCCCGTGGGCAGCCGCAGCACGCTGCGATGAGGTGTTGCCGTTGCGCACACGGCTCAGCGTCTCGGGCGTCATCTGCAAGAAACTGGCAATGTATACCATTGGGGCACGCAACACAATCTCGGGCTTTTCGCGCAAAAGGCGTTCATAGCGTTCCGTTGCATTCTCGAAACGCTGGCTGTCGGCATGTTCCTGGCTGCTGATTGCCACATGCTCCAGAATCTTCCGGTAGAGCATGTCCATCTCCTGGTTGCGCACCATCAGGTTGTTCAGGTCATCGTATGGGATGGCATAGAGCTTGGTGTTCTCCAGCGCTTCCACAATCAGGCGGCTGGGCTCCTGCTTCAGGTAGCTCTCGATGCAGAACACGATGCGTCCCTCAAAGCTGAAATGCTCCGTCACATCCCGTTTGTTCTTGTAGTAGTACTGGCGCACCATCCCGTGTTCCACGTAATACAGCGCCCTGCACACCTTCCCTTCGGCCAGAATGGTGTCGCCCTTCTGGAATTTCATGGGAATCAGAATGCTTGCAAGCGTGTCAACTCCCGATGGTGTAAGTGCGCAATATATCCTTGCAATCTCTCTGGCTACATCTCGTCTTCTATCCATGGCATCGTATGGTTTTTGAAATTATATATATATATGTGTGATTTCTTTGTTCCTTGATAATAATGTAATGTGTCAATCCAGTTTCAGCACAGCCAGGAAAGCCTTCTGGGGCACCTGCACATTGCCGATCTGTTTCATTCTCTTCTTTCCTTTCTTCTGCTTCTCCAGCAGCTTGCGCTTGCGGCTCACGTCGCCTCCATAACACTTGGCCAGCACATCCTTTCTCACCTGCTTCACCGTTTCGCGGGCAATGATTTTGGCACCGATGGCGGCCTGGATGGCTATGTCGAACTGTTGGCGGGGAAGCAGGTCCTTCAGTTTCTCACACATCCTGCGGCCAAAGTCCACGCTGTTGTCCACATGGGTGAGCGTGCTGAGCGCATCCACGGGTTCTCCGTTGAGCAGGATGTCCAGCTTCACCAGCTTAGACGGACGAAATCCGTCCTGATGATAGTCGAACGAAGCATAGCCCTTGGAGATGCTCTTCAGCTTGTCATAGAAGTCAATCACTATCTCGCCCAGAGGCATTGCATACTGCAGCTCCACACGGTTTCCGCTGATATACTCCTGTTTCAGCAGTTCCCCGCGCTTGCCCAGACACAGGCTCATGATGGGGCCGATGAAGGTGGAGAGCGTGATGATGGTGGCCTTGATATAAGGCTCCTCTATGTGGTCGATGAGGGTGGCTTCGGGCATTCCTGCGGGATTGTGCACCTCTTTCACCTCGCCATGCTTGTCATATACCAGATACGACACGTTGGGCACCGTGGTGATTACGTCCATATCGAACTCGCGGTCGAGACGTTCCTGTACGATTTCCATGTGGAGCAGTCCCAAGAAACCGCATCGGAACCCGAATCCCAGCGCCACGCTGCTTTCGGGCTGGAAGGTGAGGCTGGCGTCGTTGAGCTGAAGCTTTTCCAGACTGGCCCTCAGATTCTCAAAATCCTCCGTCTCAATGGGATAAACACCTGCAAACACCATGGGTTTCACTTCCTCGAATCCGGCAATGGCATGGTCGCACGGACGAGCCACATGCGTAATGGTGTCGCCCACCTTCACCTCGGTGGCATTCTTGATGCCCGACACGATATATCCCACATTGCCGCAGCGCAATTCATCACAGGGGACCATGTCCATCTTCAGCACACCTATCTCATCGGCCTTGTACGACTTGCCGGTGTTGATGAAAAACACCTCTTCGCCCTTGCGCAACGTTCCGTTGATAATCTTGAAATAGGCGATGATGCCGCGGAACGAATTGAACACGCTGTCAAAGATGAGTGCCTGCAGGGGGGCGTTCTCGTTGCCTTCAGGAGCAGGAATGCGTTCCACCACAGCCCTGAGTATCTCGTCCACGCCCTGCCCTGTCTTTCCGCTGGCACGGATAATCTCCTCGCGCTTGCATCCGAGCAAATCCACGATTTCGTCCTCCACCTCCTCGGGCATGGCATTGGGCATGTCGCACTTGTTGATGACAGGAATGATTTCCAGATCGTGGTCGATGGCCATATAAAGGTTGCTGATGGTTTGCGCCTGAACACCCTGTGTGGCATCCACAACCAGCAATGCACCCTCGCATGCTGCGATGCTTCGGCTCACTTCGTATGAAAAGTCCACATGTCCAGGGGTGTCTATCAGGTTGAGCGTATATAGTTCACCGTTCATTTCATACGCCATCTGTATGGCATGACTCTTGATGGTGATACCTCTTTCGCGCTCCAGATCCATGTCATCGAGCATCTGACCCTCGGTCACCTGAATGGTGTGGGTTGTTTCCAGAAGACGGTCTGCCAATGTGCTCTTCCCATGGTCGATATGGGCAATAATGCAGAAATTTCGTATATGTTGCATAGTGGGTGTTGTCCGATTTGGATGCAAAGTTACAAATTAAATTCGAACGAACCAAATTTTTCTGTTACAAATCACATTCATTAGATGAATCATGTTGGCTTCATGATGGCATTGTGTCTGTTATCGGGTTGTTCCGCACCACGGAGCGTGCTGTTCCGGATTTAGGATTCCTCGGCGTTTTTTATCCATAAAAAAAACACGCGGGGTAACACGTGTTTTTATTTCCGCAAGGTATGCCATAGCAAAGTCAGCCTTATATACAAATTGCCATCCATTAGCCCAGGGCGCGGCTTTGCTCTACCCTGGACTAATGGTTTGCTGCCCCTCTGGGGGCGTAAGAATACAGCTTTTTTTTTGCGCAGCTATGCCTTATGCTTCTGCAAATAGGCGTCGATGGAGGCGGCTGCCTTGCGGCCGGCGGCAATGCAGCGGACCACAAGGCTGGGTCCGGTGACGGCATCTCCGGCCACAAACACGTTCTCGGCAAAAGCCGGCAGCTGGGGCTTGAGGAAGCCCATGGCCAGCAATACCAGATCGCAATCGATGGTTTCCCTGTGGCCATCCAGCTTCATCAGCGGGCGGCCGCCTTGGGGATTGGCCTCCCATACGACACCTTCCACTTCGGCAGCGGTCACACGGCCGTCCTTTCCCAGGAAACGGTTGGTGTTGAGCAGCCAGCGGCGCTCGCAACCCTCCTCGTGGCTGCTGGTGGTCTTCAACACCACCGGCCATGCCGGCCATGGAGTGGCAGGATTGTCGCCCACGGGCGGCTTGGGCATAATTTCAATCTGGGTGACACTCTTGCATCCCTGGCGATGGGCTGTGCCTATGCAGTCGCTTCCCGTGTCGCCACCGCCAATCACCAGCACACGCTTGTTCTTGGCGGATATGAGCGCATCCTTGGTGAATTGCGCACCCGCAAGAATGCGGTTCTGCTGGGAGAGGAATTCCAGGGCCGTGTGGATGCCCTTCAGTTCACGGCCGGGCACTTGAAGGTCGCGAGCCTGCGGAGTGCCCGTACAAACGGCGTAGGCATCGAAGCCCTCGGGAAGATGTTCCAGATCGATGGGCGAAGAGCATACAAAGGTTACACCCTCCTGGCGCATCAGGTTGACGCGACGGTTGATGACATTCTTCTGCAATTTGAAATTGGGGATGCCATAGCGGAGAAGGCCGCCCACGTCCTCGTTCTTTTCAAACACCGTCACCTGATAACCCTTGTGGTTGAGCTGGTTGGCCACTGCCAGTCCGGCAGGACCGGAACCGATCACAGCCACCTTCAGGCCGTTGCGGACAGCTGGAGGTGCGGGTTGGATATAGCTTTCAATCCACGCCCGCTCCATGATGGCGCACTCGTTTTCGCGGTTGGTGGTGGGTTCGTGGTCCGTGAGGTTGAGCACACAGCTTTTTTCGCACAGCGCAGGACAGATGCGGCCTGTAAACTCCGGAAAGTCGTTGGTGCTGGCCAGCAGCTTGTAGGCCAGCTGGAAGTTGCCCTTGTAGAGGGCATCGTTCCATTCGGGGCACTTGTTGCCCAGCGGGCAGGCCCAGTGGCAGAAGGGGACGCCACAATCCATGCAGCGGCTGGCCTGTTCGCAGCGGTCGTGTGTGTTGAGCGTCTGCTCCACTTCGCTGAAGTCGTGGATGCGTTCGTCGAGGGGGCGGTAGCCGGCCTCCTTGCGATGTATGGTGAGGAATGCTTTAGGATTTCCCATGATTCAATATTTCTTTTAATTATATTGGTAAAAAAATTTTTACGTGCTAAACATCAATAGTCTCTGGCAATGTCGGCAATCTTGCGTTGCAGTTTCTTTATCTGCTCTTCCTGAAGCACACGCTTGTATTCGATGGGCACCACCTGGATGAACTGTTCCACATAGTGGTTCCAGTCGTCGAGCATGAGGCGCGCCAGTGCCGAACCCGTATAGAGCCAATGCTGACGGATGAGTTCGTGCAGTTCCTTGCGGTAGCTGCTTTCTTCCACGAGCGACAGTTCCACCATGTCCATATTGCAATAGTAGTCGAAATCGCCCTTCTTGTTCCACACGTATGCCACACCACCACTCATTCCGGCGGCAAAATTGCGTCCTGTTTCGCCCAGAACCACCACGCGGCCGCCTGTCATGTATTCACAGCAATGGTCGCCTGCACCCTCGATGACGGCAATGGCACCGGAGTTGCGCACAGCAAAGCGCTCTCCCACCCTGCCGTTCACATAGAGTTCGCCGCTGGTGGCACCATACAGGCCTGTGTTGCCGGCAATGATGTTGTCCTGGGCCACGAACTCGGCGTTGGAGCGTACGGGGGGCAGGATGCTGATGCGGCCGCCCGAAAGGCCCTTGCCGAAATAGTCGTTGGTCTCGCCTTCGAGCTTGAGGTTGACACCTCGTGTGAGGAAGGCTCCGAAGCTCTGTCCGGCACTTCCCTTGAACTTGATGTTGATGGTGCTGTCGGGCAGCCCTTGCTCGCCGTATTTCTTGGCAATCACGCCACTCAGCATTGTGCCCACGGCACGGTCGGTGTTTTTGATTGCATAGTCGAGATTGATTTCATGGGCCGTATCTACGGCCTTGCGGGCATCTGCCAGGATGTCGAAATCCTTCACGCCCTCCACATGGGTGAACGGGCGGTGGTCCCAATGCCTGTGCTCAGGCGATGTGGGTGCAAGCAGCCGCTGGAAGTCGAGCATCGACAGTTTGGAGCCCTCGGCCTGCGGTTTTGGCTGAAGCAGGTCGGTGCGGCCGATAATCTCGTCGAGGCTGTGGAATCCCATCTGTGCCAGATATTCACGCACTTCCTGCGCCAGGAAGGTGAAATAGTTGACCACATAGGTGTAGTGGCCACGGAACTTCTTGCGCAGGCGTTCGTCCTGTGTGGCCACACCCACGGGACACGTGTTGGTGTTGCACTTGCGCATCATCACACATCCCAGCACGATGAGCGGCAGCGTGCCGAACGAGAACTCATCGGCTCCCAGCAATGCCATGGTGATGACATCGCGTCCGGTCTTCAGCTGGCCGTCGGTCTGGATTCTCACCTGCTGGCGGAGGCCGTTGAGCGAAAGTGTCTGCTGTGTCTCGCTCAACCCTATTTCGGGGCTTATGCCCGCAAACCGCATGCTGCTGGCAGGGCTTGCACCCGTGCCGCCTTCCGAACCGCTCACCACAATCAGGTCGGCATTGGCCTTGGCCACACCGGCCGCAATCGTGCCCACACCGCTCTCGGCCACCAGCTTCACGCTGACGGCAGCCGTGGGGTTCACGTTCTTCAGGTCGAAGATGAGCTGTGCAAGGTCCTCTATGCTGTAGATGTCGTGGTGAGGCGGAGGCGAGATAAGGCTGATGCCGGGAATGCTGTTGCGCGTTTTGGCGATGATCTCGTTCACCTTGAATCCCGGAAGCTGGCCGCCTTCACCCGGTTTTGCGCCCTGGGCCACCTTGATTTGTATTTCCTCGGCATTCACCAGATATTCTGCCGTCACGCCAAAACGTCCGCTGGCTATCTGCTTGGTCTTGCTTCCCAGCGAGATGCCGTCCTGAGTGGAGTGGTAGCGATGGTTGTCCTCACCGCCTTCACCCGTGTTGCTGCGTGTGCCCAACTTGTTCATGGCCAGCGCCAGGGCTTCGTGCGCCTCTATGCTGATGGCGCCAAAGGACATGGCGCCCGTGACGAAATGCTTTACAATCTGCTCCACAGGCTCCACTTCCTCCACGGGCAGGGGGGCGGCAGCCGTCCTGATGTCGAAGAGGTCGCGGATGAAGATGGGCTTCTCCTTGTTGTCGACCAGCGAGGTGAACTCCTTGAACTTCTTGTAGCTTCCAAGGCGGGTGGCCAGCTGCAGGGTGCTTATCGTTTCGGGGTTCCAGGCGTGCTGTATGCCGTCGCGACGGTAGTTGAACTGGCCGTTGTTGGGCAGGAAATCGGTCTTCTGGGCGCAGCCCATTCCCATGCGGTGCAGACGCACGGCATCCTGTGCGATGTGGCGCAGGCCCACACCTCCGACGGTGCTGATCTCCGTGCCGAAATACTTGCGCAGAAGTGCCTCCGAAAGGCCGATGCTCTCGAATATCTTTGCCCCGCGATAGGAGCGGATGGTGCTGATGCCCATCTTGGACATGATCTTGAACAGTCCCTTGCACACGGCCTTGATGTAGTTCTTCTCGGCCGTTTCATAGTTCTCCTGCACACGGCCATGGCGCACAAGGTCGTCAAGGACGGCAAAAGTCATGTAGGGGCAGATGGCGCTGGCACCATAGCCCAGCAGAAGGGCGGCATGCATCACCTCACGGATTTCCCCGCTCTCCACGATCAGGGCCGTTTGCACACGCTTGCCGGCATTGATGAGATAGTGGTGTACGGCACTCACGGCCAGCAGCGAGGGAATGGCTGCATGTGTGTCGTCGATGTCGCGGTCCGAGAGGATGATGTAGTTGATGCCTGCATCCACGCTTTCAGCAGCTTTGAGGCACAGCTCCTCCAGCGCACTCCTGAGTCCGCTCTCCCCTTTTTCTATCTCAAAGAGGATGGGCAGCTTGATGGTGTTGAAGCCCTTGTAGCGGATGTTGCAGAGAATGTCCAGCTGGGTGTTGTTGAGCACAGGATGAGGCAGGCGCACCATCTTGCAGTTGCTTTCGTCGGGGGTGAGGATGCCCGTGCCCACGCTGCCGATATATTCGGTGAGCGACATCACCAGCTCCTCGCGGATGGGGTCGATGGCGGGATTGGTGACCTGGGCAAACTGCTGGCGGAAATAGTTGAAGAACACCTGTGGACGGTCGCTCACCACGGCCAGGGGAGTGTCGTTGCCCATGGCAGCCACGGGCTCGGAACCGTTCACACACATCGGGATGATGGTCTTTTCTATGTCTTCCTCGCCGAATCCGAAGGTGACCAGCTTGTCCTGATAGCGCTCCACGCTGTTCTGCACATGGCGGCCGCTCTTCAGGTTCTCCAGCTGGATGCGGTTGGCCGCCAGCCATTCCTTGTAGGGATGGGCCTTGGCCAGCTGGCTCTTGAGCTCTCCGTCGTAGTATATCTTGCCTTCCTCGGTGTCGATGAGCAGGATTTTTCCCGGCTGCAGACGCCCCTTCTGGGCAATTTCGTTGGGCTCGAAGTCCATCACGCCCACTTCGCTGGCCACCACCATCATGCCCTTGGTGGTTATCGTGTATCTGCTGGGGCGCAATCCGTTGCGGTCGAGCATGCCTCCCGCATAGCGGCCGTCGCTGAAGAGCAGGGCGGCAGGACCGTCCCAGGGCTCCATCAGGATGGAGTGGTATTCATAGAAGGCCTTCAGATCGTCCGAAATGGGGTTCTTCTCGTTGAAGCTCTCGGGCACCATCACGGCCATCGCCTGCGGGAGCGACAGTCCGCTCATCACGAAGAACTCAAACACATTGTCGAGGCTTGCGCTGTCGCTCATTCCCGGCTGTATGATGGGGCTTATGCCGGCTATGCAGCCCAGGGCAGGACTGTCCAGCACGCTCTCGCGCGCCTTCATCCATGACCTGTTGCCGCGGATGGTGTTGATTTCACCGTTGTGCGCCAGCAGGCGGAACGGCTGTGCCAGCGACCATGTGGGGAACGTGTTGGTGCTGAAACGGCTGTGCACCAGGGCCAGCCCGCTGGTGAAGTAGTTGTTGCTCAGGTCGGGGAAATAGGCCCTCACCTGCATGCTCGAAAGCATGCCCTTATATATGATGCTCTTGCTGCTGAGGCTGACGACATAGAAATCCGGGTCGTCCACCCGCTTTTCTATGCGCTTGCGGATGAGATAGAGCGTGCGCTCCAGAACGGGGTACTTGTCGTCGCTCACGCCCGTCACGAACACCTGCTTGATGTCGGGCTCCACGCTGCGTGCGCTCTCCCCCAGGCAGTCGGGGTTTGTGGGCACATTGCGCAGGTGCATCAGGTTGAGCCCCTCGCGCTCTATTTCCTCAATCATGATGCTCAGTATGTGCTGCTGGCGGGCGGCATCCTTGGGCAAGAACACCAAGCCCGTCCCGTAGTGCCCCTTCTCGGGCACGGGAATCCCCTGCAAGAGGATAAACTCATGAGGAATCTGCAGCATGATGCCGGCTCCGTCGCCGGTTTTTCCGTCTGCACCCTCTGCGCCTCTGTGCCGCATGTTCTCCAGCACCTTCAGCGCGCTGTCCACCAGTTCGTGACTCTTGTTTCCCCTGATGTTCACCACCATACCCACACCGCAAGCGTCGTGCTCGTTCTCGGGGTTGTATAGTCCCATTGGTTTTGATGTTCTTTTTACCTTCATTTGTTCTCTCTGTTTATGTCAAATTGTTGTTAATTCATTTATTTCAGGTGCAAAATTATAAAGAAAAGTTGAAATAACTATAAAAAAGAAAGCAAAATTCGCTCTTTTTATTCATATTTCTGCATTTTCATGTATATTTATGTCATTTTGACAAGAAGAAGAAATTTATCTCCATGCAAATTTTAATATTCTTTAACTACCGTATGTGACAAAAACCTTATACCTTTGTGCCCGATTAGAGAACAGCGATTAAATTGTATCATTATATAATATAGCGATTAAAAGGATATAAGGAAATGTCAAAGCGCAATGTAACAATGGAGTCCATTCTGGATCTCAACAGCTCCAACGTATGGACAATCGACGAATTTCAGCTGGCCACGCTCTGGGAACACACCAAGTCGCAGGAGAACTTTGCCAGCAGCGAGGAAAAACTGCTCAACACCATCCGGCTGGCCTTCGAGGTGGTCCACTACAACGCCAAGGACCCGCGCGAGGTGGCGAAATACGAGGACGGCAAGTGGGCGCTCATCTCACATTGCAAGGCAGGAAAGGGAAACATCGCCCTGCGGAAGAAGGTCATCCGCAGGCTCTCCGACCTTAGCTACGAAAACATCAAGCACATCTCGGCCGCCACATTGCTGGAGCTCATCGACCGCAACTTCGGCGGAGGATGGGATTCCATATCGCTGGCCACCAAGGACATCATAGAAAGTGCCTTCGACATAAGCACCACACAGCTGCCCGCAAGCCGCATCCACGCCAAGGGCGGCACGCTGGAGAACAAGGTGGCACAGGGCTACGACGTGCTGGAGATAGCCAAGGGCACATGGGTGGAGGCCATCTTTGCCAAGAAGAAGGAACTCATGGAGAAACTGCGCTTCAAGGCCGACGAGCTGCCGGATGAGGACACGGAGCGCGACGAGGAAGAGGAGGAAGAACTGCCCGAGGAGAACACCAGCGAGGAGGAAGACGACGAAATCAACGAGAACGACGACACCTTCTACAGCAGCTTCGCCCCCGAAGCGGAAATCAAGGACGAAGAGGAAGAAAGCTTCAACGTGGAAGACGACAGCTCCATCTAATGAACCGCACACATGAACGCCATCTATCTCATACTGTTTGCAGCAGGGTATTTTGCCTTGCTGCTCTTGCTTTCCTATGCCACCAGAGGACGACACGACAACGACGCATTTTTCCGGGCCGGCAGGCAGTCGCCATGGTGGGCCGTGGCCTTCGGGATGATTGGCGCCAGCGTGAGCGGAGTCACCTTCGTGAGCGTGCCGGGAATGGTCACCGCCTCGGGCATGACCTATCTGCAGATGTGCATGGGCTTTGTGTTCGGCTATCTGCTGGTGGCCTTTGTGCTGCTGCCCGTCTACTACCGGCTCGACCTCACCACCATCTACACCTATCTCAACTACCGCTTCGGCTCCAAGGCCCATCTCACAGGTTCGGTGATGTTCTTCGCCAGCAAGCTCATCGGAGCCAGCATACGCCTGTTCCTTGTGGCCTCCATCCTGCAGCGTCTCGTCTTCGACAGCCTGGGTGTCCCCTTCTGGGCCAACACAGCGGTGCTGCTCCTTCTCATGTGGTGCTACACCAGGGGGAGCGGCATACGCACCATCGTGTGGAGCGACTGCCTGCAGACGCTGGTGCTGCTCACGGCCCTGGTGCTCATCATCCATCAGCTGGCCACACAGATGGGGCTCAACCTTCCAGATGCAGCACGCCTGATTGCCCGGAGCCCCATGAGCAAGGTGTTTGAATGGGACGATGCCGGCAGCAAGGCCTATTTCTGGAAACAGTTTGTAAGCGGCATCTTTGTGGTGGTGGTGATGACAGGGCTCGACCAGGATTCCATGCAGAAGAACCTCACATGCCGCACCCTGAGGCAAAGCCAGCTCAACATGTGTGTCAACGGGCTCAGCTATCTGCCCGTGAACCTGCTGTTCCTGTGCCTGGGCGTGCTCATGGCCACCTACAACGCCACCTTGCCCGTGCCCCAGCCCGAGGGCGATGCCCTGCTTCCTGCCCTCTGCGGCGGAGGCTATCTGGGGCAGGCCGCCCTGGTGTGCTTCACCCTGGGCATTGTGGCAGCGGCCTTCAGTAGCGCCGACAGCGCCATGGCATCGCTCACCACCTCCGTCTGTGTGGACATCCTGCGCAAGCCCTCCAGCGAGCGCCTCCGCAAGGTCGTGCACCCCCTGATTGCCGTCGCCTTCTTCGGCTTCATCCTGGTGGTGAAGGCCCTCAACAACACCAGCGTCATAGATGCCGTCTACACCGTCTGCGGCTACACCTACGGCCCCCTTCTGGGCCTCTTTTCCTTTGGCCTCACCACCCGTCGGCAGCCCCGTGCAGCCTGGATTCCCGCCGTCTGCATCGCCTCTCCCCTGCTCTGCTATGGGCTGCAATGTGTGGCCGTAGCCCGCTTCCACTACACTTTCGGCTACGAACTGCTGGTGATCAACGGCCTTGTCACCTACGCCGGCCTCATGGCCGCCTCCATCCGCCGCAGATCACCTGCCAAGGTGTTCCTGGTGGCAGCCATCGCAGGATGCGCCCTGTCCACACCGGCCATGGCCGGCAACAGGTCGTTCACCCCCGCCGACAACGGAAAGGCACTTGTGAATCCGGGCATGGGATGGACCATGCATTTCTATTCCAACCTGCTGCAGAACTACGGTTCCAGACTCTCGCCAGCCGATGTGCTCAACGATTTTCCGGGGCTCAGCACAGTATACCTGCGCCTGCCATGGGCCTTTCTGGAACCTGGGGAAGGACGCTTCAACTGGGAAACGGTAGACACTCCCGCAGCCCGCTGGATACAGGCCGGCAAGAAGGTGGCCCTGCGCATCACCGCCACAGAGAACTGGATGCAGCAGGCCACTCCGCAATGGGTGTTCGATGCCGGTGCCAGATACTACGAGGCCAACGGCTACAAAGAACCCGAATACGACGATTCCGTGTTCCTGGCCAAGCTCGACCATTTTCTGGAAGCCATGGCACGCCGGTATGACAACAACCCCAACGTGGCCTTTGTGGACATAGGGCACTTCGGCATGTGGGGCGAGGGCCATACCGTGGTCACCACACCCGTCCACGGCAAGGAATGGGGGCTCGACACGCAGAAACGCATCATCGACCTCTACTGCAAGCATTTCACCCACACCCAGCTGGTCATATCCGATGACTTTGCGGGCCACGACGCCCCGGTGGTACATTCACCCGTTATCGACTATGCCCTGTCCAAGGGCGTGAGCCTGCGCGACGACAGCATCCTTGTGCAGCCGGCTCCCCGCCACTGGTACCACAGCGGGATGGCACAGCTCTTCTGGCCCACCATGCCCGTGGTGCTGGAGCATGAGCATCTGCAGCCCTCCATCGACCGTGGCGCTTGGGACAAGGAACTGCTCCTTCAGGCGGTAGAGGACTATCATGCCTCCTACATGTCAATCCACTGGTGGCCGCGCGAGGAACTGGAAATCAACCGTGACATCATCGACCGCATCAACCTGCGTATGGGCTACCGCCTGCAGGCCGCATCCCTGCAATGGCCCGACACCATCCGCAAAAACGAGCCCTTCGTCATCCACAGCGAATGGCGGAACGCGGGCGTAGCCCCCTGCTACGGAGGTGGCTATCCCTGTTTCACCATCAAGGACGAGGAAGGCGGCATCGTGTCGGTGGTGGTGGACGAGGGGTTCAACGTAAGGGACCTCCCGACAGACAAGCCCGGGATGGCAGCCTTCACTCCTCTCGACACCCGCGGCATTGTGGCACAGGTGTTTACCGACACCTTCGGTTCCTTTGGGCGCACATGTTCCACAGGCACCTTCAGCATCTACTTTTCCGTCGGGCAGGCAGACGGAACGCCCCGGATTGCCCTTCCATACGACCACGACGACGGCCACAGGCGCTACCTGATGGGCACCGTCACCCTCACGGAATAGCCCCCCGCAGCGAAAAAACAGAAAAAACAAAGAAAATCCGGGCGGTTTCCGACAAAATCATGTCGCCGGAAAAGCGTAACTTTGCAGGCAGATTACAACAGGAACATATCGTCTATTCCATCAAATGATGAAAAAACAGAAACTATTCACCTATGGCTCCTTCCTCGTTGTCCTGCTTGGAGCTTTCAGCGCCTTCGGGCCCTTTGTGACAGACATGTACCTGCCTGCCCTGCCCCAGTTGCAACGCTATTATGAAATTCAGGACTCCCGCCCAATGTACCCATGTGGCCAGCATCGGCCTTGTGGCAGGCAGCATCCTTATGCTGGCGGGCATGGCGTCGGGTGCCATGCCTTTCCTCCTCTACGAAATGGTCATGATGTTCTTGCTGGCTTGCAAGGGCTTGTGTTTCACCAGCACCGTAGCCATGGCCATGAACGAGGAGCACAACAATGCGGGCACGGTTTCTTCCCTCATCGGTGCCGTGATTTTCCTTTTTGGCGGCATCGTGTCTCCCCTTGTAGGAATTGGCAGTATCACCCTCTCCAGCAGCCTCATTTTTGTGGTATGTGCCTTCCTTGCACTCCATTTCGACCTTCTCAGCCGTCGTCCGTCTGCTGCCTGACCGCTCCGAAACATACCCTCCCCCCGTCAGGGGAAGGATGCATCCTGCTCTAAAGGGCATGAATCGGCATCTTCAACGATTAACGATGTGCGTCTATAGGGCTTGCGTTGTAAAGGTTGTTGAAAAATTTATTGAGCCCACTTTAAAAAGTGGCGTTGTGATTGTTTAACCTAAAATCCGCAGATATTTTTTCGAGAGCCTGATTTAGTTCTTTCATGGGAGT
>JAEDIG010000017.1 GCA_016292545.1 Bacteroidaceae bacterium
CCTGGTCGTTCCAGAACACACGGTGGAAGGCCCGGGCCGTCTGCTCGGCCATGTCGGCATACATGCGTGCCTCTTCCTGTCGGCCCAGCCGGTCGGCCGTCAGGGCCGTAATGTGGGTGCAGTACCAGAGGTAGAACGTGTGCACGAGTTCGTCGCGCGGATTCTGGTAGGGCGGGCACCAGTCGCCCAGATTGAGCCAATAGAGCGGCTCCTGGCTGCCCACGTTGGCCCGCTTCTGGAACATGATGCCTTCGGGCGTAATCCATGTGCGCATGTAGCCCACCTGTGCCTTCATGGGTTCATAGCACTGCTCCAGCATCTGAAGGTCGCCATAGTGGATGTAGTATTCCCAGGGCATCACGTTCATGGCCGCGCCCCAGGGCACACCGCCTCCGCATCCCGGCTGCCAGGGCGCACCGTTGGGCACATAGCCCGTGGTCTTGTCCTGCGCGTCGCGCACGTCGCGGATCCATTTGTTGTAGAAGGCTGCGGCATCGAAGTGGTCCATCACCATGGCACAGGCAATCTGGCCGTCGCCCGTGTAGGGATGGCGTTCGCGGTGGGGGCAGTCGCTGGCTATGCAGCCGTGCATGTTGTCGAGCTGCGACCGTTTCCAGATGGTGAGGATCTCGTCCAGCAGGGGGTTGGAGCTGCTGAAGGTGGCATCGGGGGCCACATCCGTGTTCACGGCTTCTGCCTGCAGGTTGGCCGCCTGCAGCTGGCTGATGCCGCTGACAATGGCCTTGCTGAAGACAAACCATGTGAAGTGGGGGGCATAGTTCTCCTTGCCCTTGCCGCTGAACACATATTGCTGGGTTCCCTGTGGCGACTCGCAGACATAGTCCACACGGAGCGTGTCGCCCTGCCGGCCCACAATGTCCTTGAAGCGGATCCATCCGGCAATCTCCTTGCCGAAGTCCACCTCCCAGCGGCCCGCAGAAGCGTCGGTGCATGTGATGGATTTGGGCTTGAGCACTTCTGTAATCTTGTCGGTGGGAGCCGTCATGGCGGACAGTTCGCCCGTGGGGCCGTCCACCACGGCAACCTTCTCCCAGCGGCTGTCGTCCAGGCCTCGGGAGGCCCATCCCGGCGTTTCGCTGCGTGCATCATAGAGCTCGCCATGGTAGATGCTGTTGTAGTGGATGGGCGAGGGGAGTGTGCGCCAGGTGTCGTCGGTGGCCACCGTTTGGCTGCTGCCGTCGGAATAGGTGATTTCCAGCTGGCACTTCAGGCAGGGGTCGCAGTAGTAGCCGGCCATGGGCTTGTCCTGCGGCGGGCGTGCCCATCCGTTGCCCAGCAGCACGCCGATGGCATTGTCGCCCCCCAGCAGGAGGTCGGTGACATCGTAGGAGAGATAGAGCACACGGTAGCCCGTGAAATTGTCCTCCAGCGCAATCCCCTGGTGGGGCAGCTGCGGACGGCGGCTGAAGTTGGTGAAACCGGGCACCAGTTCGTCGGTGCCCACGCGTCGGCCGTTCACATAGAGCTGGAAATAGCCTAGTCCGCAAATGAACATCTTGGCCTTGGCTATGCGGCCGTTCTGTGTGGTGAATGCCTTGCGCAGCATGGGGGCCGCATCGGTGGTCCTGGCGGGTGCAATCCACTGTCCCTTCCAGTCGTTCCTGCCCAGCAGGCCCATGCCCCAGCTGGCCACCTGGCTCCATGCCGAGGGCACACCGTTTTCGTCCCATGTCTGCACACACCAGTAGTAGTCGGCCCCCGAACGGAGCGGTCCACCGCCGTAGGGCACCAGCACCGATTCCCCGGAGGGCTGCCGCTGGCTGTCCCATACGTCGAACTGGTGCGCTCCGGCTTTCTGCCGGGTGGATGCCACACCTATTCTGTAGGCCGTCTGGCGTTTGCCTCTGTCATTGGGGTTCTTTGTCTCGTTGATCCAGCTGAAGCGGGGACAGCGGGCATCCACCGTGGTGGGGTTGGTCATCTGTTCCACTCTCAGACTGGTCACATTCAGCTGTGCCAGTGCCCACGTGGTGCAGGCAATCGTCACGGCCGAGCAGATTGTTCTTTTCATAATTTCGTATGGTGTTGATGGTTGGTACTTCTACAAACGATTCATTCATGCAGCTGGAAATACTCTTCCAGTGTGGTCATGGCATGGCTGTCGCCGCCCTCTATGTCGCGGATGATGCGGCCGTTTTCCAACAGGGCTATGCGTGTGCTTATGTCAACGGTGTGCTGCAGGTTGTGGCTGCTGATGAGGATGGTGGCGCCGGAATCGTGGTTGTATTGCACAATCAGCCGCTTGATGGCGCTCTGGCTGCTGGGGTCAAGGAAATTGAACGGCTCGTCCAGAATCAGCACCTTGGGCTGCAGCATCATGGCAGCCACAATGCCCACCTTCTGCTTGTTGCCTGCCGAGAGGTTGCGTATGAGCTTCTTCTGCCCCGTGAGTTCGCCAGCCATGAAATGGGCGAATTTCTCCAGAAAGGCATCGCGCTGTTCGTCGGATATGCCCGACACCTTGGCGATGAAGGCGAAGTATTCGTCGGGCGTGAGGTAGTCAATCAGGAAGGAGTCATCGATGTAGGCCCCTGTCCAGTCCTTCCATTCCTCGGTCTGCGACACATCCAGCGCCCCCATGAGCACCCTGCCGCTGTCCGGCCTGATGAGGTCGAGCATCAGGCGGAACAACGTGCTCTTGCCCGCCCCGTTGTTTCCCACAAGTCCCAGTATCTGGCCGGAGGCAATCTCGAACTGGTTGATGTCTACTGCCACTTTCTCCCCAAACGTCTTGTTGAGGTTTTCTATGATGATATTCATTGTATATGCCTTTATGTGTTGTTGATTATAATTTATGATGATAAGGGGGTTCAGCTCTTGCGGCTGTTGCGGAAGCCGTCCATCAGCACATACCTGCGCTTCATGAACCGGTTGTAGATGTTGCGCAGCCATAGCTTGTGGGTGTAGAGCCCGGCCATGCCCAGCAGGACGAGGGGAAGATAGCCCCACACGGGACCCAGCAGGAGCACGGACACCCTCTCAACACCCAAAGGCAGCAACAGGGTTGCAAAGGACACCACCTGCTGCATCATGTTGCCCTGCTTGCCGGTGAGCTTCTGGTTGAGGGGAATGGACTCCTTGTTGTAGACCGCCAGCTGGAAGATGCAGGGATAGATGACACCGATCGTGAAGAACAGGTAGCCCAGGTTCATCCAGATGCTTATCTTGCCGATGACAGTCAGGGGCAGAACGGTGATGAAGGGGATGAGCAGGATGATGGAATTGAAGTAGTACTTGGCGCAGAGCAGGTCGTAGATGCTCTCGCGACGGCTCATCAGGCCATCGATGTAGTTGCCCTCGAAACACATGATGCCCACCAGCGTCATCATGCCCAGAATGATGTATTCATACAGGCAGATGAAACTCTTCATGAAGGCGTTGTCATACACATCGGTGAAATACATCATGCCGGTGAAGAAGAGCATCAGCCCCAGGCCCACGAAGAACTGGGTGCGCACCTGCTTGTTGCGCAGCCGGAGCTTCACCTCCATCTTCAGGTATTCGCCCATGGTGCCGAAGCGGTTGAAGAAGCTGAAGTCGCGTGCCTTCTTCATTTCCACCTCTTCCTTCTGTGCCACCTCCTCATAGGTGATCTGCAGCTGCAGCCAGTAGTTCGCCCCGTAGGCTGCGGCCACCAGCAGGACGCCCGGCAGATAGGCGAGGGGGTCCCACAGGGCAAAGCCGTACATGAGCTCGGTGCAGGGCATGTCGAGCAGGTTGTGGTCGGGCAGCAGCATAAGGGCCACCCATATGCCATGCACCGCGGCGGGCAGAGCCACCCAGGCCAGATGCTTCATGCAGAGCGAGCGCACGAAAAGATAGGCAAAGCCATTGGCCACGCACAGCAGCCACCAGCCCAGCAGCCAGCCGGCCAGCCCGCCCCATCCGAGCAGGGGCATGACGCTGATGATGCCGAAGGGCACCAGCATGAACCACCAGAAGAGATTGCCCAGACTGAAGCCGGAGGAAACAAGGTATACGTTCATCAGGAAACTGCGGCTGATGGGCAGCAGGCGGTAGGGCCTCACGGTCTGGGCCGGCGTTTCCTGCAGCACGAAGCGTATCCAGAAGTCGATGATTATCACAATGAGCACGCCTCCGTCCAGGTAGTGGAAGGCCGCCACCCCGTGTTCACCCATGCTCAGCCCCAGGGCCACGCCCAGAAAGATGAGCAATGCTGCATAATAGAGAATCATGAACCATCCCAGGAATTTCATGAACCTGTTGCGTTCAAACATGGGGTGGCGCAGACTGCGCAGACTTTCGTTCTGCCGCAGCAGCTTGTAGAGTGCATATTTTTTCATTGTTACATGAAGCATTTTCTAGCGTGTGGCAAGATACTTTTCCGCCTCAATGGCAGCCTTTGCACCACTGCCCGCAGCCACAACGGCCTGACGGTAGAAGGGGTCGGCCACATCTCCGGCTGCAAACACGCCGGGAAGGCTGGTCTGTGTGCGTCCGGGCTCGGTGAGGATGAATCCAGCCACGTCGGTCTTTATCCAGGGCGCAAACACACGGCTGTTGGGATGATGGCCGATGGCAAGGAAGAACCCGTCGATGGCTATGTCGTAGTGTTTTTCGTCGGGCATGCCCTTGCGCCACACCACGTGTGCGCCTTCCACCCCGTTCTGGCCGAACAGTTCCACAGTGTTGGTTTCGAAGAGCACCTCAATCTTTTCGTTGGCTGCCACACGGTCGCGCATAATCTGGCTGGCACGAAGGAACGGCTTGCGCACAATCAGATACACCTTCTGTGCCAGACCTGCCAGATAGATGGCCTCCTCGCAGGCCGTGTCGCCGCCGCCCACCACGGCCACCACCTTCTTGCGGTAAAAGAAGCCGTCGCATGTGGCACATGCGCTCACTCCCTGGCCCATGTACTTCTTCTCGTCGTCCAGGCCCAGATACTTGGCGCTGGCCCCCGTGGCAATGATGATGCTGTCGGCAGTCATGCTGGAGCCGTCGGATAGTGTTACGGTGTAGGGCTGCTGCGACAGGTCGGCCTCCGTCACTTCGTCTGCAATCATCCTGCAGCCGAAACGTTCGGCCTGTGCCCTCATGTTTTCCATCAGTTCATTGGCATCTATGCCACTGGGGAAACCGGGGAAATTCTCCACCTCGGTGGTGGTGGTGAGCTGTCCGCCGGGCTGCATGCCCTCCACGAGCACGGGAGAAAGGTTCGCCCTGCCGGCATATACGGCTGCCGTGTAGCCGGCAGGACCGCTTCCTACAATCAATAATTGTGTGTGTGTCATCTTTTTATATGTGTTTTTTTTGTTTATCTTAAATCAATGATTTCCACATCGGGGTAGTCCTGTGCGGGGAAACTGAATTCGCTGTCGCTCATGTCCTTTACGGCCTGAATGGAATGGAGCACAATGCGGTGCCAGTCGGTGTTCTGGCGAAGCCGGATGCAGAGCAGTGTGTAGTCGCTCTTGCGCACGTCTACATAGATTTCCTTGATTTCCTGCTTGCTGTCGGTGGCTGTCAGATGCACCTCGTAGGTGTCGGTGTTGCGCAGGGAACCCTTCTTCACGCTTGCCTTGTAGCCGTGCTTGTAGAGCTGGATGAAGGCGTATGGGTTCACTGCCTGCTTCTCCTCTTCGGTGGGCACGGTCATGTTCACCTCGCCGCTTCCGGGCATCATGCTCCACTGCGTCTGTCCGTTGTACCATGTTATCATCTCGTCGGTGATGACCTTGAACATCTGCCCCTTCACACGGATTTGTCCGGACGAGGAACCCTGGGGCTGTGTGCCGCTGAAAGCCGTGGCCGTGAAGGAAAGTTCTGCACTTCCTGTGGCTGTGATGCGCTGGGAGGCCTTGTCGAGTATCTCAATGCCGTCGGCTGCCTGGAGGGCCATGGCCAGACATGAGAACAATGTAACGATAATCTTTCTCATCATCTATTTTTTTTATATATATATATTATAGGGAACACCGCTCGGTTCTTTCCTGTATCTGTAGGCTCCTCCTGTGAGGCCCTCGATGCTGAAACGCTGGTACATCAGCGTGAAGCCGCCACCTTCGTGTCCGCAGTGGGTTTCCTCTTCAAAGAAGAATCCGATGGTGTTGTCCTTGAGGAGGGTCATGGTGGAATAGGCGCTGGGCAGACGGCTCAGCTGCACCTTTCCCTGCCAGTTGGCCGCAAAATCGGCCGGTGTGGCATAGTCGGCCTCCGAGGCCAGTTCCTTGTAGTAGATGCCCACGTTGGCGCGTCCGGCCCCGAAGGGCACGCTTTGCAGAGCCAGATGCATGCGCTTGCCGTCGGAGGTGCGCTGGACGGGCACTATCAGCGGTTCGCCGTTGCAGGAGTTGCCCAGGGCTTCTGTGCCATGGTTCTCCTTTCCCGAAGCTGCCTGCCGGGCCCATTTGCCGGTGCCGCTGGCCACATCGTCGAAGGTGAAGATGTTGAAGAAGCGGCCTCCGCCCATGCGGCTGCTTATCAGCACACGTCCGTCTGGCAGTTCTTCGGCCTTGGGCTCGTCGCCCTTGACGATGGGCACATCGTCGGCATCGCCCAGAAGTTTCCAGTTTTCTCCAAAGTCATCGCTGTAGAGGATGTAGTTGATGTGTTCGCCATTGGCATCCTTAGCCAGATTGGAGCAGTAGAGCCTGTAGTATTTCCCCACCTTCGTGTAGCGGCTCTGGTGAATCTTTCCTGAGCCGATGAACATGGAGCGGATGGGGCCGTTCTTGGCCTTGTCGAAGAGCGAATAGAACTGTTCGGAGATTTCTTCGGGCTTGCTCCATGTGCGTCCGTTGTCGTTGCTGTAGAAGCGTGCCACCAGCTGGTGTTTCTCACGCGTGCCGCCCCAGAAGGAGATGTTGCCCGCACAACTCATCAGCAACACGCGGTCGCTCTCACGGTCGGCCACGATGCAGGGGTCGCCGAATCCCGTGTAGAAGACATCTTCGCCGCTCCGGCCCTGTGCCTTCACCACAGTGAATATGTTGCCCCACGTTTCGCCCTTGTCCTGGCTGATGCGTGCCCTGAGGTCGATTCTTCCGTCGCCTGTACCCATCAGGCCAATGTCCGTGCGGCAGTACCTGAAGTCGGCCACGGCCACAATGTCTCCGTTGCGTGCGGTGCTGATGGCAGGGATGCGATAGGGGACATCGGTTTCCTGAAGGGTGGGGAACACTTCATACTGGCTGATGATTTCTTGTGCCCGTAGGCCTTGGCAAAGGCATGCACAAATGAAGGAAAGAGCTAGATGCTTGTTCATAACATTATTGTATTATATGGTTTCTGGTTTGTTGTCTTTATCTCAGGTTGCCGAGCTTGTACTGCAGGTCGTCATCGCTGATGCAGAGCACCTCGCGGGGCTTGCTTCCCTTGGCCGGCCCCACAATGCCTGCCTTTTCCAGCTGGTCCATCAACCGGCCGGCGCGGTTGTAGCCGATGCTGAACTTCCGCTGAATCATGCTGGTGCTGCCACATTGCTCCGCCACCACCATGCGGGCCACCTCCTCAAACATCGGGTCGAGGCGTGACATGTCCACATCATTGGATTCGCCTTCGCCGCCATCCATCTCTACGGGCGGCAACTGGTAGGGACCCAGATAGCTCTGCTGGCAAGCCACATGGTTACAGATGTTCTCCACCTCGGGCGTGTCGATGAAAGCACATTGCACTCTCACAGGTTCTCCGCTCGAAAGGAAAAGCATGTCGCCCTTTACGGCCAGCTGGTTGGCACCCGGACGGTCGAGAATCGTGCGGCTGTCAATCATTGCGCTCACCTTGAAGGCCATGCGGGCGGGGAAGTTGGCCTTGATGGTGCCCGTGATGATGTTGGTGGTGGGTCGCTGTGTGGCTATAATCATATGTATGCCCACGGCGCGTGCCAGCTGCGCAATGCGTGCGATGGGCAGCTCTATCTCCTTGCCTGCGGTCATGATGAGGTCGCCAAACTCATCGATAATCACCACGATGTAGGGCATGAACCGGTGTCCGTTTTCGGGATTGAGCCTGCGGTTCTTGAACATCTCGTTGTATTCCTTGATATTGCGGCAGCGAGCCTTCTTGAGCAGGTCGTAGCGCGAATCCATCTCCGAACAGAGGCTCTTGAGCGTCTGCACCACCTTGTTCACGTCCGTAATGATGGGTTCATCGTATTCGTTGCCCTCCACCTGTGCCAGGAAATGGTTCACGATGGGGGCATAGATGCTGAACTCCACCTTCTTGGGGTCCACCATCACGAGTTTCAGCTCGGCGGGATGCTTCTTGTAGAGCAGCGAGGTGAGAATCACGTTCAGGCCCACGGATTTACCCATACCCGTGGCACCGGCCACCAGCAGGTGGGGCATCTTGCAAAGGTCCACCATGAACACCTCGTTGGTGATGGTCTTTCCCAGTGCCAGCGGCAGTTCGTAGTCCGTATCCTGATACTTGCGGCTGTTGAGGATGCTCTCCATGGGCACCATCTGGGGCTTGGCATTGGGCACTTCGATACCGATGGTTCCCTTTCCCGGTATGGGGGCAATGATGCGAATGCCAAGGGCACTCAGGCTCAGGGCAATGTCGTCCTCCAGATTGCGAATCTTGCTGATGCGCACACCAGGGGCGGGCGTCACCTCATAGAGGGTGATGGTGGGACCCACGGTGGCCTTGATGCTGGTGATGGACACACCGAAGTTGTTGAGCACCATCAGAATCTGGTCTTTGTTCTTTTTCTGCTCCTCCATGTCGAGCGCCTTGTTTTCCACATCGTATTTCTTGAGCAGGTCCAGGGTGGGGTATTTGTAGTGACTCAGGTCGAGTTTCGGGTCATAGGGCTCCAGCGCCTGTCCGGGATCCACATCGGCAGGCTCGGGGTCCTTCCCCTTCAGCACCTTCATCTTCAGCTCGCCTTCGTCCTTCTTTTCCGCTGTTTCTTCGGCTTGGCCGGGATCTTCGGCCACCACTTCAAAGGTCACCTCTTCCGGCTTTTCGCCCGTTATCGATGGCAGGTCCGTGTTGCCACCGAAGACAATCACCTTCCCTGTGTCCTTCTCATTGTCGGCCGCACTTTCTTCGTTGGCGGCATCCTGTGTCTCTGCCTCACCGGATTCGTCCGTGGCATCTGCTGACGAAGTGGCCTCTTCCTGTGTTTGCGCTGTGGTGTCCTCGTCCGCAGTCTCTGCATCGGCTACGGCCTTTTTCACAGCCTTGGGCTTCACCCTTATCATCTGCCGGATGCTCCGCAGCAGTTCGTCGCTCAGATAGCCCAGATAGGCGATGAAACTGAGGAGGAATATCATCAGCAGGCCCGGTGTGCCAATCTTGTTGCGCACGAATTCGGTTTCGCTGATGCCTACCTGGCCGCCCCAGCTCACATAGCTCTTTTGCATGATGGAGACAAAGGAACTGGCGTATGCAAGGAACGCCGACCACCATATCATCAGCAGCATGCAGTTGAGGAACCACTTGTGCAGCCTTACGTCATAGATGCGCATCACCTTCACGCTGGTGGCCAACATGAACAGGGGAATGAAAATGCTGGCAATGCCAAACCACTCGTCGGTGATGTGCTTGGCCAGTTTGGCTCCCCAGTTGCCCATCCAGTTGGCAGCGATGGCATCGGGATTGGTGAGCAGAACCTGGTCCTCGTCGCCGGTGAAGAGATGCGACACCAGCGAGAGCAGGATGAAACACGACACCAGACATAGCAGGGCGCCCAGCAGAAACCTGATGTTCTCTCTGCGTGTCATGTCCGTTTCCACGTCTGCATCCTCCTGGTTCTTGAAGGATTCCTTGAACCAATTGATGGCCTTCTGGGCAGTCGTCCGCCACGCAGGTGTTGTATTTTGTGCTTTCTTCTTGCTTGTCTTTTTTGTGCTCATTTTGTTTTTTTTGATTGTTCAGCTTGCAAATTTAGTGTAAAATCTTCAATATTTTCCGTTTTTCAGAATAAAAAATGTAACTTTGCATCGTTAAAGAAGAATTTGCATAAAAAACGAGCATGACCACGCAAGACAATACAAAGGTGATTTACTCACATGATACGCTTGAATTTGTGACTGTTTCGGCTGAATTCTGCGCTTTTCTGGAGCAGAGCGAAGGCCGGGACAAGAAGACTTTCGTTGAAACGATGCTGAAACTGCTTCCGCTTCTCTACCTCAAGGCACGCCTCCTTCCCGAAGTGATTTCCGACGAGGATTTCCTGCCCGACCCGCAGGTGACGGAGGCCGACTATGATTATGTACGCCATGTCGTGTATGCAGTGCTGGGCGACGATGACACCTATGAGGATCTGGTTTTCGACAACGGCATCATGAGCGACGAACTGCAATGGCGCACCATAAGCGAGAATCTGGCCGACATGTACCAGTCGCTCCGCAATTTCGTGTCTGCCTATCAGCAGGGCATCGAGGCCTGCATGAACGATTCGCTTTGGGAGGTGCGCGAGGAATTCGACCTCACCTGGGGCAAGTGTCTTGTAGACAGCCTCAGGCAACTGCATTTGATTCATCAGAAACTAACCCATGCCACCGATGAAGACGATTTTTGACAAATTCGACAAACGTGCCATCCCCAATCTTCCATTGGTGGCCTTCGAGGGGCGGATAGAGGTGATTAGCGGGATGGGAGAGGCCGACAGGGCCGTGGACTTCCTGCTCAAGCAGCCCATTCTGGGGCTCGACACCGAAACAAAACCCTCCTTTCATCGGGGCGACGGCCACAAGGTGGCACTGCTGCAGGTGTGTACGCATGACATCTGCTTCCTCTTCCGCCTCAATCATATCGACATGCCGGACAGCATTGTCAGGCTGCTTTCCGACACCTGTGTGAAGAAAATCGGACTCAGCTGGAGCGACGACCTGTGTGTGCTGCGCCGCAGACGGGAGTTCACTCCGGGAGCGTTTGAGGACATTCAGCGCATTGTGGGCACCTATGGAATTGAGGACATGAGTCTTCAGAAACTGTATGCCAACCTCTTCGGCCAGCGAATCAGCAAGAGCCAGCGGCTGAGCAACTGGGAGGCCGACGTGCTCACCGAGAAGCAGAAACTCTATGCAGCCACCGATGCATGGGCATGCATCAAGCTCTATGAAGAGCTGCAGCGCATGCGCACCGAAGGCTACAAGCTGGTGCACACCCATGCCGAAACACCCGAAGAGGGAGCCATATCCGATAATCAATAATATTAAAGAACAGTCATATCAAAAATGAATCCAACATCTACCATCCATCTCAAGCGCGGAAAGGAAGAAAGTCTTCTGCGTTTTCATCCGTGGATTTTTTCCGGTGCTGTACACCATATAGAGGGCAATCCCCAGGAGGGCGACATCGTAGACGTGCGTGCTGCCGACGGACAGTTTCTGGCCCGGGGCCATTGGCAGATAGGCAGCATAGCCGTGAGGGTGCTCACTTTCCAGGACCGTCCCGTCGACCATGCCTTCTGGAAGGAACGTCTGTCTGCTGCGCTCGATGCACGACGGAGCATCGGAGTGTATGGCCGGGAGGACAACGACATGTTCCGGCTGGTTCATGGCGAAGGCGATTTCCTGCCGGGGCTGGTGATTGACATATATGGCCGCACGGCCGTGATGCAGGCCCACAGTGTGGGCATGCACCTGTGTCGCCAGCAACTGGTGGATGCACTCACCGACCTGATGGACAGACAACTGGATGCCGTCTATTACAAGAGCGAGACCACCCTTCCCTTCAAGGCATCGCTGGGACAGGAAAACGGCTTCCTCTATGGTGATGGAAACGGCGACGTGGCACGCGAGAACGGACTGCTTTTCCACATCGACTGGCTCAAGGGACAAAAGACGGGTTTCTTTGTGGATCAGCGAGATAACAGAAGCCTTTTGGAGCAATACTCCAGAGGAAGAAATGTGTTGAATATGTTCTGCTACACGGGCGGATTCAGTGTGTATGCCCTTAGGGGCGGCGCCTGCAAGGTGACCAGTGTGGACAGCAGTGCCAAGGCCATAGAACTGGTGAATGCCAATGTGGAACTCAATTTCCCCGGCGACACACGTCATGAGGCTGTAGCCGAAGACGCCTTCAAGTTCCTGAGCGAAATGAAGCATCCCTACGACTTGGTCATCCTCGATCCCCCGGCCTTTGCCAAGCACAAGGATGCCCTGAAGAACGCGCTCCGCGGCTACACCAAGCTCAATGCCAAGGCACTGGAGAAGATCCAGCCCGGCGGCATACTGTTCACCTTCAGTTGTTCCCAGGCGGTGAACAAGGACCAGTTCCGCATGGCTGTGTTCACGGCTGCCGCCATTTCACACCGCCGTGTGCGCATCCTTCACCAGCTCCATCAGCCGGCCGACCATCCCATCAACATCTATCATCCCGAGGGAGAATACCTGAAGGGGCTGGTGCTGTATGTGGAATAGCGGTTTTTCAACCATTCGTCAACCAAGCAAACAATCATTCCAACAGATATGAAAACAAAAATCCAATTGACTGTGCTCCTTTTTCTGGAGTTTGCCGTCTGGGGTGCTTATCTCACCAGCATGGGCACCTATCTGGCCAAGCACGGACTGGCCGGTGAAATCGGCTGGTTCTACAGTGCCCAAGGTTTTGCCTCGCTGTTCATGCCGGCCCTGATAGGCATCATTGCCGACCGTTGGGTGCCAGCCCAGAAGATGCTCGGAGTCTGCCATTTCATCGCAGGCCTTATGATGCTGGCTACATGCTATTACGGTTGCAGCCGCTCTCCTGAATTCACTGATTTCCCCACGCTCTTCACCCTCTATTTCCTCAGCATTGCCTTCTATATGCCCACCATCGCCCTCAGCAACAGCGTGGCCTACAGTGTGCTCGAACGTTCGGGCTTCGACACGGTCAGGAGCTTTCCCTCCATCCGTGTGTGGGGAACCGTTGGCTTCATCGCGAGCATGTGGGTGGTGGATCTTGCTGGCATCCAGGACTCGGCCCTTCAGTTCGGTTTCAGCGGCCTGCTGAGTTTCTGCATGGCCCTGCCCACCCTCCTTCTTCCCGACTGTCCTGTGGCAGAAAAAGGACGCCGCAAGTCGCTCTATGAGTCGCTGGGCCTGCAGGCCTTTTCGCTATTCCGCAACTATCGCATGGCTCTGTTTTTCATCTTCAGCATGTTGCTGGGCGTGTGCCTGCAAATCACCAACGGATTTGCCAACCCCTTCATTTCGGCCTTTGGACAGATAGAGGAGTATGCCCACACGTTTGGTGTGGCGCATGCCAACATTCTGATTTCCCTGAGCCAGATCAGCGAAACGCTGTGCATCCTGCTCATTCCCTTCTTCCTGGGACGTTTCGGCATCAAGCGTGTCATGCTCATCGCCATGATTGCCTGGGTGCTCAGATTCGCGCTTTTCGCTATTGGCAATCCCGGTTCGGGCGTATGGCTATTTGTGCTCAGCATGATTGTGTATGGTGTGGCCTTCGATTTCTTCAACATCAGCGGTTCGCTTTTTGTGGACCGTGAGACAAATGACAATATCCGCAACAGCGCCCAGGGACTGTTCATGATGATGACCAATGGTTTTGGTTCCACCGTGGGCATGATTGTAGCCCAGCAGGTAATCAACCGCTACGTCTACGACCTTCCCGAAGGTACTTCCGGCCTGCTGGTGATGGAGGGATGGAGCACCTGCTGGACCATCTTTGCCGTCTATGCCCTCGTGGTGGCTGTGGCTTTTGCCATATTGTTCCGCTATAACCATCAGCCTAGACGATGAAGGAGCAACATTATTTCTACACACCGCAGATGAATGGCGAACTTCCGGAAGAGGAGGCACGCCATGCCCTGCGTGTGTTGCGCCTTTCGGTTGGCGACTCCCTCTGCCTGATGGACGGAAGGGGAAACTTCTATGAGGCGGTCATCACCAGCTCCACGGGCCATCGTTGCCTCTACCGCCTCACGGCCACACATCCCCAGACTCCCCTGTGGAAGGGAAACATCCATCTGGCCATGGCTCCCACCAAACTGATGGACCGCACGGAGTGGTTTGTGGAGAAAGCTACGGAGATTGGGCTGGACGGGGTCAGCTTTCTCGACTGTGACAACAGCGAACGCCGGCAAATCAAGACAGACCGCATCGAGCGCATCGTGGTGGCGGCCATGAAACAGAGCCGGAAGGCATTCAAGCCCGAAGTGACGGATATGACACCGTTTGACCGCTTTGTGACGCAACCGCGCACAGGACAGTGCTTCATCTGCCATTGCCACGACGACATCCCGCAGGACCCTGCCGATGCCCGCTGCCACCTGATGGAGGCCATGCAGAAAGGCATGCCTGCCACGGTGCTGATAGGTCCCGAAGGCGATTTCTCGGTGCGCGAGGTGGAACTGGCATTGGCGAGCGGCTATCGGAGCGTGCATTTGGGACATTCACGCCTGCGCACAGAAACGGCGGCTCTGGTGGCCGTGCATTGCATGCAACTCCTTAACCAATGTCCCGATGGCTTAACTCAAACATCTTTGCAGATATGAGAAAGAAACACATTATCCTGACGGGGGTGCTCGTGGCATTTACAGTTCTTGCCCTCTGTGTTGTTCTGTTTTCGCGTCATCGACGCAACGATTATGCACGTGTGTTGCCCGACAACTGCCGGTGGCTGGTGTGTGTCAATTTGCCTGAACTTCTGTCGCAGGCAGACATAGACCCCTCGCACATTCAGGCACTGGCCGACATGAAGGCACCGCAGAACTGTGGCCTGACCCTCAATCTTCCGGTTTATTTCTTTTCCACTCCATCCGAACGCCTGTGCCTGCTGTCGGCCTTGTCCGATGCGGAGCGGTTGGAGGCATGGCTCACATCCCAGGGAGTCAGGGTGGAGTCGCAACGTGGTTTCCGGTGGGCTGACTTCAGGCAATGGCTCCTGTGCTTCGACGGCGACAAACTGCTGGCTATGGAGGTGGCTGGAGGTCAGGACGGTCCGGCCCGTAAGGAATTGTACAGGCTCATGACCACGGAGCACACGTCCATGCCTTTTGCTGATGCGCTCCGGTCGGTAGACGGATGTGTGAGGATAGCATGCAGTGCATCTGCGCTCAACCAGCTGGCAACTGATGCGGGCAAACAGCTGGGTGGTCTTCCTGTGCCCGAGGGCAGGCAGGCAACGTTGGTGGCCGGATGCAGGGTGGAGCCAAAATCCATCACGCTTGATGCCAGCATCTATGACCCTGAACATGAACTTGATGAACTGACAACGATATGTACCCGTGTGCTGCGCCCCATCAATGCGGGCAAACTCGACCCGATGCCTGACGGCGCATTGTTTTCTGTAGGCCTGAACATGGACGGGAACCAGCTGCTGCAGTTTCTGCGCAAACAAAAGGAACTGCGCATGCTGATGGTGGGTGTGAACCTGTGCATGGATGCCGACAAGATACTGGGCAGCATAGATGGCGACATCGTGCTCTCGCTGGCCGACTGCAGCGGCTCCTTGCCCCATTTCCTGCTCAGCGCGGAGGTAAACGACAACAGCATCCTCAGCGGTGCATCCTCGTGGAGCGGCTTTGGCAACATGAAGGTGGTGGGCCATTCCGCCAATGCCTGTGAACTTTCGTTGGACAGTGAGCGTGTTATGATGCAGGTGAAGGACAATGTTCTGCGAGTGTCCAATGTGGCCAGCCATGATGTGGAGAGGATGAAGGCACCCGCCGCTCCTCTGCCCGAAAATACCTATCTTGTGGCCCGCCTGTCGTGCAAGCATCCTGCCCTTCATCTTCCGGCCCTCTGCACGTCAGCCTTGCAGCATGTGCAGGCGGTGTGCCATTCGGGCGGCATTTCAGTCACACTATCGCTGGATGCCCCGTGGACGGAATGCATCAACAACATACAGAACCAGCAAAACCCACAATAAATGCAAAACATCACACTCCATCAGCTGTTGCCCAACGTGTTCCGTGGCCGAACAGACATCCAGAGCGACCTTTGGCAGAAGGACCTCGTGCTGGAGCGTGGCCGACTGTATCTCGTGGAGGCACAGAGCGGAAAGGGCAAGAGCTCATTCTGCAGTTTCCTGACGGGCTACCGCAACGACTATGCGGGCCAGATTCTCTTTGACACCACCGATACCCGGCAGCTCAGTGTGGCGCAATGGTCACGGCTGCGCACCTGTTCAATCAGTACCGTATTCCAGGAACTGCGTCTGTTTCCCGAACTCACGGCACTGGAGAATGTGCTCATAAAGAACCAGCTCACCCGCTACAAATCTGTGTCACAGATACGCCAGTGGTTCGATGCACTGGGCATTGGCGACAAACTGAATGCGCCGGTGGCGCAGATGAGCTATGGCCAGCAGCAACGTGTGGCCATGATACGTGCCTTGGTGCAGCCGATGGATTTCCTTCTGCTCGATGAGCCCGTGAGCCACCTCGACGACGAGAATGCGTCCATCATGGCAGAAACCATGATGCAGGAGGTGCGCAGCCAAGGGGCCGCCGTGGTGGTCACCAGCATAGGCAAGCACATGTTGTTGCCCTATAACCAAACGATACGACTATGAAACTGATATGGAAACTCTTGCGCCGCCACGTGAGCATCCTGCAGCTGGCGGGCTTTCTTCTGGCCAATCTGCTGGGCATGCTCATCGTGCTCCTCAGCATCCAGTTCTATCGCGATGTGAATCCGCTCTTCGGGCAGGACGACGGCATCATCAAACCCGACTACCTGATTGTGAACAAGCAGGTGGGCGCACTCGATGCGCTGGGGCTGGGTGCATCCGGCTTTACCGAGGAGGAAATCCAGGACTTGCGCCGACAGCCGTTCTGCAAGCGTGCCGACGGATTTGTGAGCAGCCAGTACAAGGTGTCGTGTAGCCTGGGGCTTGAGGGGGGTGTGTCGATGGGCACGGCTCTGTTTTTCGAGAGTGTGCCTTCTGTATATGTGGATGCGCGGGAGGAGGACTGGAAGTTTGATGCCGCCAACCCCGTAATCCCCATCATTCTTCCGCGCAACTATCTTTCAATCTATAATTTCGGCTTTGCCTCCAGCCAGTCGCTGCCCAAGATTTCCGAGTCCATGGCCGGTATGCTTGACCTCAATGTGAGGATGAGTGCAGCCGGACGCACGGAAACGATGCGTGCCCGTGTGGTGGGATTCAGCAGCCGCATCAATACAATTCTGGTTCCCGAGCCGTTTATGCAGTGGAGCAATGCGCTGCTGGCTCCTGAGGCCACTCCGCAGCCTTCCCGGCTCATTGTGGAAGTGGGCAATCCGGCCGATGATGCAATTGTCACCTATCTGGAAAAACATCACTACGAACTGGAACAGGACAAGCTCGATTCCGGACGCATCACCTATTTTCTGAAGGTGGTCACAGCCTTGGTGGTGGGTGTGGGCTTGCTCATAAGCGCCCTGTCGTTCTACATTCTGATGCTCAGCATCTATCTGCTGGTGCAGAAGAACACCGAAAAGTTGCGCAACCTGTTGCTTATCGGCTACACGCCCTGGCAGGTGGGTGCTCCCTACCAGTGTCTGGCAGTGGGTGCCAATGCGCTCGTGCTTGTGGTGGCATGGCTGGCGGTGTGGCTGGTGCGTAGGTGCTACATGGATATGCTTTGGAACATGTTCCCCCAGATTCAGGAGCCATCGCTTCTTCCTACCTTTGCCATTGGGCTGGGGCTTTTCCTGCTGGTGGCCCTTGTGGATGTAGCCGCTATCCACCACAGGGTAATGGCCATCTGGCATCGCAGGGAGTAGTCAGCGATAGTGAAATCACTATAATATATATATATGTATAAATGGAACAACTGAAAGAATTATATAACCATCATTTTGGCCGTGCATGCAGCCGGTGTGAGACACTTCCAGCCTCTGGCAGCAACCGGCAGTATTTCCGCTTGTGGGACGATAACGGACAAACGGTGATAGGTGTTGTGGGTACGAGCCTGGAGGAGAACAACGCCTTCTGCTATCTGTCGCGCCACTTTGTGTTGCGTCGTCTTCCTGTGCCCGAGGTAATCTGCAGCAGCAACGACGGCATGCGCTATCTGCAGACCGACCTTGGAAGTCTGTCGCTCTTTGATGCCCTCAAGGGAGGGCGCGATGCCGGCGGACGCTACAACAGCCATGAGCGTGAACTGCTTCGCCGCACTGTTGCGGCATTGCCCGACATGCAGATACGCGGAGCACGCAATCTTGATTTCTCGCGCTGCTATCCCCAGCCCGAGATGGATACCACCAACGTGCTCTTTGACCTCAACTATTTCAAGTATCTGTTCCTGAAAACAGCCGATGTGGATTTCCACGAGATGAAGCTGGAGGCTTCGTTCCAGCTTATGTCGCGCGATATAGCCAACATCCAGGGCACCGCTTTCATGTATCGCGATTTCCAGGCACGAAACGTGATGCTGGATGCACAGGAGAACCCGCATTTCATCGATTTCCAGGGCGGACGGAGGGGGCCTGTGCAATACGATCTGGCCAGCTTCCTGTGGCAGGCTTCGGCACGCTACAGCGAGGATCTGCGCGAGGAGCTGATAGGCGTGTATCTGGACAATCTGAAGCACTACACCGAGGTCAATGAATACGTCTTCCGCAAGGACTTGCAGCTGTGTGTGCTCTTCCGCACCCTCCAGGTGCTGGGTGCCTATGGCTACCGGGGGTTCTATCAGCGCAAACAGCATTTCATCGACAGCATTCCTCCTGCCATCGACAACCTGCGCAAGCTGCTCATGGGCGGCCACTGCCCCTATCCCTATCTCAACGAGGTGCTCACCCGTCTGGTGGAACTGCCACGTTTCGCTCCCAAGGCGCAGCAGCCTGTGCAGCGTGCCGACGGCTACAAGATAACCACCGTGAACCCCTACAAGTCGCATCCCACTGATGGACCGGCTACTTTCAGCAAGTACGACGGCAAGGGACCACTTGTGGTGAAAGTGTTCAGCTTCTCCTATCGCAAGGGCATTCCTGAGGACGAGAGCGGAAACGGAGGCGGCTATGTGTTTGACTGCCGCAGCACCCATAACCCCGGACGCTATGAGCCCTACAAGCAGCTCACCGGACTTGACGAGCCTGTCATCCGCTTTCTGGAGGATGACGGAGAAATCCTCACCTTCCTCGACAGTGTCTATCGGCTGGCCGATGCCCATGTGAAGCGCTACATCCAGCGCGGATTCACCAGCCTGATGTTCTGCTTCGGCTGCACGGGCGGACAGCACCGCAGCGTGTACAGTGCCGAGCATCTGGCCCTTCATCTCCATGAGAAATATGGCCTGGAGATTCATGTGTGCCACCGCGAACAGCATATTCAGAAAATACTTCCTGCCCGATGAAAACAATGATTTTTGCAGCGGGGTTGGGCACACGCCTCAAACCCCTTACCGACAACATGCCCAAGGCACTGGTGGAAGTGGACGGGAAACCGCTCCTGCAGCATCTGCTGGAGAAACTCAAGCGTCAGGGCTGTACCGGGGCGGTCATCAATGTACATCATTTTGCCAACATGATTGAGGACTGGTGCCGTTCCCATCCCATGGGCATGGACATACGTTTCAGTGATGAACGCGAAGAGCTGCTCGAAACGGGGGGGGCCATCCGCCATGCCTCCCCCCTGTTGGGCAACGCTCCTTTTCTCATCCACAATGTGGACATACTGAGCAATGCCGATTTGGCCCGTTTCTATCGACAAAGCATTGGCTTTCAGGCTTCGCTGATGGTGAGCACTCGCCCCAGCCGCCGCCAGCTCCTCTTTGACGACGACATGCGGCTGATGGGATGGACCAATCTGGACACCCATGAGGTGAAAACTCCCTTTCCATCGCTTTGTGTGGAAAAGTGCCGCTCGTATGCCTTCTCGGGCATCCATGTGATGAACCCGCGCCTTTTCAGCTATTTCCCCCAGTGGCCCCGCAGGTTCGGCATCATGGACTTCTATCTGAGCATCTGTGACCGCGAACCCATAGTGGGCCATGTGGAGGAGGATTTGAAACTGGTGGATGTGGGCAAGCTCGATACCCTGCCGACGGCTGCCGGGTTTCTCCATTCCATCCAACCGTAGAACCGAAATTTCCGACATGCAAATACAAGCACTAACCCAGGCATACGCCTCCCACCCGCAGGTGAAGGCCCTCTGGCATGCCATCCATGCCACCAAGGGACCCGTCTGCCTGTGTGGCATGCAGGGCAGTTCACTCCCGATGTCTTTTGCCGCATTGTTTGGGCAGATGTCCAAGACACATGCCGCCCCTCTTCTTTTTGTGATGAACGATGCCGAAGAGGCAGGCTATTTCTTCCACGACCTCCATCAGATGCTCCCCGATGGTAGCGTGCTGTTTTTCCCAAGCAGTTTCCGTCGTGACGTGAAATACGGCCAGCGCGATGCCGACAACGAGATTATGCGCACCGAGGTACTCACGCACCTCCAGGGTGGTTCTGCCCTCTGCTATGTGGTCACCTATCCTCAGGCCTTGGCCGAGATGGTGGTCACGCGCGACACGCTGTCCCATCTGAGCCTGACCCTCCGTCAGGGGGAGAAGGCCGAGCCTGCAACGGTGCAGGAAATGCTTGTGGAACTGGGGTTCACCCGCACCGACTATGTGTATGCCCCCGGCCAGTTTGCTGTCCGCGGCAGTCTGGTGGATGTGTATGCCTTTAACAACGAAAACCCCTACCGCATCGATTTCTTCGGCGATGAGGTGGACAGCATACGCCTTTTCAACGTGAGCGACCAGCTCAGCATCTCGCGCCTTGAGAAGGTGACCATTGTGCCCAATCTGACCGCATCGGCCCAACGCATGCAATGTTTTCTGGACTTCCTCAATCCTGCCACCCTGGTGGTGAGCCCCGATTTGAAACTGGCATGCGACATGGTGGAGCAAACCTACCGCCAGGGCTTCACCGCCCAGGCATTGGCCGTGGAGGCTGTCACTGAAGTAGATGAGCACGAGGCGCGCCTGCAGCTGGAGCGTGACATGCTGCTGGTGAAGCCCGATGTGTTCCGCCGGAAGGCAGGTGCGTTCAGGCTGTTGTCGGTCAGACCTCAACCCGAGGCGGAGGCTCCGGGTGCAGTGGTGCATTTCCACACCCGTCCGCAGCCGCAGTTCAACAAGAACTTTGAGCTGCTCTTCCAGACGCTCCAGCCATACGTGGCTCAGGGTTTCAGCCTCTACATGCTGGCCGACAGCGAGAAGCAGAACCAGCGGCTGGCACAGATATTCGCCGACCATACGCCGAGCTATTCCTTTATTCCTGTGGACCATACCATACACGGAGGTTTTTTGGACGACGACCTGAAGGCTGTTTTCCTAACCGATCATCAGATATTCGACCGTTTCCACAAGTTCAACGTCAGTGCCGAGCGTGCCCGCCAAGGCCGTGTAGCCCTCACGCTGAAGGAGTTGCAGCAGTTTGAGCTGGGTGACTATGTGGTCCACATCGACCACGGCATAGGGCGTTTTGGTGGGCTTGTGCGCATCCCCAACGGCGACAGGACGCAGGAGGTCATAAAGATTATCTACAAGAACGACGATGTCATTTTTGTGAGCATCCACAGCCTCCACAAAATATATAAGTACAAGGGACGCGAGGGCGAGCAGCCGCGCATCAATGCCCTGGGCACCGGTGCATGGGAGCGCATGAAGGAGCGCACCAAGGCCAAGATAAAGGACATTGCGCGCGACCTCATCCTCCTCTACAGCAAGCGACGCGAGGAAAAGGGGTTCGCCTTCAGCCCCGACTCCTACCTTCAGCACGAGTTGGAGGCATCGTTCCGCTATGAGGACACGCCCGACCAGCTGAAGGCCACCAACGATGTGAAGGCCGACATGGAGCGCGCCCGCCCCATGGACCGTCTGGTTTGTGGCGACGTGGGCTTTGGCAAGACCGAGGTGGCCATACGAGCCGCCTTCAAAGCGTGTGCCGACGGAAAGCAGGTGGCAGTGATGGTGCCCACCACGGTGCTGGCCTATCAGCATCTGAACACATTCAAGGAACGTTTGCGCGACATGCCAGTGCGTGTGGAATATCTCAGTCGTGCCCGCACGCCGGCCCAGACGAAGGCCTTGCTGGCCGATCTGGCCGAAGGTCGTATCGACATCATCGTGGGCACCCAGAAACTCATTGGCAAGAGCGTGCGGTTCAAGGACCTGGGCCTTCTCATCATCGACGAGGAACAGAAGTTCGGTGTGGCCACCAAAGAGCGCATCCGCCAGCTCAAGCCCAATGTGGACACACTCACGCTCACAGCCACCCCCATTCCCCGCACCCTGCAGTTCAGCCTGATGGGTGCGCGCGACCTCAGCGTCATCCAGACACCGCCCCCCAACCGCTATCCCATCCAGACCCAGGTGTGCCCCTTCAGCCCCGAAATCATCGCCGAGGCCGTCAACTTCGAGATGGGCCGTGGCGGGCAGGTGTTTCTGGTGAGCAACCGTGTGTCGAGCCTCACGGAACTGCAGTCGCTCATCCAGAAGTATGTGCCTGATGCACGCACGGTGGTGGGCCATGGCCAGATGCCTCCGGGCAAACTGGAGGAGGTGGTGCTGGGTTTTGCCAATTATGACTATGATGTGCTCATCAGCACCACCATCATCGAGAGCGGCATCGACATCCCCAATGCCAACACCATCATTGTGAACGCTGCGCAGAATTTCGGGCTGAGCGACCTCCACCAGATGCGCGGGCGTGTGGGTCGCAGCAACAGGAAGGCGTTCTGCTATCTCCTGGCACCGCCCCTTTCTCTGCTCAATACCGATGCCCGCCGACGCCTTCAGGCCATCGAGAACTTCAGCGACCTTGGCAGCGGTTTCCACATTGCCATGCAGGACCTCGACATCCGTGGTGCGGGCAATCTGCTGGGAGCCGAACAGAGCGGTTTCATCGCCGACCTGGGCTATGAAACCTATCAGAAGATTCTCTCTCAGGCCGTGAAGGAGCTGCGCAACAATGAGTTCAGCGACCTCTATGCCGAGGAAGTGCGTTCAGGCGAACGAAGCGAAGGCACGGACTTCGTGGACGAATGCCTGTTCGAGACCGATATCCAGATGTGCTTCAGCGAACAGTATGTCCCCACAGGAAGTGAGCGTCTGATGCTCTACCGAGAGCTGGACGGCTTGCAGTCCGACGAACAGGTGGATGCCTTCGTAAAGCGCATGGAGGACCGTTTCGGCCCCATCCCCAACGAGGGCATGGAACTGGTTCATGTGGTGGTGCTTCGCCGGTTGGGCCGCTATTTCGGTGTGGAGCGCATTGTGCTCAAGCGCGGCCGCATGAGGCTGTATTTCATTGCTAACCCCGAGAGTCCATTCTACCAGAGCAAGGCCTTCGACCGCATCATCCAGTTTGCCACTGCCAATGCCCACCGCTGCCGCATGGAGGAGTCGTCGGCCCGTGCCAGCCTCCTCATTTCCGATGTGGGAAGTGTAAGGGAAGCTGTGGAGCTGCTCAAGAGGATTTAGCCTGCATTGAAAATGCCTGCCAACTTCCTAGGCGATAAGATTAATAACCTTGCGGCGATAAGGTTATTATTAATCCACAGATGTCAGACAGATTTAAAACAGATGAGTCTTTTCTGTCTTACATCTGTCTCACATCTGCGGAAGATTATTTATGTCCACAGAACACACTGAATACACAGAAAAAAAATCCGTGACATCCGTGTCCTCCGTGGATAAAAAACGGTATTGCAATATGTCAAAGACCTCATGTCATCAGGTGGTTATTTCCTTTTGACGATGCAAAGTTAGTGAACAAATGACCCGAATTCAAGCATATTCATTCCCGTTCAAAAACTGTTCAGAAACAGTGGAATCCACGCACCTCTCGTTCACTCCCGTTCACCACCGTTCAAAGGTTCTATGGACGTACGTCCTGGCACCCTTAGGACGTACGTCCATAACCCCTAACGCCGTACGTCCATAGACCCTTTGAACGTACGTCCATAGCACCCCTGGTCGTACGACCATAAAAAACCGATGAAAATGACAGACGAAAAGGCCACGATAAACATCAATATCCACGGCGGCAACAACCAGATACTGCCCAACGCCACACATGCCGAGCAGTACTTCCACTACCACACCAAGGCAGCGGCAGAGCCACCCTCGCGCACGCGTATATATAATAATGTAGAGATAGATGCCGGCTAAAAGGGTCAGGGGACAGGTCACTGAACCATCAGTATCCAACATATAGAAATGGCACGTACAGCAAGAAAACATTCCGACACCGGAGTTTATCACGCAATATTGCGAGGAGTAAACAAACAGCGGATTTTTGAGTGTACTGAAGACTATCAGCGCTTTCTCAATATTTTGCGTGCTCAAACACTTCAGGAACAGGACGAAGCAGGGCATCGTTCAAAACCTCACTGTGTGATATATGCCTACTGCCAGATGGGAAATCATGTTCACCTTCTCATCAAAGAGTCAGGCGAGACCCTCGCTCAGATCATGAAGCGCATATCCTCCTCCTATGTATATTTTTACAATCATAAGTATGGGCGCATAGGACATCTCTTTCAGGAGCGTTTCAAGAGCCAGCCTGTTGGTGACTGGGATTATTTCCTCACTTTGCTTCGCTATATCCATCAAAACCCACTTAAGCCTCATCTTGTGTCCTCTCTTCGAGAATACAGATGGAGCAGCTGGCTTGAATATCTCGGAGAAGAGAAAAATGCTTTCTGTGCCACCAATCTGGTTCTTCGCAGAATCAGTCTTGAGGAGTTGTCAACCCTCATTGAAGAACCCTTTACCGAAAATGAAGAAGAAGGACTTCTTGACATAGAAGAAACACCTGTCCAGACCTACTTCTCCGACGAAGAGATATGGCATGTACTCACAAATCTTTGTGGCAAGACAACCTCTGCTGAGTTTCAACAATTGTCACGACCACAGCAGAAGCATTATCTCTGGGAAGCGCATGAAAAAGGAATAGGCCCTCGGGCATTATCCCGCCTAACGGGAGTACCTTATTCCATCGTCCAAAGGGCGACAAGTGCAGAGAATGAGAAAAGACTCCAGTCCGGAATGGTATGCGAATCAAGCCCGGAAGACGAAGATATGGTATTCCTACTGCTCTCCTGATGAGTTCGAACCATACCCAGAGTACTAAATTAAGTTGACTCAGGAACCTGTCCCTTGACCCTTGCCCGGCTGTCGGAGAAAGCCTAGGCACTGCGCTGCCGCCGGTATGAGGAGATTGTAAACGAGCGTTACGAGTTCTTCGACCGAAACAAACTCAACGGCAGTTTCATTGACTACTTCAAGAAGTATGCCGGGAAGAAGAACTCACGCTATGAGCAGGCGTTCCTGCACTTCGACCGTTTTACAGGTGGTAAATGCACCTTTGCCGAAATCACTGTGGAATTGTGCAACAAGTTCCTTGAATATCTGCGCACCACACATCAGGTAATCCATACCAAGCGCAAGCTGCACACTAATACCATAGCCAGCTATTGGTCCGCGTTTCTCGGTACGCTCCATGCAGCCCACCGTGACAGGAAGATAAAGGAGAATCCCTGCCCCTATCTGGAACGTGCCGAAACAATCCCGACTGACAAAGTTGGATTGTCAGCGGAAGAACTCATACGGCTGGCAGAAACTCAGTGCGAGGTGCCCATCCTCAGAACCGCTTTCCTGTTCTCCTGCCTTACAGGACTGAGAAAGAGCGATATCAAGCAGTTCTCTTGGGAGATGATACAACCCGAGGCTGACGGAGCACTCTATATCACGCCCCGTATGAAGAAGACAAGTCTGATAATCCACAACCCGATAGGAGATGAGTTATAATGTTACATTAAAAGTGTCCAAAATCAGCATATTTTGAATATTCTTGGCAATATTTCTGTGTCTCCGTCAAACCGATATCATAATACATGTGTCGCACCAAATTTTCAATTTCTTTTTCACATGCGAGATATGTTGTTCCCCAATCACTTGACGGTTGCCCTGTTTTAATCGTAATTTTTCCTTTATATCCATCCTCATGAAAGTCTGTATCTAATGATATTTCATACTTTAAGACACCCATGAAAAATTTATTTTCAATTACAATTTTATAATCTGAGAAAATAGAAGGATTATACATTAGGGTTTTATGAAATTTTGCGACCTTCATAAGTTCGCCCATAATTCCGCCCCAACGCAATATGTTATTATGTGCACCATCTTTTATATTGAAATTCGCAGAAAATGATCTTTTATAGCAGCACGGAAACATACTTAATACATCCTTTATATTATTAAAAGGTTTTATGTGTACAAAAACCTTAGGTATGTATATGCCTAATGTTTCTATTCTAATCATGTTCAATTCTTATGACTGTTGAATACTTCGTGTATTTATTAAAGTGGTAAAATTAAGGCGCGATTAGAAATATCTTCTAACACCATTTCGTATA
Organism: Bacteroidaceae bacterium; assembly: GCA_016292545.1. Classification (GTDB taxonomy): domain Bacteria; phylum Bacteroidota; class Bacteroidia; order Bacteroidales; family Bacteroidaceae; genus Physcousia. The sequence goes on from JAEDIG010000017.1 coordinate 26,293, forward strand.
TTTCCTCCGACAGTACCCTCTCTTACTTTTTGCCAAGGACGAGGATTGGTCGTTTCCCATCGAAGCAAATTATTATTTATGTCATTCTCAAACCATTTCATTACACGTACTTGTGTCCATGAAGAATTAAACTCAAGAACTAAATCTGCTGATTTGCGCCATTTTTGGGAACTGTCCAAATACGTCTTACATGAACAGTATATCCAGAACGTCCATCACCGTAATTAAAGCTATAACTATAATCCGGATAGAAATACATACGTTCAGACTCGGACTCAAATATCTTTATTGGGTCAGTAGCATAGCAATTAACTACATTGAAAAATATTATTAAAATGAATATTATCTTTTTCATGTTGATTATTGTTTATGTGTAAAGTTGTGAAAAATGTATTGTCTATATTACATTCGTCTCCTCCTGCAAACAATGTTGCAGGAGGAAAAGGGCTTTGTTTATTCTACAATCTCGCTGTCACCTGTCTGAGAGACATTTGGCTTAGTCGGTTTCTCCGCATTGTCTGCCGAAGCCTTTGTCGCTGTGGCTTTAGAGTTGAGCACCTCACGCTTGTAATGCACAATCTCGGTGTTCACATAGTCAATGAACGGCGCGTAGTCGGCTTCACCGAACACAAGGGCGAGGGCGTTCACCATCTGCACCAGCTCACGGTAGGCTTTGTCACTGCCTAAGCGTGCAGATTTCAATGCGCCTACGGGTAGAGTCATGCGCTCGTTGGTGCGCTGCAAGGTGAGGGTACGCACACGCTCATTGGCTTCTTTCATGTTTGTGACGAATGCCGTAAGTGACAGCTTTTTCACTTGTTCTGAGAATTTTCCCTCAAGGTCGGCGATGAAATTCACCAGCAGACCTGTTTCCTTGTCCAGTTGGTCAGTGGTGCTGATGCGGTAGTCCTTGATGTGTTGCGCCAGTTCCGTGGCAGCCTGTGCCATGTCAGCAACAGGAATAGCCAAGAAACCCTCCACCGCCTTTTTGTAGCCTGCGTAGAGTGCGTCACGGTCAGCGTCTGCCTTGGCAATCTCGTCAGTGAGCAAGCTTTTCTGCGAAATTTTCAAAGCTTCATCCTCCACTGCGAGTGCATCATGCAGGGCGGTTACAAGGCTGGCTGCTTTAGCCTTTACTGCCGTGTCGGCCTCGGCACGTGCAAGGATGTTGCTTACGAAAGTGAAATGTGCGCCGTTGTTCATGCGCGGGAGACTGATGTCTTCAATCTGCTTCATAGTCTTGTGTTTTAAAGTTAATAATATTTACTGTGCAGAGAGTTTTACCAGTCCGCTACAGCAAATTTAATGAAATTTCTCGGAAAACCAAATAAAACAGAAGAAAAATTGTCAATAATCTTGCGTTTTTTCTTTCGTTTTATTCAATTTTATGCCGTTGGCACACGTTTCTTGTATATTTTTGCTCTTAATGATGCAGGAAACGGTGTTTCTTACATGAATAAAAGTTTTTGACATAAGAAACGTACGTCGAGAGCTTCACTTGATGTCGAAAGCATCAAGAAACGAGCGTCAAGACCTTCATTCACTCCCTAAAATACCAATAAACGTAAGATTATTCCTTTATCGATTCCCGATAGTAAGAATGAACGTGTGCCAAAGTTTTGTTTTGACCTCAAAACACGAATAATCCTGCGTTTGCAGATACCTTTGACATCGGATGAAGGAATTGTTTTGCGTTTGTGGATGGATATGGAGAGAACGGACGTGCAACTTCATGCGCCTAAGTTCCCTTCATGCAGGGTGTACCCCGGAAGCGGCAGAATCCCAATATGTAGCGGCCTAACATCTGTCACGATACCCAATTCCGTCACAAGCATCGGGAGCTCCGCTTTCAGAGGCTGCAACGGCCTTGTCTCCATTACAATTGGTTCGGGAGTAGAGGGAATAGGCGAATTGGCTTTTGCAGAATGTAAAAATCTTGAGACTCTCACTTGTCTGGCCGAGAATGTTCCCTACACATACGGCGATGCTTTCTACAAATCAATGATAGAATACTCCACATTGGTGGTGCCCGAAAGTGCATTGCAAGCATATA
>JAEDIG010000145.1 GCA_016292545.1 Bacteroidaceae bacterium
CCGACCTCACGCGGGCCCTCCAGGCAGGAGGGAAAATGCAGGGCGACTGGGGCGAGCAACTGCTGGCCAGCATTCTGGAAGGCAGCGGACTCCGCCCGGGAGAGGAATTCGAGACCCAGGCCAATGTGAAGGACAGCGAGGGGAACAACCTGCGGCCCGACGTCATCGTGAACTGCCCCGGAGGCAGGAAAATCATCATCGACAGCAAGGTGAGCCTCACGGCCTACCTCAACTACAACGCCGCCCAGTCACCCGAAGAGGCGGAAGCCGCCAAGAAGGAAAACCTCAGGAGCATCCGCACCCACATAGACGAGCTCGACCGCAAGCACTACGACCAGCTGGTGGCGGGGGCGCTCCCCCAGGTGCTCATGTTCATCCCCAACGAGGGCAGCTACATCCTGGCCCTGCGCACCGACCCCCAGATTGGCCAATACGCCTACCGCAAGAACATCATCCTCATCAACCCCACCAACCTCATGCTCTCGCTGCAGATGATCTACAACCTGTGGCAGACCGAAAGGCAGAACAAGAACACGGAGCGTGTGATGAAGCAGGCATCGGAACTCTACGACAAGTTTGCCGTGTTCTGCGAAAAGTTCAACCGCATACGCAAGGACATAGACGACCTGCGCGCCCACACCGACGACGCCTTCGGCACACTCACCTCCGGACGTGGCAACATCGTCCGCCGGCTGGAGGGCCTCAAGCAGCTGGGCGTGACACCCAAGAAGCAAATCGACGAAAATTTCATCGAGGAGTGACATTATGGCAGCAAAACAGGTATTTTCACCACCAAAATGGCATAAAGCAAGCAAAAATCAAGTTTTAATGTAAAAAAGTTATCGAAATATTGTAATATGTAAGCAAATTGTTATACCTTTGCATCAAATTTAAGGCAAAAGGATAAATATGACAAAGAAAAGAAAGATTCCATTCACCAAAATGCAAGGTGCAGGCAACGACTACATCTATGTATACACCCCCAACGGCGAAATCCCCGACCCCTCCAGGACGAGCATCGAATGGAGCCGCCCCCATTTTGGCATTGGCAGCGACGGGCTCATACTCATCTCCCCAAGCCCCATCCCGGAGGCAGACTTCAGCATGCGCATCTTCAACAACGATGGCAGCGAGGCCATGATGTGCGGCAACGGCGTGCGCTGTGTGGGCAAGTATGTCTACGACCACCGGCTCACCGACCGCACCACCGTAGCCATCGACACACTCAGCGGCATCAAGGTGATAGACCTACTCGTGGGCGAGGACGACAAGGTGAAGGAAGCCACCGTCAACATGGGCGCCCCCATACTGGCCAACCGACGGCAGCTGGCCACCCCCGACGGCAGCATGAAGGCAGGCAAGGTGGCAGGCAGGCAAGGCACCTACGTGTGCATGGGCAACCCCCACTTCGTGGTCTTTGTGCCCGATGTGATGAGCATCGACCTGACCAAGGAAGGCCCCGTCCTCGAAAACGACCCCATGTTCCCCGAGCGGTGCAACATCGAGTTCGCCACCGTCCGCCCCAACGGAAGCATCCGCATGAGAGTGTGGGAGCGCGGCAGCGGCATCACGATGGCTTGCGGCACAGGAGCATGTGCCACAGCCGTGGCAGCCTATCTCAACGGACTCTCCACACGCGAAAGCACCATCCACATGGACGGCGGCACCCTCCACATCCGCTGGTGCCAGGGCGATGGCTGCGTCTACATGACAGGACCAGCCACCACAGTATTCGAAGGAGAAATCGAACTATAAGCATACATATTATATATATATACTATACACCCCCACCCCCGACAGACAATGGCACTTGTAAATGAAAATTTCCTGAAACTACCAGTCAGCTACCTCTTCAGCGACATTGCCAAGAAGGTGAATGCCTTCAAGGTGTCCCACCCCTCGGCCCGCGTCATAAGCCTCGGCATTGGCGATGTCACACGTCCGCTGGCACCGGCCGTCATAGAGGCCATGCACAAGGCCGTCGATGAGATGGCCAACAAAGCCACCTTCCGCGGCTATGGCCCCGAAGCCGGATACGACTTCCTGCGGGAAGCCATCGTCAAGAACGACTTCGCACCCCGTGGCATCCACATCGACCCGAAAGAAGTATTCGTCAACGACGGCGCAAAAAGCGACACCGGCAACATCGGCGACATTCTGGGGCTCGACAACAGCATCTGCATGACCGACCCCATCTATCCCGTCTACGTAGACTCCAACGCCATGTGCGGACGCGCAGGCAGCCTCACCCCAGGCGGTGTGTGGTCCAACATCATCTACACACCCTGCAATGCAGAAAACAACTTCGTCCCCGCCCTGCCCGACCAGAAGGTGGATGTCATATACCTCTGCTACCCCAACAACCCCACAGGCACGGTCATCACACGCGCCGAACTGAAGAAATGGGTCGACTACGCCCTCAAGAGCGACAGCATCATCATGTATGACGCCGCCTACGAAGCCTACATCCAGGACAAGGACATACCCCACTCCATCTATGAAATCAAGGGAGCCAAGCGGTGCGCCATCGAGTTCCACAGCTACAGCAAGACAGCCGGATTCACAGGCGTGAGATGCGGCTACACGATTGTCCCCCGCGAGCTCACGGCCACCACCGTCACAAGTGAGCGTGTGGAACTGGCACCCCTGTGGAACCGCCGCCAGTGCACCAAGTTCAACGGCACAGGCTACATCCAGCAGCGGGCCGCCGAAGCCATCTACACCCCCGAAGGCAAGGCCCAGGTGCAGGAAACCATCGCCTACTACATGGAAAACGCCCGCATCATGCGCGAAGCGCTCACCAAGGCAGGGCTCAAGGTGTACGGAGGCGAAAACGCACCCTACATCTGGCTCAAGACACCCTCAGGCACCACCAGCTGGCAGTTCTTCGACCAGCTGCTCCACGGCCCCCACATCGTGGGCACCCCGGGTGTAGGTTTCGGCCCAGCAGGCGAAGGCTATTTCCGCCTCACGGCCTTTGGCTCGCGCCAAGACTGCATCGAAGCCATGGAGCGGCTCACCCGATGGCTGGGATAACAGGCCGGCAAACAAAAAGCGACTGAAAACGAAAGAAAAAAAAATAATTATCAAACATAATAAAAGTTCAAGATTATGTCAAGTACACTGCGATTTCAAGTTGTAGGCGAAGCCTTCACGAAGAAGGCCCTCGACGTACCCAACAGCAAAGAGCGTCCCAGCGAGTTCTTTGGAAAGTATGTGTTCAACCGCCAGAAAATGTTCAAGTATCTTCCTGCCAAGGTATACAAGAAGATGTGCGACGTTATCGACAACGGCACCACACTCGACCTGCAGACGGCCAACGAAGTGGCCGCAGGCATGAAGCAATGGGCCATGGAGCTGGGTGCTACCCACTGCACCCACTGGTTCCAGCCCCTCACCGAAGGCACGGCCGAGAAGCACGACGGCTTTGTGGAGCACGACTGGAAGGGCGGCATGGTGGAGGAATTCACCGGCAAGGAGCTCATCCAGCAGGAGCCCGACGCCTCCAGCTTCCCCAGCGGAGGCATCCGCAGCACCTTCGAGGCACGCGGCTACAGTGCATGGGATCCCGCCAGCCCCGTATTCGTGATTGGCGACACACTGATGATTCCCACCGTGTTCATCTCCTACACGGGCGAAGCACTCGACTACAAGGCACCCCTGAAGAAGGCATTGCACGCCGTTGACCGGGCAGCCACCGAAGTGGCGCGCTACTTCAACCCCGAAGTGAACAAGGTAGTGAGCAACCTGGGATGGGAGCAGGAGTACTTCCTGGTGGACGAAGGCCTCTATGCCGCACGCCCCGACCTGCTCATGACCGGCCGCACCCTCATGGGCCACGACAGCGCCAAGAACCAGCAGATGGACGACCACTATTTCGGCAGCATCCCCAGCCGTGTGGCTGCATTCATGAAGGAGCTGGAGATTCGCTCCCTGGAGCTGGGTATTCCCTGCAAGACCCGCCACAACGAGGTTGCACCCAACCAGTTCGAGCTGGCTCCCATCTTTGAGGAGACCAATCTGGCCGTCGACCACAACATGCTCATGATGAGCCTCATGAGAAAAGTGGCCCGCAAGCACGGCTTCCGCTGCCTGCTCCACGAAAAGCCCTTTGCAGGCATCAACGGCTCGGGCAAGCACAACAACTGGTCGCTGTCCACCGACACCGGCATCCTCCTCCACGGTCCCGGCAAGACGCCCATCGACAACCTGCGCTTCGTCACCTTCATCGTGGAAACCCTCATGGCCGTCTACCGCCACAACGGACTGCTCAAGGCCAGCATCATCAGCGCCACCAATGCCCACCGTCTGGGTGCCAACGAAGCGCCCCCAGCCATCATCTCCAGCTTCCTGGGCAAACAGCTGGCCGACCTTCTCATCCATCTCGAAGAGAGCAGCGACGACGAGCTCATCAATCTGGCCGGCAAGCAGTCGTTCACACTCGACATCCCCCAGATTCCCGAACTGATGCTCGACAACACCGACCGCAACCGCACCAGCCCGTTCGCCTTCACCGGCAACCGCTTCGAATTCCGCGCCGTAGGTTCGCAGGCCAACTGTGCCGCAGCCATGATTGTGCTCAACACAGCCGTAGCCGAAGCATTGGCCGACTTCAAGGAGCGTGTCGATGCACGCATTGCCGCAGGCACCGAAAAGTTCAAGGCCATCCTGCAGATCGTGCGCGAGGACATCAAGACCTGCAAGCCCATCCATTTCGACGGCAACGGCTACAGCGACGAATGGAAGGCCGAGGCCAAGGAACGCGGCCTCGATGTGGAAAGCAGCGCCCCCCTCATCCTCGACCGCTATCTCGACCCCGAAACCATCGCCATGTTCTCCCGCATGCACGTGCTTTCCGAGGCCGAGCTCCATGCCCGCAGCGAAATCAAGTGGGAAACCTACACCAAGAAGATTCAGATTGAGGCACGCATCTTCGGCGACATCTGCCTCAACCACATCATCCCCGTGGCCACCCGCTACCAGAGCCAGCTCATCGACAATGTACACAAGGTAAAGGAAATCTTCCCGCCCTCCACGGCAGCCAAGGTGAGCGCCAACAACCTGCAGCTCATCGAACGCATCAGCGAGCACAGCAGCTTCATCACCGAAAATGTGGAGAAGCTCATCGATGCCCGCAGGGTAGCCAACAAGATTGAGAGCGAGCGCGAAAAGGCCATTGCCTACCACGACACCGTGGCTCCGCTGCTGGAGCAGATCCGCTACCATGTGGACAAGCTCGAACTCATCGTCGACGACGAGCTGTGGCCGCTCCCCAAGTATCGCGAAATGCTCTTCATCCGCTAGTCCCGGAAAAGACTCCCCCATCTTTCCTGTTCCCCATCCCCTGCCATTTCCAGGAGATGGGGCTTTCTTTTTCCCAAAAACGTCTATACACTGTCACCCCAGACCCTCCATAACCGTCCTGACAGACGTATATGACCCCATCTGAATGCTCATTTGCGTCGCGTGCTCCGAACGGAGGACACGCGTGCTCCGAACGGAGGACACACGTGCTCCGAACGGAAGACACACGTGCTCCGAACGGAGCACGATAAAATGGTTGAGGTAACACAGGTACAAACAAAGAGCATCTCCTCACACATCAAGCCTACAATAAAATGAAATATTCTAAAAGATTGCCGTAAAATTTGGCATTCTGATATAAATCACGTAATTTTGTGCCAATAATAAAGGGCTAAGATATGGCAACAATAGCAGAAAGACACATCAGCCTGCTGACCGATTTCGGTTTCATGCGCATAGACAGAAAGATTCGT
>JAEDIG010000146.1 GCA_016292545.1 Bacteroidaceae bacterium
GTTCTTCTGCTTCCACGGCCGGTGGAAAATCCCATTGTCCGCCAGTGCGATAAATCTGTGCGGCCTCGGCAATGGGCATGCCTGTGCATGGACCCCAGTCCCTTTCGCGCAGGATGGGATACGGAGTCAATGTGAGTCCCAACCGTGTGGCAATGATTTGGGCCGAATCCATTGCCCGCTTCAGGTCGCTCGACACGATGCTGTCGAATGCCGTGCCTTTCTCTTGCAGCATCATGGCCGCCTGCTCTATCTGTTCCTTTCCGGTGTCGGTGAGCTGGCCCGGAAGATGCCCCTGCAGGATGCGCTGCAGGTTTTCTTCAGTCTGTCCGTGTCTTACAATATACAATGTCATGGGGAAAGGTGAATGGATTGGGGTCAGTTGAAGAAATTCCAGCTTACGCCGAATCGGAAGGCACGGGGATTGATGGGGTAGTGGGGTGCCCAGAAATAGTGGCCTTCGGTGGCATTCACATGGTACATTCCCAAGTAGATGCGACAATGCTTCAGGTGCATGTTCACATATACGTTGACAAGCGGGTAGTTGCCCACCTTCACGCGCCCGAAATTCTGGTCCTGGACTGCAAACTGTCCGATGGCGGGAGAATAGTCGGGGGCATAATAAGACGTGAAATAACGCATGTCGCCGCCCAGTTGCACGCGCAGCACCTTGGCTATGCGGAAGAGCAGGAACAGGTTGGTGTAGACATTGAGCTGGGGAAGGGGCAGCACATGCTGGTTGGAGGATTTCTGGTAGGTGACCTCGTTTTCCCAATGAAGGGGACCCAGCTTGAAATTCTGTTCCAGCATGGCGCTGAACACCTGCACGCTCCCATTGTGCTGGCGCACGGCTACGTCGTGGCTGTAGTCACCGCTGAGCGTGCTGGTGGAATCGGTGCCCGTGAGGGTGTTCTGCATTCCGAAATAGGTGTAGTTGGTGATGTTCTCGAAACCTACGTTGAGGGTGGTTTTCGTGCGGGCATAGTGGAGCCTGCCTTCTACGCGGGTGCGCAGTTCGCGGTCGAGGCTTGTGTGGTCCCACCAGGCAAATTGGGAATGATAGTGGCGCAGATAGAATCCAGGCTTGGTGTGGTGGATGTGTGCATGCACATCGAGCCGGATGGAGTCCTTGGTGCCAGCCCCGATTTCCATGTCAAGGTCGCCATCCACCTTGAAATCGCCCGAATGCTCACCCACGAGCCACACTTCGCCCTGGGCATCGTAGTGGATGAGCTTGCCTTGCCTGCGGGCTATCTGTCCACCCACAGTGATGTCGTTTTCCTTCCACATCTTCATGCGGGTGGAGTCGGCCACCAGTTCGGGTAGTTTGTAGGTGCGCAGGGTGTGCGAACCAAAGAGGGTGATGCCCATTTGTGCCCATTTGTTGAAGCCCTCCAGCTGGGCAATGCCCAGAGTGTTGCGCAGGCTCAATGCATCGGTCTGGTCGGCCACCTGCAAGAGGTCACCGTAGAAATGGTTGGTGTAGTAATCTGCCGGAGTGTTCTTGCTGATGTATTCGTGCGACATGCGGCTGATGTGCAACGTGTGGATGAGTGCCGTCACGGGGATGAATTCCGTGGGCGGAACCTGCTGCGACTGCCATACCTGCTGCAGAGAGTCTACGGCATGCAGTCGGGCGATGCTGTCGGCTGCCAGAATGGTGCGGATGCTGTCGGAGAGTTGGCCCAGAAGGTCGGCGTCGGAAGGCATTTTTGGCTTCAGTGAGTCGGGCACTTCGATGAGTCGGTCGAATCCCAGGTTATAGCGGTGGGTCAGGTAGTAGGTTTGTTCGTCGTTCCTGTTCCATGTGCTACTGAGCATTACGGGGATGTCGCGCGAGGTGTAGCTGCTCTGGAAACTCTGCGGGTCCTCTATGTAGAGGTCATTCTCGATGCCGCCGTTTTCGGCTATTTTGGAATGATTGGCGTTCACGTAGGCATGGATGTTGTATTTTTCACCGCGGTGATAACCATATACGGTGCCTCCGAACTGGCTGTTCTGCTGGTTGTTGTAGTAGCCACGGCCATAGAGGTAGTCAATCTTGAAGCCAATTCCGGAGTTCTTGTTGATGTTGCTGGCAAAGTATGCACGCACGCGATCCTCTCCGTTTTGGTTGTTGCCCGACTTGTGGTAGGCCAGGTTTGTGACGGGACTCTTGGTGTTGGTGAAAAGAAAGTCTGAAAGGCTGGTGCGAAAGTGTTCGAACGGCTGCAGAAAAATGAAATTGCTGGTTTCGGGCCTGCGCAGGAAGATGCGGTTGAGCCGGGGGGAACCCACGTTGCCCAGGATCGAGTATTGGCCTGTCATGCCGTCGGTGAGGTTCCAGTTCTGGAAATTGTGCACCACGGTGTCGTTGTTGAGGGCATCGATGACAGTGCCCAGCCGTTCGTCGACGCGCCATTGAAACTGTCCGATAGGGATTTCTGTTTCCGTGTCGGTGGACGTGGTGTCCCGTCCCCACGTGACCTTTCCCCGGCCTCCGCCTCCGTCGAAGGTACCCGACTGGAGTGTTGCTCCCGGGCCGGAGTTGATATCGGGGTTCATCTGTCGGATGGGCGTCTGTGCCAGAAGGGCTGTGAGGTGGCTACATGAGGCAATCAGCAGCATGAGACTCAGTATGTGGTGTCTGGACATGAGGCGTTGGATGTTAATGGGTGGAGATAGGGTGGGTTTATGATGTGGGGTGGATGAATGTCTTATGGATTCAGTATGGGTGTCACCTGTTCCATACCCTTGCGCAGGGCATCTTCGTTGAGCGGGATTAGATGGTGGTGGCGTTCGGGCAGTGTCTTGCGGAGCGCTGTGATGACATTCTCCAACGTGACGATGGGCATCACCTTCAGGAGTGCGCCTAGTACAATCATGTTGAATGCCTTCACGTTGTTCATTTCGGCAGCCACGTCCATGGCATTGATGCGGCAGATGTGGATGTCGTTTCGCAAGGGAGGTGTGCTTATGCCGTATGGGTCGTAGAGCAGTATGCCACCGGGTCTGATGCTTGGTTCAAACCGCTGAAGAGAGGGCTGATTGAGAATAATGGCCGTGTCGAAGGTGCTTACGATGGGCGACGAGATGCGCTGGTCGCTGATGATTACACTCACATTGGCCGTTCCGCCCCGCTGTTCGGGGCCGTATGCAGGGAACCACGACACTTCGCGTCCTTCCATGAGTGCGCTGTAGGCCAGTATCTTTCCCATCGAAAGCACTCCCTGACCGCCAAATCCGGATATGATGATTTCTTTTTTCATTTTTCTGTTGTGTCTTTAAGGTCGCCCAGAGGATAGAACGGGAACATGTTCTGCTCCATCCATTTGTTGGCCTCCACGGGCGACAGTTTCCAGCCAGCATTGCATGTGCTCACGATTTCCACAAGCGAAGTGCCGCGCTTTTCCAGGCTGTTGGTGAATGCCTTGCGTATGGCTTTCTTTGCACGCTGGATGGCTCCCACGTTGTGCACACTCTGGCGAGTGACATAGCATGTGCCTTCGAGGGTGGCTGCTATCTCCGTCATCTTCAGCGGGAAACCATGCAGGTCGGCCCTGCGTCCGTAGGGGCAGGTGGAGGTTTTCATGCCCATCAGGGTGGTGGGTGCCATCTGTCCTCCGGTCATTCCATAGATGGCATTGTTGATAAAGATGATGGCGATGTTTTCACCGCGGTTCATGGCATGGATGCTTTCGCCCGTGCCGATGCAGGCAAAATCGCCGTCTCCCTGATAGGTGAACACCAGATGGTGGGGCCACATCCGGCTCACGGCGCTGGCACATGCCGGTGCCCTTCCATGGGCCGCCTCTATCCAGTCTATGTCGAGATAGTTGTATGCGAAAACCGCACAACCTACAGGACAGATGCCGATGGTGTGGTCGGTGATGTTCATTTCCTCGATGATTTCGGCCACCAGCTTGTGCACCATCCCATGGCTGCATCCCGGGCAGTAGTGCATGGGGCGGTCGTTCATGAGTGTGGGTTTGGTGTAAACCAGGTTTTGTGGCTGTAGGATATCTTGTAATGTTTTCATTGTTTTGTCTGCTTGTTTGTTCACCATAGGAAACGGATAAAGAACTCGGCAACCTTGAACAGCATGCCCAGGCCGATGACGGCCAATCCGGGCACATGGTTGCCTGCGGACGAGAAATAGACGGCCAGTCCGATGGCTGCGAACAGCAGGAACAGGATGTTCAGGACTTTACGTATTTTGGTGCCGTCCGGTTTCTTCCTGCGACGGTTTCGGATGCGTTCCAGTTCGGCTTCCTGTGCCTTCAGCATTTCTGCGGCATCACTCATGGCTGTTGGTGTTAAGGGTTCTGGTCATTTTAATGAGGGCTTCCTCAATCTCTTCTGGTGTGGGCACCATTCCGCCCAGTCTTCCGTAGTGGGAAACCGGTGTGCGCCCTTCCACGGCCAGACGTATGTCCTGCAGCATCTGTCCGGCGTTGATTTCGGCACATAGAATGCCTTTTACGCCAGTTGCAAGCCGGGCGATGCACTCATAGGGGAATGGCCACAACGTGATGGGGCGGAGCAGGCCTGCCCGTATGCCTTTCTGGCGAAGTTCCTCGATGGCCTTTTGTGCCATGCGGGCTGCGCTTCCGAAGGCTACAACCAGATAGTCGGCATCCTCGCACATGTACTCCTCATAGCGCACTTCGTTGCGTCTGATGCGGGCATATTTCTCTTGCAGGTGCAGGTTGTGTGTTTCCTGCACTTCAGGATTGAGTTCCAAAGAGGTGAATATGTTGGAGCTTCTGCCGGCCTTCCTGCCCGTGGCTGCCCAGGGATAGCGCTGGGCTATTTCATCCTCTGTGAGGCGCGGCTGCTGAGGAGGAAGCACCACCTTCTCCATCATTTGGCCAATGACTCCGTCGCTGAGGATGAGGGCAGGGTTGCGATAGCGGAAGGCTAGCTCGAAGGCCAGCCCGATAAAGTCGGCCATTTCCTGCACGCTTGCGGGGGCCAGCACAATGACTTCATAGTCACCGTTCCCACCGCCTCGGGTGCTCTGGAAATAGTCGGCCTGGCTGGGCTGTATCGTGCCCAGACCCGGACCTCCCCGTTGCACGTTTACTATCACTCCGGGGATTTCCGCTCCGGCCATGTAGGTGATGCCTTCCTGCATCAATGCCACACCAGGGCTGCTGGATGAGGTCATCACCCGCTTGCCGGTGGCACCACCCGCATACACCATGTTGATGGATGCCAGTTCGCTTTCGGCCTGTAGGACCGTCATACCCGTGGTTTCCCAGGGCTTTTCCTTGCAGAGCGTTTCCAGTATTTCGCTCTGGGGTGTTATAGGGTATCCGAAAAAACCGTCACACCCACAGCGAATGGCTGCCAGCGCAATGGCTTCGTTGCCCTTGAGAAGCATTGTATCCTGTTGCTGTTGCATGATTTTTTGCGTGGTTGTGTTACTCATCTTTGGTTCGATAGACTGAAATACATCCGTCGGGACACACAATTCCGCACGATGCGCAGCCGTTGCACAGCCCACGTTCATCGGCCTGTATGGCATAGGGATAACCTTTTCTGTTGACTGACTTGGCGGCCAGCGTAATGAGGCTTTTGGGGCATGCTTCCACACAGAGGCCGCATCCTTTGCATCGTTCTGTGTCAACGATGATGGCACCAATATTTTTGCTCATTGTCTTGTGTATTCTGTCTATATTCTTGTTGATATGTTTGTGTATATTGTCTTATTCGGG
>JAEDIG010000018.1 GCA_016292545.1 Bacteroidaceae bacterium
ACAGCATCCATGCCACAGCCGGGATGGAAAGCAGCAGGCAGGCCACTGCTGCATATCGGAGAATGATGCGCTTTCTTGCATATTTGGCTCCAGGATTCTCCCCGCGAGCCATGATGCGGTCATATTCCTGGGCACCAGGTTCCAGTTCCTTCAGGAATTGCTGATAGAGTGTGTGCTGATGTGTGTCGTGCTGTTTCATTGTCGGAATTTTTTTTTGAGTTTTGCTCTTGCCATTGACAGGATGCTTTTGACAGATGCCTTTGACATGCCGGTTTCGTCTACTATCTCATCGGTACTTTTATCTTCCAGATGCTTTTTCCTTACCAGCTTTTCTTCGTGTGGCTTCAGGATGTGCAGGGCCATGTCAATGTTGCGGAGTGCTTCTTCTGTTTGCAGATGTGCATCGGCATTGTAGGATTCTTGTGCCGGGGCATCCGCCTTGATGGCGCTTCCTTCTGTTTTTCGTCGTTTGTACATGTCTACGCAGATGTTCTTGGCCACCTTCACCGCCAACGGCTCCAACGTGTAGCCGGCATCCAGCCGTTCGCAGTAGGTCCAGAGGCGTATGAGGCCATCTTGTGCCACATCCTCGGCATCTTGTCGGTTGCCGAAGAAATCGAGCCCCACGCGCAACATCAGTTTGCGCAGTTCTGGTGCCAGTTCCTCAAATTCATCTGTTCTCATACTACCCTACACACTGCATTTTGGGCGTAAAGTTAAGTAGAAATCTTCAACACATTGGAAAAACGGACAAAAATGTTGTCCTAGATGTTGGAAAAACGGACAAACAGATGATAAAGCGAAAGATAACCAGCAGGTTGGTAGAATTTTACCGCAATGACAGTAAGGCTTTGCTCCTTACGGGGGCAAGACAGACGGGCAAGTCTTTTTCGGCTCGTCATTTCGGCAGGTTGTATTTCAAGCATTTTGTAGAGCCTGTTTTTCTTTAAAAAGCCTATTGCCTCCAATCATAATAAAAAATATATATATGCCTAATTGTGGGCAGATAACTATGTTTACCCTTACTTGTATTCCTCTTAATGTGGATGATATAAGCATTTGTAGATGATTTCCACGCGAGGCCGAAAAATGTGCTCGCTTGTTTTCCAGTGGCGAATCTTAGCAGGTGCGTCAGCGTTGGGCTTGGGGACGGAGGGCCGAGCTTAGGGCCAGAAGAGGCATTGTGCCGTATGTGCTGGAATGCAAAAGAGAGGCTTCTCGCCCTCGGATGGGGATGGAGAAGCCTCTTGTTTGTCTGTGACTGGCAATCCGCCTTGGGATTACAGAGAGATGGCGCCGCTGGGGCAAGCGTCGGCACATGTGCCGCACTCTGTGCACTGATCGGGGTCGATAGAATACTTTTCGCCTTCGGAGATAGCTCCAACAGGACACTCATCAATACATGTGCCGCAAGCAACACAATCGTCACCAATTACATAAGCCATAGTTGTACGTTGTTTAATTTATAAATGAATAATTTGTTTCTTAACTATCTGCAAAGGTAATCATTTTTGGTGATACCGCTTGTGTTTTTTTGCCAAAATATGCATTGAAATCATCAAAAAAAGGGATTTGTGCAATAAAACGGGGGCAAAAGCCGTTATATATAGGATAGAAATGCCCTATATGAACAAAACGAAGCGACTGTTTGCCTGCATCATGATGATGCTTGTATGTTGTGGTTACCTGATGGCCCAGCCCAGGAAACTGCAATACAGACCGTATATCGACCAAAGGCGTTTCCATTACGGCTTCCTGTTCGGGCTCAACATACAGGATCTGGAACTCAAGAACAACGGATATGTGAATCCGGAGACGGGCGAGCAGTGGTATGCCGACATTGACAACTACAACCCGGGTTTCAGTGTGGGTGTGCTGGGCGAACTGAGGATTACCAGCCATCTGTCGCTTCGCCTGTGCCCCACGATGCACTTCGGGCAGAAGCATGTGCTCTTTCATGAACAGGTGTCGCAGCGCGATACCACACAGAACCTCAAGAGTACCTACATATCCCTCCCCATCGACCTGAAGGTGGCCGCCCCCCGGTACAACAACTTCCGTCCTTATTTTTTGGCCGGTGTGAATCCCATGATAGACCTCACTGCCCGCAAGCGTGGGGCGTTGCGCATGAAGCCTATGGACTGTTATCTGGAGGTGGGCATGGGCTGCGATGTGTATCTGCCTTTCTTCAAGTTGATTCCCGAACTGAAATTCTGTTTCGGTCTGGCGGATATATTGCAGAAGGATCGTAGCGACCTCATCGACACTTCGCTTCGCAAGTTCACCCAAAGCGTGGACGAGGCCCGCTCGCGCATGATTGTGCTCACCCTCTATTTCGAATAAGAGCGGGGGAGGAAAGGAAGGCTATCTGTCCGCTTCCAACGTGAATTCCAGCGTGCCCACAAAACGGGCGTTCTTTCCCATCTGGTTGCAGGGAATCTCGTGGCCGAGGCTGTTGGGAATGTATTGCGGATGGGAGAAATAGGTGTGCGTGTGGCCGCCCAGCACCACGTCTATCCCATGCGTGTGGCGGATAAGGTAGTCATCGCCCTCTTCCCCTTCCAGCCATCCCAAATGGCTCAGGCAGACTACGAAATCACATTGCTCCTCGCCTCTGAGCCTGTCCACAACGGGCTGCAGGGCCGTGACGGGCGTGATATACTTGGTGTTGCCGTAGCAATGTTTGGCCACAAGCCCTTCCAGGCGCGGAGCCACACCAACCACGCCAATGCGCAGCCCCTCGCGTTCCAATACGGTGTATGGCTTCACCAGTCCTTCGCAGGGCGTGCCCGTGAAGTCGTAGTTGCAGCACACCCATGGGAAACTGGACATGCGGATGAGGCGGGCCATGTTGTCCAGCCCGAAGTCGAACTCATGGTTGCCGATGGTGCAGGCATCGTAGCGCATGTGGTTGAGCAACTTCACCTCCACATCGCCATGGAACAGGTTGTAGTAGACCGAACCTTGCGAAAAGTCGCCGCAGTCGAAGAGCAGCATGTCGGGATGGAGTGTGCGTAGGCTGTCGATGAGCGTGGCCCGTCGCATGAAGCCGCCCTTTCCGGCCATCTGCTTGTCTGAGAAATTGTCCGATACGGGTTCGATGCAGGAGTGCGTGTCGTTGGTGTGTGCCACGAAGAGGCGCTTCTCCGATTGTGCCGATGCCATCAGGCAGGCACACCATAATATAATATAGGTATAAACTAGTCTTGTCTTCATCTCTGCTTTCGGTGATGGTGTCTTTATTCGGTTCCTTTTATTGTGATTCGTCCCTCTATGCGGGAGGTAATCCGGCGGTGTCTGACGATGTTCTCCATCAGCACTTCGCGGATGGTGATGCCCGTATCTGAACGTCCCGCAGCTTTTTTGAGAGCATACATCTTGTCGTTTCCTTCGGCCAGATAGTCAAGGGTGGCAATGCGGTAGGTGCGTGCCTCGTCGATGGGAGTTCCGCTTATGCTGGCTTCCAGCAGCTTCCCGTCGTGATCTATCGTAATCCTCACCTCCGAGCTGACGGCCTCGCCGTATACCGCGGCAATGTTCTTCATCAGCTCCACCACGTCGGCTCCCTTCATGTCGAGCACCACCAGTGTGTTCTCGAATGGCGAGATAAGGAAAATGTCGCCGCTCCGCACAATGCCCTTTGGCATGTTGTTGCGCAGTCCGCCCACGTTGGCCAGCCCGAAGTCGGCCTTGGGACCGCCCTTGCAAGTGCTTCCCTCCACCAGTGCATCGGCCACCCAGTTGCCAAGCAGGCTTTCAGGTCTTTTGGCCGACATGGCCACTTCGCTCATGCCCAGCATGGGCATCATCACGCTGTCCACGCGGGATTTGTAGGGGCGTGCAATCTCATAGGCTCCCTTGTCGGGATGGCTGTCCAGTGCGGCAGTCACCTCTATCCGCTCTGCCGCCACTGCCTTCACGCGATACTGCTGTGCCGCCACAGCTATGGGCAAGAGCGTGAGAAATAGCAGAATATAATATCTTTTCATGCCTTGTTTATTGGAAATTCGGGTCAAAATTACACTTTTTTCCAAAGAAAACAAAATATTCGGGCCGGAAGTTATTGACTTGTCCCGAAAAGTTCGTACCTTTGCAGCCGCTTTCCGGTGGGTCGCTGGCAGGAAGAAGAGTTGCCTGTTATGCCCGCACGTGATCGACAAAACAATTTCATAAATCAAAATCAAAAAATGGCTGATTTAATTAAAATTGCTGAAGAAGCATTTGCTACTGGCAAGGTACATCCTTCCTTCAAGGCTGGTGACACCATCACCGTAGCTTACAAAATTGTCGAAGGCAACAAGGAGCGTATACAGCAGTATCGCGGCGTTGTCATCAAAATCGCTGGTCATGGCATCAAGAAGCGCTTCACCGTGCGCAAGATGTCCGGCACTGTGGGCGTGGAGCGTATCTTCCCCCTCGAAAGCCCCAGCATCGACAGCATCACTGTCAACAAGATTGGTAAGGTTCGTCGCGCTAAGCTCTACTATCTGCGCAACCTCACCGGCAAGAAGGCTCGCATCGCTGAAAAGCGTGTGGCTGCCTCTAAGGAGGATTAAGTCCGGAAATCCAAGACACAACACAGGAGATAGGCTCACACGGGTTTTATCTCCTGTTTTTTTGTAGCTATTCTCCAAGGAAAGGCAGAGTGCCCAATCCTTTCTTCGGCAAAGTCAGAGAATAGTTGCCTTTTTTATTATGCCGTGCGCGTAATAAATATGGAGGATAAGTTTTTTTTCTGCACTTTTTTTGCTGGTTCGCGACTTTTGCGTAACTTTGTCATACAGAACACAAACTTTTAAGGATTATCATTATGAAGAAACCAATTTTAGCATTGTTGCTTTCTGCAAGTGGCATGCTGGGCCTGCAGGCCCAGACGCTGACTTTCAAGACGGCCAGGTTCAAGGCCATGGATGACCCCGCGTGTGCCGCTCCCTCGTATGACGACAAGAACTGGCAGACCCTCAAGGTGACCCAGGTGTGGGACGGACAGGGTGTTCCCGAGAACACACGTTACGGCTGGTACCGGTTCACGATGCGCATCCCCAAGAGCCTTGTTGAAGCATCCGACCTGAAGGAGTGTCTGGAGTTCCATCTGGGACCCATCGACGATGCCGATGAGGCCTATCTCAATGGCACACTCATTGGAAAGACGGGCAAGATGCCTTCGGATGAGGGCGGCTACCATTCGGCATGGAGTACTCCCCGTGTCTATCAGGTGAAGCTCGACAGCAAGGCCATCCGCTGGGATGAGGAAAATGTGCTGGCTGTGCGATGCTACAGCGGCAATCATCCCGGTGGCATGTTTGTGCCCGAGGGTGTGGTGGTGAAGGTGCCTAGTCGCATCGACGGCACTACGCTATCGTTCAGCCGTAAGCCATCGGCCAAGGAACCCACCTGCACCGTGCAGCTGGGAAGCACCCATCAGACGGCGCTTTCGGGACAGCTCACTGTGGAGGTGATTGACCCTGAGACCGAGCAGACACTGAACACCATCACCCGCAAGGTGTCGGGCGTGAAGGCAGGCAAGCCCGTGTCCGTGGATGTGCCATACGACCTGAGCCGCATGCTCCAGATAAAGGCCTCCTTCAAGGAGAAGAAAAGCGGGTGCACAGTGGCTTCCATCCATCAGCCCCAGTATATCCTCACTCCCGCTGCTCCTGCCGCTCCGCGTTTCAATACGCCGGCCCTTTATGGAGCCCGTCCTGGTTCGCCCATTCATTTCCGTTTTGGCGTGAGTGGCGAGCGCCCCATGAAGATAACCTCCTCCAATCTGCCTGCCGGTCTTTCCATCAATCCCGACAACGGTGCGCTGAGCGGAAGCATTGCCAAGCCAGGCGGCTACACGTTCACCGTCTGTGCCGAGAATGCCAAGGGCAAGGCTGAGCAGAAATTCACCATCCGTGTGGGCAGCAAAATTGCACTCACGCCTCCCATGGGATGGAACAGCTGGAACTGCTGGGGACTGAGTGTGACTCAGGACAAGGTCATAAGCAGCGCCAAGGCACTCATTGAGAAGGGACTGGCCGATTATGGCTATGCCTACATGAACATCGACGACGGATGGGAGGCTCCCCAGCGCAATGCCGATGGCACCATTGCCGTGAACGAGAAGTTCCCCAGCATGAAGGAACTGGGCGACTGGCTGCACTCCGAGGGACTCAAGTTCGGTATCTATTCCTCTCCCGGCGACCTCACTTGCGGTGGCTATCTGGGCAGCATCGACCATGAACTGCAGGATGCCGAGAGCTACAACAGCTGGGGCGTGGACTACCTGAAGTACGACTGGTGCGGATATGGCCGCAAGCATGCCACCGAGCCCGACAACCAGACCGTGGCCAGCTTTGTGCGCCCCTATCTGCTTATGGAGCGTTGCCTGCGCCAGCAGCCGCGCGACATCTTCTACAGCCTTTGCCAGTATGGCATGGCCGATGTGTGGAAGTGGGGCGAGGCTGTGGATGCCAATTCATGGCGTACCACGGGCGACATCACCGACACATGGACCTCCATGTATGACATCGGTTTTGTGCGTCAGGCCGAACTGCAGCCCTATGCAAAGCCCGGCCATTGGAACGACCCCGACATGCTCATCGTGGGCAAGGTGGGATGGAGCGCCAACCTGCGCGACAGCCGGCTCACACCCGACGAGCAGTACACCCACATCAGCCTCTGGACCCTCCTGGCCAGCAACATGCTCATCGGATGCGATCTGGCACAGCTGGACGATTTCACCATCGGTCTGCTCTGCAACAACGAGGTGAATGCCGTCAACCAGGACATCCTGGGCATACAGGCCAAGCGTGACATCGAGGATGGCGACATCCAGATATGGACACGCCCGCTCAGCGACGGAAGCCGTGCCGTGGGCATCTTCAATGTGGGCGCAGAGCCCATGCGTGTGGACTTTGGCAAGTACCTGAAGCAGCTGGGCCTGGAGGGCCTCTCGTCGGTTCGCGACCTGTGGCGTCAGAAGGACCTTTCCACCACCGACCTGCGCTATTATATCCCCACCCATGGCGTGCGCTATATCAAGGTGAAATAATAATTTGCTGCCTGATAGAACGTTTTTATGACCATAAAGTTGCATAGTGTCGTAAAAAGATGTACCTTTGCACCACTTATCCATGGCATGCGCCTGTGGTGGAATGGTAGACACGCTAGACTTAGGATCTAGTGCCGAGAGGCGTGTAAGTTCGAGTCTTATCAGGCGTACCGCATCAGCCGGCGGATGTTCTTCACCCGGAAGAATGTCTGCCAGCTTTGATTTTGTCGCCCCGGATGTTAAAAGAATGTTACAAAACCTTCTGTTTGCCTCCGAAATTCGATTATATACAGGAATTTTCAGTAACTTTGCCAAAATTTACAAGCATATCCTGGTGCAGGGAAATCGGAGCGTATGAGCAGAGGAATAGAAAAATATCTGTTATTCGTAGGGGTGGCCGTGGCATTGGCTCCTGTACTTATGTTGCGCGACTTCACTCCCGCAAATGAACTGCGCTATCTGAGCATAGCGGATGAGGCCTTGGCTGGCCACACGTTTTTTGCCTTCACGAACCATGGCGTGCCCTATGCCGACAAGCCGCCGCTTTACCTTTGGATAGTGATGCTGTGCCGCTGGCTTACGGGGGCACACAGGATGTGGCTGCTCGCCCTCTTCTCGTTGTTTCCGGCATTTGGCGGCAATGCACATGCGGTTATTTCTGGCTGCGTGCATCGCACTGCCCGATGAGGAACATGGCCGTGAGATATTCGCCAGGCATGAGGAAGTCGTTGCGATGCGTTTCCATCTCATGGAGCAGTTGCCGGGCACGGTTTGTGTCACCCTCGTGCAGGAGGGCTATGGCATAGAGCGTTGCAATCTTGACGGGCGAATACTTGTAGGAAGACTGGATGTATGCCTGTAGCGTCTTGTCGTACAGCTGATCCACCACATCGGGCCGTGCGGTTGTGAGCAGTTCCATGAGGATGTGGTCGGCGCCGGTTTCCAGCTTTATCAGGCCTGGCACATCCTTGCCAAACGCAGCAATCTCTTCATACACCTGTCGGGCTTCGTCGAAGTGTCCCTGGTCTTCGAGCAATGCCGCATAGTTGATCCGGTTGGTCAGGAGGAAATAGTCTTTCGGTGTGTCTACGGGGATGTCCTCAAACCATTCGCGGGGCAGGTCTTTCAGACGCTTCCCCTGTGCGAGTCCGCCTGCCAGCTGTAGCATCCGGAGGAAGAAACGGCGGGAGCGTTTGTCCCGCCAAATGAGCAGTATGTTCCTGCCATCGTTGCTCAGTCCGTTGAAACTGAGGGGGATGCCATTGAGCAAGGCAACGAACGCACCCGTGAAGGCAAGCATGAAGAAGAAGTTTTCGCCGACTATGCCAAGGTCAAGGCTTCTTAGAACCACGAATGATATGGCAACGAGCAGCAGATTCACAAGGACACCTCCTGCATTGTACCAGAAATAGGGCACACGCTCAGGGTCGGTGTCGGGCGGAAGCGTCATGAGGCATTGCCCGCCTGTGCCCTGGATGTGGAACTTCTTGATGTGGAATCCATTGCAATCTTTGACAAGTGCGTATTTTCCGAGACGGATGGACGAGAAACTGTAGCCTGAGGCCAGACCGAACAGAAGATGGCCTGTTTCGTGGAGTGCAAACTGCAGGATGGCGGCAACGAACAGTGAGATGAAGCTGCATGCAATGGAGATGGCGATTTTTGGAACGCTGATGCCTTTGTGCATGACACTTTCCATGCCTTCGCTGCCGTCGACGAGCCAAATCAGCAGGAAGGCAATCGCCAATCCTATCATTGCGCCAAGGAGTAGGCCTCCAACAATTTTAAATGCCTGTTTCATGCGCGTTGTTTTGTTTTATTTTTCAGCAAATTTTATATGTCCTAATGGCAAAGTTAGTGAAAATAATGGATTCGGTGAAGGGCTAGGAGGGAAAAATATTATGGAATGATGTAATTTCCGCACCCGGCTTGCGTCTAACAAAAAAAAGAATGTATTTTACACCCTAATAAATGGTAATCATAAGTATTTTGTTATTATGAAAAGAGCATTATTTATCGCATTCGTTGCGTTGTTTATGTCGCAGGCGCTTATTAGTTGTGTCAGCACCCGTTCTACAAGTAAAATCAACAAGATGCGATGATAACAATGATTTATCGCTTCAGATGCCAAAAAAATCACTTCTGCATGCTTTTTAGATGCCAAAAAAGTGAGATTTTCCCTGTTTTATGATGCCAATTAATTTATTTTCGTATCTTTGCAGCTGAAATACAATATATTATATCATGAATAAGTATTATAAGCGAAAGATTGACCATGAATTGGAGAGTTGGGCATCTGCCAATGAGCGCAAACCGTTGCTTCTAAGTCAACCTTGATATTTCAGATATCCTTTCATCGAATGACATACAGGTAGTAAACCGTGGGGCTATTGCCGAAACTTTTATAGGAACAGAGTTGGTGAAGTCCGCTTCATGTTACAGCCCATATCCTTTGTATTGTTGGCACAGGGAGAAGGCAGGCAGCAACGCAGAAGTGGATTACGTTGTGCAACTTGGCGCGCGGATTCTCCCAGTAGAAGTGAAATCCGGCTCAAAAGGTTCTATGCAGAGCATGCGCCTGTTTATGGAGGCAAAGGACATTGCCAAGGGAATACGAACCTCATTAGAGAATTTCTCATCCTATGAAGACATACTCGTCTATCCCCTTTATGCAATAAGAAACATCCATGTCCTTTCGTCACATTTTTAGTCCTTCTGTCCCAATTATTTGGTAAAATGGTTGACTATCACTACCTTTGCACTCGCTAAATAAAATAATGATTATGGAAACAGACAGAATATTGCTTCGGCATTGGCATGAAAGCGATGCCGATGTGCTATATGAATATGCCAGCGAGCCCGAAGTGGGTGAGCGCGCAGGATGGCCGCCGCATAAATCCCGCGAGGAGAGCTTGGAGATAATACGCACAGTGTTCCATAATCCCACCACATGGGCCATTGTACTGAAAGAAACTGGAAAGGTGGTTGGCGCGATAGGCTATGGGCCTTCGTGCGACTGCTCATTGCCATGTCGTGAGGGCGAGCCGATAGTGGGTTACTGGGTTGGGAAGCCGTATTGGGGCATGGGCATTTGCACAGAAGCCCTGCAGATAATGATAGAGCATATCCGCAAGACGACTAAAATACCCTCGCTTATAAGCGGTCATTTCGCCGACAATTCCGCTTCGGGTCGGGTGATGGAAAAATGCGGGTTCATCGCCACGGGTGAAACCACTTTCGACAAGAACCTTTATGGAGGAGCGGACAGACCGATAAGGGTTCTGAGGTTGGACATCAGATAATGTCACTAATTGGCTTGCCGAGTCAAACGCAGATTGCTTTTTCTATCTTACAGCCATGCTGTCTTGAGCATCAAGACGGATACTATAAAAAAATGCATAGAAAATAAGTTTTTTATTGTTATCTGTGCGAGATTTTATAACTTTGCAGTCGTAAATAATTTGTTGCATGAATATAGAAGTAATAAAGAAGATACGAAATACACCGATATCGGGCGAAGAATTGGTGGCTATGTTTGGTGATTAATAAAAAAGAAATATAGCCATGAGTTAGGCTTTCCTTCCCAATCCTTTTTCGGAAAGTTCTTCAAGCGTCAAGTCGGATTGTCGCCAAAAGAATACAGGGAGAAGTAAACCGTCAGGGTGGTATGATTTAACAAAAAGCCGTGTTGCCAGGATTGGCAACACGGCTTTAATGATATTCGGCTGTATGAACTAGTTGCGGCGGGAAGCCGAATAGTTGATACGCAGTGCCCATGATTTGCGGAGCACTTCCTTGATGTCTGTAATGATACCCATTTGGGTGTGCTGGTCGGCCTTGATGGAGATGGTCTGTTCGCCCTGGTTGAGCATACCCTTACGTTCCTGGGCAACGAAGTCCATCACTTCACGAGGCTCAGCATAGCGGTCGTTGAGCTGGATACGTGTACCGCTACCCATCTGTGCGCGCAACTGGTCGGTTGGGGGACCTACATAGATGAACGACACAGCTGACTTCTTCTCCAGTTTTTCCAGTTCGGTACCCTGGGGCACTACAAACTTTACTTTCAGCGTCACCTCACGCATGGTGGTTACAATCATGAAAAAGAACAGAATGGTGAAGATAAGGTCGGGCAGAGATGAGGTGTTCATCTCAGGCATTTCGCGCTTTGCTTTTTTCTTGAATCCTGCCATAATCAGTTTCCTCCATAATTTTTAGGTTCGGCCTCAGAAATCTTCTGGGGATAGTATGCGCGGATAGCCGCTTTCTGTTCGTCGGAGAGATAGGTGTAGCTGCGTCCGAACTTCTGCTTGGAGAGTTCCTCGCGCAGTTCGTTGTAAGCAGCCACGAGTTCGTTCTGCACCTCGAAATAGATGTTGTATGGCGTTCCACGGTCTGTCTGCACGGAAATCACATGTTTGTCTGTGATGAAGCAGGGGCCAAGAAGTTCAATCTCCTTGACGTGCTTCTCGGGCAGAGAACTCAGATTGTTCTCGTTCTTTACAAACTCCTTTGCACGGGCACGCAGTTCCTTGATGTCCATGACATCGTGGTTGACCATCAGCATACCGGCCGCATTGAGACGTACGTTGAGCACGTTTCTTTCCTTCACGTCAATCTGTGCATCCTCCTGATCGGGATCTGGCGGCTGCGGAAGGCGTCTTGCCAGACCCATATCGGTGTCCATAGATGTGGTCACCAGGAAGAAGATAAGCAACATGAAAGAAATGTCGGCGGTTGAACTGGTGTTCAGACCTGGCATCTTCTTTTTCTTTTTTGCCATATTCTTTGGATGTTTGATTCAATAGTTGTTTTAACTCTAACGCATGGTTGGCGTGTGTGGCCTACTTGCTGGCGCTCTTGGTGAGGATGCCAGACATGCTGACTGCCACTGCCACTACGGCTGCGATTGTGAGGATGTAGATGGAGCCGATGAACATGTCGACTACGGTCACCCATCCGGCAGTCGTGACGGTGCCGTCGGCTGCGGTGAAGGGCACTTCATCGAGTCCGGTCACCAGTCCTACTGCCAGCGAAACGATGAGCAACAGGATGGTGAACAGGGTAATCTTTCCTCCGGGCACGCCACTGGCGGCTGCGGAATCGTTCCCCTTGTTGCTGCGTGCGCTCTTGGCTACGCTCCACACGGTGAGGCCGGCTGTGACGACTACCAGAAGGTACATCAGCCACATGATCAGCTCGGTGAGCTGAGGCTCGTTGTAATCGCCCACGGGATTGTCATAGCCAATCGTCAGAAAGGCTCCGAAGCAAACCACGATGATCGCGATACAGATGGCGAGCACTCGTTTTGATATTACTTGGATTTTCATAATAACTCTCTTGTTTTAGTGGGTTTGATTATTTCTTGCACTTGGGAGACTTCACGCACATGTCGAGCAGCTCAGCAGCAGACTCTTCCATGCTACCGGTCAGTGCCTCAACGCGAGAAAGGATGTAGTTGTAGAACACCTGCAGAATCAGGGCAACAACGATACCGAAGATGGTGGTGATAAGTGCGACCTTCATACCGCCGGCAACAACGGTGGGGCTGATGTCACCAGCACGCTGGATGTTATCGAATGCGAGCACCATACCAATCACAGTTCCCAAGAATCCCAGAGAGGGAGCCATGGCGATGAACAGGGTAATCCAAGAGCAGTTCTCTTCCAGATATGCGCCCTGAACCTCGGCTTCCATGTTGATGGTGCGCTCGATGGTGGCGATGTCGTTCTGATTGTCGCTGTTGAGGCATTCCAGCGCCTTGCGGCTTACCTGTGCCACAGGACCGCGTGTGCCCTTTGCCTTGGCAATGGCTTCGGTGATTTTGCCAGCAGCTACCAGCTGAGCCAGTTCGGCAGTGAACTTACGGGTGTTGATTTGAGCCAGGCTCAGGTAGATAACGCGCTCGATACAGAAAGCGAGACCCAGTACCAATGCAACGGCAACGAGTGACATAAAGCCGGCGTCACCCTCGATGAACTTTGTCTTCAGGGCCTTGTGGATACCTTCTGATTCTTCTTCCACCACGGGGGCAGCCTCTTCGGGAGCGGCAGCCTCTTCTACTGCAGCGGTGTCTGCAGCAAGGGTGTCAACAACGGTTGTGTCGGGGGCCTGAGCCTCCTCGTCCTGAGCCATTACGGTTGAAGTTGCTCCGAATGAGCAAGCGGCAACCATCGCAACAATTGCAAATAACTTTTTCATTGTGTGTAGTTTTTGAAATTAATTAATGTTATTATTTTGTTATTTTTATTCTTTTTTTGTTTGCGGAGAGAGGGGGATTCGAACCCCCGAACCGCTTTTGACGGTTACACGCTTTCCAGGCGTGCCTCTTCAGCCACTCGAGCATCTCTCCAAAGCCGATTTATGGCCTCATAAAATGAGGTATGGCGCGTTTTCGAATACAAAAATATTCTTTTTTTTGTATAACTCCATATCTTTTAGCAAAAAAAATCACTGAATGCACTTTTTTTATGAAAAAGTGTTCAAAAAATGCCTTTCTTGGCACCCAAAAATACGTTTTGTGTTACAATTTGTGGCTTCTGACACCTTTTTGGGGGTGGTGTGATAGATGGTTGCAAGCATCTTCACAACTTCTGCCACAAAGGCACTCTCGTTTCGCTTGCCCCGGTGGGGCACGGGAGCCATGTAGGGCGCATCGGTTTCCACTACAATCCGGCTCAACGGCACTTGGGAGAGCACCTGCGGAAGTGTGGATTTCTTGAACGTGACGATGCCGCCTATTCCCAGCACGAACCCAGGGAACGTGAGCAGCTGGGCCGCTTCCTCAGCGTTGCCTCCGAAACAATGGAACACACCCCGTAGTCCTGGCTCGCTGCGGTATGCCTCCAGCAGTGCCACCATCTCTGCATGTGCCCTCCTGCAATGGATGGCCAGCGGGAGGTTGAACCGTAGGGCCCATTGCACCTGGGCATCGAATGCCTGGAGCTGCTCCTTGCGGTAGGTCTGGTCCCAATAAAGGTCTAGCCCCACTTCGCCCACGGCCACGTAGGGATGGTCGGGGGCTTCGAGCAACGGGCGCATGTGGTCGAGCACGTCCTTCCAGTCTTCGCGCACGTCTTCGGGGTGGAGTCCCATCATTGGGCGCATGTAGTGGGGGTAGCGCTTCCACAGGTTCAGCATGGGCTCCACGGACTCAGCATTGATGTTGGGCAGCAGAATCTGCTCCACGCCCGCCTCTTGGGCGCGCGAAATCACTTCGTCGATGTCGTCGGCAAATTCCGGACCGTAGATGTGGCTGTGGGTGTCTATCATAATATACTATTATATTAATGGTGGGCGCGTTGTGCAGGGGATAGGGTTATGACTGGCGGGAAAGCAGCCCCAGGGCCAGCTGGCGCAACGGCTCTTTCCGGGTATTGGACAGTGCCACCTTGTCGAGCGCGCTGAGTGCTTCGGTGGTGTATGCGTCGATCCTCTGCCGTGCCATTTGGGGAATCTGGAGGGTGTCGTAGATGCGTGTCACGGCTGCAATCTTTTCTTCCGGATTGCAGTCGGTGGCTTCAAGCCATTGGTCCAGCTCCGTGCGCTGGCTGGTATCCGCCTTTTCCAGTGCATTGATGAGCATGTAGGTCTTCTTGTTGCAGAGGATGTCGCCCCCAATCTTTTTCCCAAAGGTCTCATAGTCGCCATATACGTCGAGATAGTCGTCCTGGAGCTGGAAGGCGAGTCCCATCTTCTCTCCGAAAGCATAGAGGGCATCTGCATCTGCTTCGGGCGCGTCGGCCAGAATGGCACCTATTTTGAGCGCACAGGCCAGCAGCACAGAGGTTTTCAGTCTGATCATCTCGATATATTCATCCTCTTTCACATCGGCACGTGTCTCGAACAGGATGTCGTATTGCTGCCCCTCGTCAATTTCGAGGGCTGTTTCCGTAAAGGTCTTCAACACTGCCGGCAGTTTGTCGGTAGCGCATTGCTGCATCATGTGGAAGGCCATCACCAGCATGTTGTCTCCGCTGAGGATGGCTGAGGTGTCGTCCCATACCTTGTGGACACAGGGCTTGCCTCGGCGCACGTCGGCACCATCCATCAGGTCGTCATGAAGCAGTGTGAAGTTGTGGTACGTTTCCAACCCCAGCGCTGGCTTCAGCGCGGGGGTCACGTCCTCGTGATACAGGTTGTATGCCATGAGCATGAGCACAGGACGGATGCGTTTGCCGCCCAGCGACATCACGTATTTCGCGGGCTCGTACAGGCGTTGCGGTTTGCGGTCATAGCTTGTTTCGGCAAGAGCCTTGTTGACTATCTCCAGTAGTTTGGTTGTTGTATACATGGTTGTGTGGATATAATGTGATTTGCACGAAAGGTCGTGGCTCAATAGTTGTGGCATCTCTAAAAAAAAGAGTGGCAACCCTCCGTATGTGTTGGGTGGCCACTCGCTATTTTAGAGAAAGTGTTCTCAGGGATAAGGGAATTAGTTCAGACGGAACATGACGGGAAGGTTGAAGCGAGAGCGCACCGACTTGTTGCCCTGACGTGCGGGCTTCCACTTGGGCATCTCCTTCACTACGCGCTCAGCCTCTTTTGCAAGATTGGGGTCGGGGGTGCGCACAATCTTCACATCCACGATGGAACCGTCGCGGTTCACCACGAAGGAAACGGTTACACGTCCCTGCACACCCTGCTCCTGACAGATGCTGGGGTACTTGATGTGCTCGCTCAGCCACTTCATCAATGCCTGTTCGCCACCGGGGAACTCAGCGTTCTCCTCTACCATTTCGTAGATGCGGTCATCGTCGTCCTGCTCCACGATGGGGCCGATGGGACCTGTTGGGGCTACTGCAGAGGGGGCACCCGTACCCACCACGGTGGTGATGGCCTGGTTCATTTCCTCCGAGGTTTCCACTTCTTCCTCGGGCAGCTCGGTGTCATCCTCCACGATGTTGATGATTTCTGCAACCTTGGGAGCAGCTGCTGGAGGAGGAGCCACTACTTCCTGCTGTTGCGTGATGGGGATCATGTCTTCCTCCATCCTGAAATCGTAAATCTTCTCTGTCTCCACTACCTTGATTTCACGCTGCGTATATTCAAACGCAACAAACATGGCAGCGAGGACCAACACATAGCCAATAAGTATGCTTGTCGACTTTTGGCTTTGAATGCTTTCATTCATGGTTTTGTTAGTTTCCATAGATATATTTTGTTTCTTTTTTATCTCTTTTGGGGCAAATGTAGCACATTTTTTTTATTTAGACCGCCTCAAAGCATTATTTTTTTTAAATATGATGCAATTTTTGTGTATTATGGCCCGATATTGTGTGAAAATGCACTACCTTTGGCGCACAAATGGAAAAACTATGGTGAAGAAAAGCTCAATATTGGCCATTGCTCTGATGACATCGGCAAGTCTTCGGCTCCAGGCACAGGAAGGAGGCAGTGTTTTCAGCTTTCTCAACCTTCCCACATCGGCGCATGTGGTGGGGTTGGGTGGCCGGAATATCTCTGTAACCGACGACGACATATCCATGGGATTCCATAATCCCGCTTTGCTGGCAGGAGTCTCGGACAAGACGGTGGGGCTGAACTATTTCACTTATATGAGGGGAAGCAATGCCGGCAGCGCATCCTATGCACAGGCCCATGGGGAGCGTGGCACGTGGGGCGTGTCGGCCCAGTTTGTGGGCTATGGCTCCATGACGGAGACCACTGCCTCCGGCGAGGTGCTGGGCGACATGAATGCCCTCGACATGGCTCTTGGCGGCACCTATTGCTACCTGCTTGGCGGAAACTGGGCGGGTGGTGTCACGGGCAAGTTCATCTATTCCCACTATGGCGAGTTCACCTCCTGTGCGCTGGCTGTGGACCTGGGCCTTAATTATTATAAGGAAGAGAGCGACTTTTCCTTTTCCGCTGTGGCTCGTCAGGTGGGAGGCCAGTTGAAGGCCTTCGGCGACCACCATGAACGCCTGCCCTTTGGCCTGGAAATGGGCATAACCAAGGGACTGGGCCATGCGCCCATCCGTTTTTCCCTGACCATGTGCGACCTCACCCGCTGGAAGTCGGACTACTACTATTCGGCGGGCAAAAAGACGAGTGCCGGCCGGATTTTCACCAATCATTTCTGTGTGGGTGTGGACATCCTGCCCACCTCTTTCCTCCATATATCGGCCGGTTACGATTTCCGCCGTGCCTACGAGATGAAGGCCGCAGGCTCCTCCCATGGAGCGGGGCTCAGCGTTGGCGCAGGCGTGTCGGTGCGACGTTTCAACATTTCCTTGGCTTATGCCAAGTATCATGTGGATGCATCCACCTTCTCCATGTCGCTGGCCTATAGTTTCCTTCGATAAGTCAATGAATATGTCAAACTCAAACACATGTCCTAACACAATGAAAAAGATTACCATCGCCATCGACGGATATTCGTCGTGCGGCAAGAGCACCATGGCCAAGGACCTGGCCCGCGAGATTGGTTATGTTTATATCGACACGGGTGCCATGTACCGGGCGGTCACCCTGTATGCCCTTCAGCACAAACTGATTTCGGATGCGGGCATAGACACCGACCGGCTTCGCAGCCAGATGCCTCACATCCGGATTGCCTTCAGACTGAATGCCGACGGCCGCCCGGAAACCTATCTCAACGATGTGTGTGTGGAGCGCGAGATCCGCTCGCTGCAGGTGTCGCGCAACGTGAGCCCCATTGCAGCCTTGGGATTTGTCAGGGAGGCCATGGTGGACCAGCAGCGGCTGATGGGAGAGAGTAAGGGAGTGGTGATGGATGGCAGGGACATCGGCACGGTGGTGTTCCCTGATGCCGAACTGAAGGTGTTCGTGACAGCCCAGCCGGAAATCCGCGCCCAGCGCCGCTATGACGAACTGCAGGCCAAAGGCGAGCCCTGCCAGCTGGAAGCCATACTGGAAAATGTGCTGGAGCGCGACCGCATCGACACCACACGCACCATCGGGCCGCTGAGAAAGGCCGACGATGCCCTTGTGTTGGACAACAGCTTCATGACCATACCCGAACAGAAGGCTTGGCTGATGGAGCAATATATGCGTGCAGCAGATGAACATAGAGATTGACCAGGGCTCCGGCTTCTGTTTTGGCGTGACCCGTGCCATCGGCAAGGCCGAGGAGGAGCTCTCGACCGGCAGTGTACTCTATTGTCTGGGCGACATCGTCCACAACGGGAAAGAATGCGACCGGCTCAAGCGTATGGGACTGGTCACCATCGACCATGCCACATTCAACGGGCTCAGCCATGCCAAGGTGCTTCTGCGTGCGCACGGCGAACCGCCCCAGACCTACGATCGTGCGCGGGAGAACAATATAGAGATTATCGATGCCACCTGCCCGGTGGTGCTTCATCTGCAGGAGCGCATCAAGAAGGAATACGCCCAGGGCCAGCCCGGGCGGCAGATTGTTATTTTCGGCAAGAACGGTCATGCCGAAGTGATGGGACTAGTGGGGCAGACCGAGGGAACGGCCATTGTGATTGAGCATCCTCAGGAGGTGGAAAAGCTGGATTTCAACCGCGACATTTGCCTGTATTCCCAAACCACCAAGCCGCTCGACCAGTTCCGCCAGATTGTGGAATACATCCGCCAGCACATTTCTCCTGCGGCCACCTTCACCTATTACGACACCATCTGCCGTCAGGTGGCCAACCGTATGCCCCACATCCGCGAGTTCGCTTCCCGCCACGATGTGGTGCTCTTTGTGTGTGGACGAAAGAGCAGCAACGGACGTGTGCTCTATAACGAATGCTGCAGCGTGAATCCCCATTCCTTCATGATAGATTCCGCTGCAGAGATTGATTCTTCGTGGCTGTCCCATTGCCATTCCATTGGTATTTGCGGGGCCACGAGCACTCCCAAATGGTTAATGGAGGAGTGCAAGGTACGTATCGAGGAGCTGCTTGGCAGCCACGAATGACGTTTTCCTTCCTGCCAGCACGTCCTGTTCCGATAGCGTGAGCATGTCGGCAATCACGGGCTGCTGGTAGAAACTGTTGCGCAGCTGTTCGTTGATGCTCTCATACATCCAGAACTTGGCCTGCTCCTGGCGTCGGTGCTGGAAGTATCCGTTGGCTTTCACAAAGTCGATGTAGGCAAAAATCATGTCCCACACCTCCTTGATGCCATATCCGTAGAATCCGCTGTAGGTGAGCACCTGTGGTGACCATCCGCTTTCGGGCATGGGAAAGAGGTGGAGGGCGTTGCGGAACTGGGTGGCGGCCAGTTTGCACTTGTCCACGTTGTTTCCGTCGCATTTGTTGATGACGATGCCGTCGGCCATCTCCATGATGCCGCGTTTGATGCCCTGCAGTTCGTCGCCTGTGCCGGCCAGCTGGATGAGCAGGAAGAAATCTACCATCGAATGGCAGGCGGTCTCGCTTTGTCCTACGCCTACCGTTTCCACGAATATCTTGTCGAACCCGGCAGCTTCACACAGGATGATGGTTTCGCGTGTCTTGCGTGCCACGCCGCCCAGCGAACCGGCCGAGGGGCTGGGACGGATGAAAGAGTCGGGGTGGACCGACAGTTTCTCCATGCGCGTCTTGTCGCCAAGGATGCTGCCTTTGGTGCGTTCGCTGCTGGGGTCGATGGCCAGCACGGCCAGCCGTCCGCCGTATGTGTTGAGCACGTGGATGCCAAATTCATCGATGCTCGTGCTCTTGCCGGCTCCTGGCACACCGCTGATGCCTATGCGCACGCTGTTGCCTGCATAGGGGAGACATTTCTCTATCACCTCCTGGGCAATCTGCTGATGATGGGGCAGTGTGCTTTCCACCAGGGTTACGGCTTGTCCCAGAATGGTCACGTTCCCCTTGAGGATTCCCTCCACATAGTCTTGTGCAGAGAGGGCTTTCCGTGCAAACCGCTTGCGGTTGAGGTAGGGGTTGACTGTCGACACCGGTGCCACTCCGCTGTTCACCACCAGTCCTTTGTATTCAGGGTCGTTTTCGGGATGTTGCATAGTTCTTTTTATGGGGTTACATGTATGTTGATAATCTTCTTTGCATGCTCCGGGTCGTCGGAGATGAGGAGCACACGTGGACGTGCCTTGGCCTTCTTCAGGTACTTGGCGTTTACTGTCACTTTCAGGCGGGTGCTCTTTCCGGGTTCCAGGGTGCGGTTGCCCAGCGATACGGACAGCGACTTGTTGAATACCTGCACCTGACGGATGTGGAGTGTGGTCTTGCCCGTGTTGGTGATGGTCACCTTCTTTTGTGCCTTCTTGCGGCCTTCCATGCTGCCGACTTCCAGCAGTTCGTCGGAGAGCTGTATCACTGGGGCTTCGTCGCGCTGGGCCTGGCTCAGTTGCGAAAAGTCGGGCAGCTGCACGGCCGACACCACGATTTCATTGTCCTCGTTCACCTTGTCGCCCATGTAGCGGGCCAGATAGATGCTGGTTTGGTTGAGGCCCAGCTGGAACAGTTTCTTGCTGTCGAGGATGAGGCGGATGACGCCTGTCTTTCCTCCGGGAATCGTTTCCGGCACATATTCTGCCGACAGGTAGGGAGGCAGGTGCATCAGTTCCGGCTTGTAGGGCGTGCGCTCCACGTTGGCCACATGGATTTCCTGCACGGGCATGTCGCCCTTGTTCACGTCGTCATATTCGATGTAGTTGCTCAGCAACCTCACGTTTCCAAGGTCGATGGGATAATCCCCGCTGAAGTCCTGCACCTCCTTCACCACGATGCCCTGAATGGCCATGTACTGCGGCTGCTCTTGTGCGTTGGTGAGGATTTCCACATCCTTGTAGAAGGTGCCCAGCATCTTGGCGTCGTATACGAGCCTGATCTCTCCATGCGCCCCGGGCTCGATGGGCTTCTCGTCGAAAGTCACGTTGATGCAGCCGCACGACGGACGCACTTCCTTCACCACCAGTGGCTTGTCGCCTTTGTTGCTGAACCCGAGAGTGAACGACTTGGGCGACTGGAACAGCACTTCGCCCACCTTTGTGATGTCCTTGTCGGGCACGAAAAGCGGTTGGGCAGGCAGGGTGGCTACAGCCGTCAGCAGGCTGATGAGGATATATATTCTTTTCATGTTTTTTGTCATTTGTCAGGCAAATGTACGGCTTTTCCCCGACATGCCGAAATTTATTGGCACGATTCTTCCTTTCCGAGGGTGGAAATGGCCGCTTCCACCATTCTCAGCAGGTCGCGTTTGTCGGTTCCGGGGGAATAAACGAACCCTTCGGCCACTACAAGCTCGTGGGTGAGACTGTCGATATGTGCCTGACACACGAACGGGCCTCCCAGCGCACCGTTGCGCATCTGCCAGAGCCCCCTTGTTTCCAGTACACGCCGCCCGTCGCGCAGCAGGAGGCGCCCCTCTACCAGCGGCAGGCCGTTTTCGCGCACGGTTTCCATCCATTGGTCCGGGCTGCTTCCCGGGATGTTGACTTGCATCACCGAGTCGCGCAGGTCCACCATATCCATCAGTCCGGGCAGTTCGCCGCCCTCCCAGGGGCAGGCATACACCACCACGTTCATGTCTTTCTCATTCAGGTTTGTGCCCGCCCAAAGAAAGCGTGCGCCCTTCTTGGTGGCCTTTATCTCCTGCGGGGCATAGATGGTGCGTCCCATGCATGTCCGCAGGTCATCGTATGCCTTCTTGCTGTAGTGCTTTCTCAGTTGGGCCGCCCGCATTTGCAGTTGGGCATCAGCAATCACATCGCGCAGGAAAGGGGCTTTGCTGGAAAGGAAACGGCCCAGACTTTCCAGGTCGGGAGCCTTCACTGTCACTTCAATCTGTGGACGGGCCGACACGTCGTGGCTCACTCCCACCATCGGAGCCTTTTCGCGCGGGTCCAGATGGACAAACAACTTGCTGTGCATGGTGGTGTACATCTGTTCATAGTAGGGTGTGAGGATGCGGGTCACCCTGAAATAGCTCTCAGCCTGAGGAAGCCCGGGCACGGGACCTTCCACGATCTTGCGCAGCGTGTCGGCCACAGGGCTTTCCCATACGGCCTTGTCCACCACCACCAGCAGTTCGCTGGGCAGTCCTTTGCTTTTCACGATCCGCCTGCCATCGCCAGGCTTTGCCTGTTTGCCGGTGCAGGCCGCAGCCAGACAGCCCAGCATAAGCGTCCAAGCGGTCCATTTCAGAAATATCTGTCTCATTGGTATGTGTTTTTTGTCCATTATGCCACAAAGTTATACATATTTGCTGTGTGCAGGGCAAAGAATTTGCCACAAATTGCTTGGGATGTGATTTTTTTGTGCTATCTTTGCACGCAACTCAATATTAAAACATATATTATGAATCAAAAACACACATCCATGTGCAGCCATTCTGTGCTGCACCCTCTTTTGTGCACACTCAGGGGTGTGCTCGTGATGATGTTTCTGCTGGCAGGTGTATCCCGGGCACATGCAGAAGACATCCCGCAGAAAACATTCGCCCATCCCGACCGCATCCGTTATGATGGTTCCTGCATGACCATCGATGGGCACGACACCTTCATCTACAGTGCAGCCTTCCATTATTTCCGTTGTCCCGAGGCCTTGTGGCGCGACCGCTTCGCCAAAATCAAGGAGGCCTGCGTGTGGCAGCCGACGGCACCCGTTTCGTCTTCCTCCACAACACCGATGACAAGCAGCTTTCCAGCGGACGGGTGACTCTGCTGCCTGGTCGCATCAGCCGCCATTGGGAATGTGGCCCCCAGCGCGATTTCTATCTGCCCGAGTGCTGGCTGAACTTCGGTGCGGGGCAGAAGAATGTCCTTGTGTTCGGCCTCAGGCAGACCGCCAACGGTGCCCGCCTGCAGGCCATGGAGATTCGTCCCTACGAGAATGCGGCTGAGCTGCGATAAGTCTGTAGGGGCTATTTCGCCCGTTTGATTTCGAAACCAATCTTCTTGAAGGCTGCCACATAGTTCTCGTATGTGGCATGCCTTCCGTCATAGATGATGGTGACGGTTTTGTTGGGCAAGGAAGTCTCGATTTTCTTTGTGCCTTTTACGAAACGGATGTTTTTCTTGATTTTGTTCTCACAGTTTGCACAGTGCATGGCTGGGGTTGTGGCCACTACCAGTGTGTCGGCCTTTGTATGTGCCGAGGCGCTGGTCAGAAGCATTGCAAGGAATGCGGTGGATAACGTCTTTTTCATATTCTCTCAAAATTTATTCTCACACCAATGTATGCCATGGCTCCCGTGACGGGTCCCCACACTTGGGTTGCGTCAAAGGCGGGCGACCATGGGTGATGTGCATTTATGATGGGGTCCTTTATCTTATAGTTGGTGAGGTTCTCTCCGCCCAGGTAGATGCTGAAATGGCGGAATTCGCGGGTGATTTGGGCTTGCAGCTGGAAGTAGGCAGGGTATTTGGAGCGGTCATACAGCTCACCTCCGCCATTGAGCTGTCCGGTGGCATCAAACTGCCACAGCTCCAGCGGCGTCTTGTAGGAAAGCGTCAGCAGGCCTTTGTAGCGTGGGGTGAGGAACTTTTGCCGCAACACACCGTCGTAGGTGCATTTTACATCGTTCAGTCGGAAGGCCCCCGTAGCGGTGAAACCGTCGGTAAAGGGGTATGTGGCATCTATCTGGAAGGTGTGGCTGTAGCTTTTCCCCTGCAGGTTCTCGAATGTGAGCGTATGGCTGCCCCTGGACCCGTCAACGTTGATGACCGTCTGGTGGATAAAGTGGGTGTAGTAGTATTCGGCATTCACTTCAAGGCCTTTGCCGCACACGGGGATGTGTAGGCTGGCCGCCCCCCCTGTGTTCCATGCCTCCTCTTGTTTCAGGTTGGGATCTATGGCCACATCGCGGCCGCTTGCCAGCAGTGTGGTGTTGTCTGCCAGGGCGTGGGGCGTGCGGTAGCCCTTGCCTGCAGAGGCACGGAAGCTGATTGTGCTGGTGGGTGAATACTTGACGTGCAGACGGGGCGTGAGGAACCCGCCATAGATGGAGGAATAGTCCCATCGCAGGCCGGGCATCACCGTCAGTTTGTCGCCCGTTTTGTAGGTGTATTGGGCGTAGATTCCGCTGGTGGTTTCCTTGCTCTTGCCGAGCCGGGGTATGGCTGTTTCGGTGGAGGCCTCGGCCTTCTCGTCGTAGCAGTCATGGCCGACGGATGCGCCTATGCTCAGATTGTGCCTGTCCGTCAGGTCTGTTTCATACATCAGCTGGGCATAGCCGTTTTTCTGCGTCACATCGTAGCGGGTCAGGCCGAAGGTGTTGTTGGCATCGTGCCATGAGCCATGCAGCATAAGGGCAACCGAGGTGTTGTGGTCGGCATCAAGGGTAAGGCCGTTTTTCCACTGTCCTTCGTAGCGGTTGGTCTTGACCGTGGTGACGTAGAGGGGCGTTTCTGCATCCGCACGATGATGGGAGCTCTGCCCTCCTGTGTGCTCATCGTGCATCACCCTTGCCGACAGCTGGCTAATCAGCGTCGGCGACACGTATGCCCAGCGGTGCATCAGGTTGTATTGCCGCAGCTTTGGCATGTCCATGAAGCCGTCGTTGTTCCCGTCGTGGTCGGTCTGCCGGTTCTCGAAGTGCAGGAGGGTGGCCGTCGACCATCGGTCGTTGATGTGTACGCTCCCGTCCACGTTCACCTCCTGTTTCAGCTCGCTGTCCAGATAGGCATTGGCGCGAATACCGTCGGTGGCCTGTGGCTTGAGGAACTCGATGTTTATCTGCCCAGTGATGCTCTCATAACCGTTTTTAACGCTCGATGCGCCCTTGCTCACTTGTATCGACTGCATCCATGGGCCGGGGACGTAGCCCAGCGAGTAGGGCAGGGAGGCACCCCTGAGGTTGGGGACGTTTTCGGTGAGCATCTGCACGTATGTGCCTGAGAGCCCCAGCAGCCTGATTTGCCGTGCGCCGGTGGCAGCATCGCTGTAGCTCACGTCTACCGAGGGGTTGGTTGTGAAGGACTCTCCCAGATTGCAGCACGCAGCTCTGATCAGCTGGTTTTTGCCGATGAGGTCTACATTCTCCACCCTTGAGCGCGATCGGGTGTCCTGTGCCGCTTTCACAAGGACACGGTCCAGCTCCTGCTCCCGGGCAATGCTGTCGGCTTGCTCTTCTGTTTGTGCCCATAGCCGGTGTGGCGTCAGCAGCACGAGGGTGATGAGTATGACATTCAGTATATAATCTTGTTTTCTCATATTGCCCATTGTTGAAATCAATGCGTAAGGTTCTTTTTTTTGGCGGCAAAATTACAACTTTTCTTTTACTGTCGCCCG
Organism: Bacteroidaceae bacterium; assembly: GCA_016292545.1. Lineage (GTDB taxonomy): Bacteria > Bacteroidota > Bacteroidia > Bacteroidales > Bacteroidaceae > Physcousia. Next base: position 25,210 of record JAEDIG010000018.1, read on the forward strand.
CAGAGTTGTGGTAAAAACAGCAAAATAGTGTTGAATTTCTCCAAATCCGATTCTTTTACCCCACATTTGGGCAAAAATCCTTGGCTTTTTCGAGTATGGTAATCTGCAAATATTGCTAATAAATTTGCAAATACCATTTGATTTTTGTACTTTTGCATCGGAATTTCCACAAGTTGACTAATAAAAATCCCACAAGTTGACTAGAAATACTTCCACAAGTTGACTAAAAGATAACCCTCAAACTGACTAATTAGGTATGAACTACAGATTGCGGATTGCAGATAAGCTGCTGGAAAACAAACTAAAAGGCATGGGTGCTGTTTTGGTTGAGGGCGCTAAATGGTGTGGGAAAACCACTACCAGTGAGCAGCATGCCAGGAGCGTGCTCTATATGGACAATCCTAAAGACCGTAATTCGAACATGCAAATGGTTCAAATCAACCCCAACCTTCTGCTTAAAGGCGCGACTCCAAGATTGATTGACGAATGGCAGATTGCCCCGGAGCTATGGGATGCAGTCAGGTTTGAGGTGGATCACAGGGAAGATGAAGGGCAGTTTATCTTGACGGGGTCGGTGACACCATTGTCGGATGATGACGAAGAAAAGATTCTTCATTCGGGCATCGGTCGTATTGCCCGTCTAAGGATGCGTCCGATGACGCTTTGGGAATCTGGTGATTCGAGTGGAGAAATTAGTCTTGGTGCCCTGTTTCAGGGTGCAGAGGAACTGTTTGGCTCTTGCAGTCATGAACTTGAGGACATAGCCTGGCTGATGTGCAGAGGCGGATGGCCAAGGGCAGTGAATCAGTCTAAAGATATTGCACTTGGACGGGCCTTTGACTATTATGACACGGTGGTGAACGTGGATGTGAAGGAACCCGACAGGGTGGAACGTAATCCAGAGAGAGTGAAATTGCTCATGCGCTCGTATGCAAGAAATCAGGGCGGGCAGGTGTCGTTGGGCGCCATCTGTGCAGACATGAAGGCCAATGACAGCGACACGTTGGACGACAGGACTGTGTATTCTTATTTGAGGGCATTAAGAGGTATTTTTGTTATTGAGGACACAAAGGCTTGGAATCCTAATCTAAGGTCGAAATCGGCTATCCGTACAAGTGACACGCGTTATTTTACCGACCCCTCTATTGCAGTGGCAGCGTTAGGTGTAGGTCCGAAGGATTTGATGAACGACCTCAATACGTTGGGATTGTTTTTTGAGACTATGTGTATGCGTGACCTCCGGGTGTATGCACAAGCTTTGGACGGCGACGTATACCACTATAGGGATGGCGACGGGTTGGAGTGTGACGCTGTGGTACACTTGCGAAATGGATTTTACGGACTGGTTGAGATTAAGCTCGGTGGCGATTCGCTCATTGAGGAGGGTGTCAAATCGCTCCAGAGGTTGGGAAAGAAAATTGATACGACCAAGATGAAAAGTCCGTCGTTCATGATGGTACTTACGGCAGTCGGCAAGTATGCTTACAGGCGTAAGGACAGAGTTTGGGTGGTACCAATAGGGTGCTTGAAGGATTGAAGAGGCGAGTAAAAAACTCATCTTCTTCCTAAATGGGCTTTTGCCAATATGCTATATAACTCGGCTAACTTCTTTTCAGGAATTAGTTTCTTCTTTCTTTTGGACGGCAAAAATGTTATTTTGAATGACTAAAAAGCTACATTTTATATAAAATGTGCCATTAAGATGAGGATTTTTAGTGGAATATGCATTAGGTAATAATTATTTTATTACTTTTGCAACAAAAAGTATTGATATGACTCTTCAGAAGTGGATAAAAGATAGGGCTATTCATGGGTATCCTACATTCTCAATAGAGGATGTAAGATGGACTGGAATGTACTCTTCTGAACGGAAAATGAGGAATGTTCATAATATTAAATAAGTCAACGAAATAACAAGATTGCTGATTATGAAAATAGAACTATTATTGGCAGAGATATCTGAAATATATAGATGTGCAGAAAAGAATCGCTTAGAGAAGGTAAAGCAAGGTGAATTCTTTAATATATTCAATACTATAGGACTACGTACAGAAGAAGTCAGATTGCATTCTTCTTTTTTAGCTGAACTAATGAATCCTCAAGGTACACACGGACTGTCAAATCTGTTTTTGGAAGCTTTTTTGAAAAGATTGGGACTACCCAAAAATTATCTTAATGTTTACAACGTGTCTTTGGATAATAAAGAAAGATTTATTGGTCCTGTTACAGACAAAGAAGGTGGGCGCATCGATATTATTGTCGAAGATGGTAGACATGCTATTATTATTGAGAATAAAATATACGCAGAAGATCAGAAGAACCAATTGTTGCGTTAGTATAACTACGGAAAAGAAAAATATCAAGATGGTTTTAAACTGATATACTTGACTCTTGATGGGCATGAACCCAATAAATGCTCTCTTGGCAATAAAATATTTGATTCAACTTTCGCAAGTTCAATTTCGTTGTGAATGAGCGTATGAGCACGCCCCGAAGGGGCAATCTGCTACTAGCCCAGGGCAGAATGGAGCGGAGCGGAATGGCACCCTGGGTGTCACGCACCACACACAAAAACAACGCCCTACAGGGGCAAAAGCAGGACTATCAGTAATGGCACGGGTGTGTTCCTCCTACATGTAGTCCGGCTTTTGCCCCTTCTTCATGTCACTCCAAAACTCGGAAGACCCAGACTTTTGCTGCAAGTATAGTCATTATTTATGAGAAAACGGAATCATTTGTGGATATATACAAAAATTTTTCCTCATTTTTATCTTCTATAAAAGATAAAACCATTATATTTGCACCAAATTTCCATT
>JAEDIG010000147.1 GCA_016292545.1 Bacteroidaceae bacterium
GGATAGTAGTTGATGCGCACCTTGTGGTAGTAGTTGGTGTAGAGGTCGGGCTGCTGCTCGGGCACGAGGATGGACTCCAGTGTGGACAGTTTGCTCACTTCCTTGGTGTGGAAGTTGGCAGGCTCGTCCAGTACCAGACCGTCGCGGTTGCCCAGGATGTTGGTGGAGAACCATCCCGACAGTCCCAGACAGCGGGTGCCGATGATGGGGGCAAAGCCAGACTTCACAAGGGTCTGTCCGGTCTTGAAGTCCTTGCCGGCGATGGGCATACGGGTCTTTTCTGCCAGTTCCCACATGGCGGGAATGTCGACAGTGGTGTTGGGGGCACCCATGATGAAGGGAGCTCCCTCGGAGAGGGCAGCGTATGCATAGCACATGGAGGGAGCCACGTGGGCGCGGTCATCGGCCTTCATGGCCTGTTCCAGTGCGGCCAGTGATCCGTGTACCTCGTCGCACACGTGCACATAGATTTCCGTGCTGGCGGCCCACAGCACGACTACGCGGCTGCATCCGTTCTTCTCCTTGAACTGGCGGATGTCCTTGCGCAGGGCTTCCACCATGTCCCATCGTGTGGGGCAGTCCTTCACATTGTCGCCCTCCAGACGCTTGGCATATTCATGGTCGAAGGCAGCGGGCATGGGCACAATCTGCTCCAGCTCTTCGCGTACGGGATTGATGTCCTTCTCCTTCAGCACTTCGCAGTTGATGGCCGACTGGTAGGCATTGGCGGGATATACGTCCCATGCACCGAACACAATGTCCTGAAGGTCTGCCAGAGGCACAATGTCCTTGTAGTGGAGATATTGTTTGTCGGCACCGCGCCCTACGCGAATCTTGTCGTATTGTGTCATGGAGCCTACGGGCTTGGCCAGTCCTTTGCGGACCATAAGCACACCCGTCATAAAGGTTGTGGCCACTGCGCCCAACCCCACGCTCAGCACACCTAGTTTCCCGGTGGCCGGCTGTACGTTTGTTGTATTCATTTGTGTTTATGTTATGATATTTATGTGTATATTGTGAGTAAAATTACATCTTTGTTCTCAATCGCGGGTTCTTTTGTTCCTATTTAGAACAACAAAAGGGAAGAAATGACAAATGCGGCCTTCGTGTGGCTATCCATTCGGGCAGCTGGGTGAGCGAACGGATGACAGCATCGGGCACATTGTCGTCGCCCTCGCCGGGGGTCCAGCCTGTGCCCTTGAGCCACACCGTCTGGCAACCGATGGACCGGGCGGGCAGGATGTCCTTGGTGTATGAGTCGCCCACCACCACTACGGATGAGGCCGCCAGGCCGAGGGCTTCCACTCCCAGCTGGAAGATGGCGGGGTCGGGTTTTCGCACGCCCACCACCGACGATTCTATGATGTGGCTGAAACAGTCGCGCAAGCCGTATTGCTGCAGGATGTGCGCTATGTTGCCATAGAAGTTCGACACCAGCACCAGGGGGTATTCCCGGGCCAGCATGGTCACTACGGGACGTGTATGCTCCAGCGTTTGGAGCACGGTCTGGTGACAGTCGTCGGCCACTGTGCGTGCCATGTCCTCTGCAGCTTCGGCAGAGGGCAGCAGGCCCTGCTCCCACAGGTGGCGCATCTGCAGGCCGGTTTTGATGCGGAGCACGTCGTGAAAGTCGTGGGTGGGCTTCACGAGTGGTTCTCTGGCCAGTGTGCGTTCGCCGTGGACGTAGGCCTGACGGAAACTTTCCTTGTCTACGGGCACATGGTTCTTCTGGTAGCTATCCCACAGCACTTCGGCCCAATGGCGTGAGTCAGTGTCGATGGTCCCGCCATAGTCGAAGATGATTCCTTGGATGGTGTTGGTTGTTTGTGTCATGATTGCAGTGTTTTGGGCTTGTTGCCAATCTTCATCAGCAGCACACCCACTATTATCCATATTAATTCGCGTACGCGCGTGATGAGGCCTGTGTATACGCCGTATGCCCCTGGAATGGCCAGCCCGGAGGCTGCCAGTGCCAGTCCGCCCTCACGTGTGCCCAGCTGCATGGGCGAGAAGAAGAGCAGGTTGGCAAAGAGCGAATAGAAGGCCATGATGAAGATGCAGTTGAGGAAACTGATGTCTGGTGTGAGGATGCTCAGGATGAAGTATACTTCCAGGCAGCCCACAATGCGGGCCATATACTCGAGTCCGAGCGACAGGTAGAAGGTCAGCGGCCGCTGGCCGTGGAGCGCGGCTATCTGCGCGTCGATGCGCTGGAGGCTTTCTTGTTTCTTCTCCTTGAACGACCGTGCCCAGCGGCCCACCCATGGCAGGCGGCTCAGCAGGCCGAGTGAGCGCAGGGCCAGGCCTTGCCTGTAGCCTTTGGCAAAAATGTAGACGGCCAGCAGGCACACGGCCAGCAGGACGGCGGCGAGGGTGGTCATGGCTGCACCCGACGGACGGGTGAGCAGGAACAGCAGGCTGGCTGTCATCCAGAAGCAGAAGTGTGAGAAGATGTGCATCATCACATACAGAATGACCGATGAGGCCGCCTTGCTGGCACCCACGTAGGGCGTGAGTTCCATGATGCGGTAAGGCTCTCCGCCCATCAGCCCAACGGGAGTGGCATAGTTGAGGGCAAAGCTGGATATGGTGAGCTTGTAGACCGTGCGGAAGGGAATGTGCCCATGGTGTCCGTCATGGATGATGGCATACCACGACCATGCGTTCAGCAGATAGATGAAGGCCCACAGCACCACCACTGCGGGCAGCCAAACGCCTGCGCGCTTGAGGCTTTGCAGCAGTGACTGGCTGTCCATGGGGAAGGTGAACAGCATCACCACGATGGCAATGATGCCAATGGCCAGGAATATGTTCCTCCACTTGTCTCTCATGCGGCGGCGTATTGACGGTACAGCTCGTTGCACATCCGTTCATGGCGGTAGCGCATGTAGCGGTAGATGGCTGCCAGCACGGTCACCTCGAACAGGAAATACACGTAGGGGACAGCGGCCAGTATGGCCAGGTAGAGCACAATGGCACGTGTGTTGAAGGTGAGGATGTTGGTGTATTTCATCAGGGGCAGACTGCACCGGCGGAAATCATCGCGGAAATCCTGGGGGATGTGGTCGCCATAGTGCTGTTTCACCCATGCGTGCAGGCGCTGGAAGGCTGGTGTGGCCTGCTCCTGGCCGTGGGTGTAGTTGCCGTAGCAGAAAAGGAAAAGCTTCCACCACAGGTTGCCTTTCCAGGGCAGCCGGTCAAAGTCTGCCCGCTGCTGGCGTGCATTGTCCAGCTCGCTGCCTTCTTTGCCCTTCAGATAGAAAAGATGGATGTTCCGGTAGTAGTCGGCCAGAGCACATTGACGTTTGTGGCACCATAGCCCGGCCACTGCGGCCAATGCCCAGATGCGCCAGCTCCATGCCGCCCCGCCGCAAAGCCCCCAGGGCATGGCATCGTCCTGCAGGCGCAGGCACAGGGCCGCATAGATGGCCACAAACCACACATCGCCGGCCAGGCCGTCGAGCATGCGGCCCCAGAGGGTCTTCTTGCCGGTGATGCGTGCCAGCTGCCCGTCGCAGCTGTCGAAATGGTTGGCCCACATCAGCAGCCAGATGCCGATGATGGAATGGGCAAGGTCGGGGTAATAGAACATTACGCCTGCTCCTATGCCAAGGAAGAAGGACAGGATGGTCACCACGTTGGGGTGTACGCCCAGCCGTTGGAATACGAGTGCCCACACGTAACCGATGGGGCGGTTGAAATGGATGTCGAGGAATTCCTCTGTGTCCATTGATTTATAGGAGGCTTCTATGCCTTTCTTGTCAAATGCCATGTTGGGGGATGAGATTGATGATGCGTTGTGCAATGTGGATGGCTGCTTCTGTGCGGCATGGCGAGAAGCTGGGCCAGTCGTTGAAATCAATGATGCGGATGGAACCGTCCGGCCACACGATGCAGTCGCCTCCATACACCTGTATGCCTGTAGCCTTGGCCAGTTTGGTGGCTGTCTTGTGGAGGCATTCTTCATCGTAGAGGTAGCCTTTGGGTTTGCCGTTGTGTTTCTCCAGGCCGAACTTGCTATGGCTGCAGGCGGTGGGGTAGAAGGAATAGAAGAATGGTGTGCCCTCCACACCATAGAACTTCACGAGGTCGCCCCTCAGATGCTCGCTCACGAGCACTTTGCGGATGCCTCTTTCCATGAAATCCTTCAGCGTTTCCTCCGCCTTGGCTTGATTGGGGACAAACGCCACGTCGCCCTTTTCCATCGAGTAGCCGCTGGCACGCTTCATCCAACAGGGGTAGGGGATGGCCAGTACGGTGTCGTCTGTGTCTATGATGGCACTCTCCGGCTGGGGTATGCCATGGTGGTCCATGATCCTTTGCAGCTGGGCGCGCCGGCAGTTGTTGATGCCCTGCGGCTTGTTCAGAACCACGGTCTTGTGCTGCTGCTCCAGCTGGCGCAGGCGTTTGAGCGTTTCCTCCTTTCGATACATGCCGAACACCATGGGCGAATGCCATTCGGCTCTGGCAAACTCGTCTTCTTCACACACGTGTATGCTATAGCCCTCTGCTTCGAGCCGATGTACAACGGCCCCCAGTATGCGGGAATCATTGTCCACGCTGTTGGGGGAAAAGGATGGGTCGCGCTTGACGGCGATGAGCGGATAGGAGATAGGGCTGTGCATAGTAAAAGGGGAGGTGGATGATGTTATGAAAGAATGTTTTGGGCGTGGATAAAAGCTTCTGCCTTGGCGATGTCGCTGGCATGGTCCACATCGAGAATCTTGCTAAAAGGGAATGCTTTCAGCCGCATCCCTGTTGCCACAAGGCTCCGCTGGTAGTTGCGCATGCGCGACATGCCTTGGCTCACACAGTCCTGAAGCACGTCCAGACAGGGCTCCGTCAGGCAGTAGATGCCGCCTGAGATGAAGCGTGCTTCGGGCACGGGCGTATCATGAAAACCTGTGATGTCGAGCGTGGGAGTGGTGGCCACATAGAGCGGCTTTTCGTCGTCCACATAGTCGGTCACGGCCATCATGCCGTCTGCGTCTGACTGCTCGAAGGACTGGATGAAGCGAGAAAACTCTTCCTCCCTGAAAATGGTGTCCACGGTGGTGAGGCACAGACGGCCTCCGCGCAGCCATGGACTCAGGACATGGAAACTGTGCATGGACGAGGGCGTGGTTTGCACCACCACACGCAGTGGTATGCGCGTGCGTTGCTGCAACTGCAGGAGGTGCTTCTTTGTGGCTTCTACTTCGTTGTTGATGATCACGGCCACTTCTTCCGCTCCTTGTCGGGAAAAGATGCGTATCAGGCGGTCAATCATGGCTTCTCCGCCAATCTCCACCAAGGGCTTGGGCAGTGCCACTCCTTCCTGGGCCAGCCTGGAACCTTCTCCTGCCGAAATGATAGCGTATTTCATCTGTTTTTAATATTTCTGTATAGAATTGTTTTGGGCCATTCCCGGTGTGTCGTCGTGTTTGGCGGTGCAAAGGTAGCAAAAAAAAGGCAGGATTCAACCTTTTTTTAGGAAATTTTTATGGTTTGTTCTATAAAATGATTCAACTTTTGCAAGTTCAAATGAATTGTGTATCAGCAGTGATTGTTTGTCCTGAAAGGTAGGGTGTTCAAAATATCTGTTTCAGACAAGGCCATTTTGGCAATCAATATTCTCCTGTGTTCCACGCCCCGGAGGGGCAAAAGCCATCAGCCCAGGGCAGAGCGAAGCGGCACCCTG
>JAEDIG010000019.1 GCA_016292545.1 Bacteroidaceae bacterium
TTGCTGAGGTGGGTCATGTTCCATACGTACTCAGTCTTGTCGATATACAGACAATCCAAATTCTTCACCTCCGAAAATGTCTGTATGCCTACGGGCAGTCGCTTCAGTTTCTTCATATCTGTCTGCTTTTTGATGCGTTTTGCGCATATTCCTTTGCAAAGCTACGCTTTTATTCCGAAACAGACAAGAGAAACGAAGGAAAATGGTAACTCTTCAGCCAAAAAGAAAGGGCAGCAAGCCATCGGCCGAGCGAAAGTGCAGACCACTAACAGGGGGGCCTCAGGGGGCGTTTTCCCAGCCTTCTTTCCCTAAACAGGGGAACCCGGAAGCCTGTCGGAGGTTTGGGCGTGGCTGTCAACAGAGTGCATCCATGACCTGCCGGGCATATTTGCGTCCGATGGCCTTCTGTATGGCACGCGTGAAGCGGTCGTAGAAATAGGGTTTGTGGAGGAAATCTACGGCATCGGCCTCGAAGCCGTAGAGTGCATAGCGGGCGTATGCCGTGGTGAGTATGAGGCAGCAGGTGGAAGGGATGCGGCGGGCCAGGTCGAGCCCCGATGTGCCGTTCATTTCGATGTCGAGAAACACGATGTCGGGTTTCCATTCGAGAATGCGTTGCAGGCCCAGACGGGGCGATGTGAAGGTTTCCAGCTGGATGTCGCCTTTCCGCTGGCAATATTGCTTGATGATGTCGAGCGCGATGGGCTCGTCGTCGATGGCTATGGCTTTCATTGCGGATGATGTTTAGGGATTGCTTGGGTGAAGAGGGTGAGGGAGCTCCACCTCCAGAAGGGCCATAAAGGTACCGTCGGCACGGTGGCCATCCTGTTTGTGGTGCCCCCGTTGTTCATCATGTTCCAGGCTGTGGAGGAGCGCATGATGCGACGTGGGCAAAGGAGCATGGCCGTTACTTGAGTGTGATGAGCGTGATTTCCGGGGTGGCTCCTATGCGCATCGGCAGCGTGCCTCCCAGCCCGATGTTCACGTGGAGCCATTGTCCGCCTTCTTCATACAGGCCGTCACATTCGGGATAGAGAAAGCTGGAAGGCGTGTAGCCCAGAATGCGCAGCTGCATGGCATGGGTGTGACCCGAGAGTGTGAGCGCGATGTCGGTCTGTCCCACCACCTCGGCACGCCAGTGGCTGGGGTCGTGGGTGAGCAGGATGCGCGTCATTCCATCGGTGCCGCGCATGGCTTTTTTCAGATTTCCCCGTTGTATCACCGGATGCACTCCCACGCTGTGGTTCTCGCATCCCAGCACTGCAATGCTGTCCTTCCCGCGGGCCACTGTGATGTGCTCGTTGAGCAGGAGCGTCCAGCCCAGCTGTTCCCTTTGTGTGCTGATGATGCGCTCCACCTCCTGCATCCGCTCCTTGGGAGTGAGCTGGCGGGCGTAGGGCAGATAGTCGTGGTTGCCCAGGACCGAAACCACTCCATCGCGGGCACGGATGCCGCGCAGGATGGGTACAAACGGTTCAATCTCCTGAGCCGAAAGCGACACCAGATCGCCCGTGAAGCACACGAGGTCCGGGCACAGGGCATTGATTTCCTCCACCCGCCTGCGGAGCACGTCGGCATGGCCACGCCAGCCGTCGAGATGGAGATCGGAAATCTGCACAATGCGATACCCCCGGAAGGAGCGGGGCACACGCGTGGCTATCTCCACACGCCTCACCTCACAGCGGAAACGGCCGATGCAGTGGCCATAGAAATAGAGCAGCCACCATCCGGCCACCAACAAGATTGCCGCCAGCACGAAGCCCCGGCAGGACACGCCGAACCCCAACACCCATCCTGCCGCTCTGGCCGCCAGGAATGCCAGGCAGGGGAGCAGCAGCAGGACGAGGGAGAACAGCCAGAACACCAATAGAGGAAAACGCATGGGTGATGGTTATGGATGTTACGCAATCAGAAGGGGAAAAGCAAGGGCAACACCAGTGTCATCACCACACCCATGATGAGCTGCAGGGGCAGGCCCACCTTCACGTAGTCGGCAAAACTGTAGCCGCCAGCCTGCATCACCAATGCGTTGGGTGGAGTGGAAAAGGGCGAGGCAAAGCACATGCTGGCACCCAGCGTGACGGCAAACAGGAAGGGCAGTGGACTGACACCCAGTTCGGATGCGGCACTCATGGCAATGGGGGCCATGAGCACGGCAGTGGCGGTGTTGCTGATGAACATGGTGAGCAGCGAGGTGGTGAAATACACACCGCAGAGCAATGCCGTGGGGCCCAGGCTTCCCAGCGCGGCCACCAGCGAATGGCTCACGATGGCCGACACGCCGGTCTTTTCGAGTGCTGTGGCCATGGGCATCATGGCGGCAATGAGCACAAGGCTCTCCCAGTTGATGGTCTTGTAGGCGGCATCCACGCTGCGGAGGCATCCCGTCACCACCATCAGCAGGCCGGCCACCATGACGGCTGTGACAGGCTGCACAGGAATGAAGTCGAACACCATGGCCGCCACCATCAATACCATTATTAGTGCAGCCAGCGGTGCCCTGTAGCCGATGGTCACCCGTTCGGCCATCTCCTTGGGCTTGCCCAGCAGCACCCATCCGTTTTCCTCCTGGTCGATTTTCTCCAGATTGGTCCACAGGCCCTGAATCAGGAGGGTGTCTCCGGCCTTGAGCCGCAGTTCGGGAAGCTGGTCGGATATGTAGGCATGGCTGCGCCTCACGCCCAGCACATTTATCTGATATTGCTCGCGCAGCTGGGAGTCGCGCAATGTCAGGCCCACCAGCCTCGACTCGGGCATCACCACAATCTCGGCAATGCCGATGTCGAAAAAGTCGAGGCCCGAATGGGACAGCGGATGCAGGCTGGCTGCAGATGCGAACTGCCGCACATCCTCCTCGGCCCCCTGCAGATAAAGGATGTCACCTCCTTGCATCTGCTGGTCCTGCAGGGGCATCTGCTGGGTGATGTTGCGCAGAAGCCTGCCGTGGCGCGACGAGTCCTGCCGGATTTCGATGATGGAAATGCCATGCTTGGCGCGCAGGTTGAGCTGCCGTGCTGTGCGCCCCACCACACTGCTGCGGGCATTCACCCGGAAGGCATATATGTTGCCTGCCAGCTTGTATTCGTCCACCAGCTGCTCTGCGGTCTTTCCCTGCTCGGCCTTGTCGTGCGTCTTCTTGTTGAGGAAGATGCGGCTCAGCGGAAGCATCACCAGAATGCCCACGGCCAGACAGATGAGGCCCACGGGCAGGAAGGAGAAGAACGACAGCCCCTCCATGCCATGGCCCTGAAGGGTTTCGTCGATGACCAGGTTGGGGGGTGTACCGATGAGGGTGAGCATACCGCCCATGCTGCTGGCAAAGGCCAAGGGCATGAGCAGGCCCGACGCGTTTCGGCCCGTCTGTGCGGCCATCGACACCACGATGGGCATCATCAGGGCCACCGTGCCCGTGTTGCTCACAAAGGCACCGATGGCCGCGGTCACCAGCACCACCAGCAGGAACATGGCGGTGGCATTGTTGCCGGCCACATGCATAATGCGCTGGCTGGCGGCCTTGGCCAGCCCGGTCTGGAGGATGGCACCGCCCACCACAAACAGGCCGGCCATCATTATCACTACCTGGTTGGAGAATCCGGCCAGTGCCTCGGCCGGCGTGAGGATGCCGCACAGCAGCAGGAGCGCCAGTGCGCACAGGGCCACGATGTCGGCCCTTACGCGGCCCATTACGAACATGGCCACGGTTGCAATCAATATGATAATGGTCAGTGTCATGCTGCAAAGGTAGCCCGATTTTTCTGTGCAGCCAAACTGCGGCTCTTTTTTTAGGATGTTTTTACAAATGGCGGGGCATAGGTAACCATATTGTAATCCCGTTATAACCGCTGGAGGGGGAGCGGACCGCCGCAAGACAGTAGAAAAGAGGGAATTTTCCATAAGAAATGACAAAAAGTACGGAAATCCCTTGTTTTATTTTACAAAATGTAATAACTTTGCATTGCAAAACGACAAAAAGATGTAATAATAAGATAAAAAGATGTCAAAATGAAACCAAAACAACAGGATATGGCATCAAAATAGAAGAAAGGAGAAAAAGATGGATGAATTAATTGCTTCGAGAGATTCTGTGAACAGGTGGATGGAGCGCTATGGGGTGCGCTTCGGTGTGTACAAGAACGGCGTTTTCAACGAACAGTTCTTCCCCTTCGATTCCATCCCGCGACGCATCCCGGCCGACGAGTGGGCGATGCTGGAGAAGGGGCTCGTGCAGCGCGTGAAGGCACTCAACGCCTTCCTCTACGACATCTATCACGACAAGCACATCGTGACCGACGGAGTGGTGCCCAAGGAGTTCACCTATGAGAGCAAAGGCTACATGCCCGAATGTGAGGGCATCACGCCCATGGCCAAGGTGTATGCCCACATTGCGGGCATCGACCTGGTGCAGGCCAAAGACGGGCGGTGGCTCATATTGGAGGACAATCTGCGCATACCCTCGGGAGCGTCCTAGCCCATGATTGCACGCACGGTGACGCGCAAGGCCAGTCCGCAGGCGTTCCGCGACAACCAGGTGGCCGACAACCGGAACTACAGCGACATGCTGCGCCGGATGATGGATTTCATCAACGACGGCCGCGGTGTGAACTGCATCCTCACGCCAGGACGCTACAATTCCGCCTTCTTCGAGCATTCCTACCTGGCCGAGAAAACGGGCGCCCTGCTGGCGTTTCCCGGCGACTTGGTGGTGGAGGGCGGAAATGTGTACTACCTGGGGCTCTACAAGCAGAAACTGCGTGTGGGGGCCATCTACCGCCGGGTGAGCGACGAGTTTCTTGACCCGCTGGCCTTCAACCCCGAGTCGCTTCTGGGCGTGCCCAATCTGCTGGAGGCCTACAAGGCTGGCAACGTGGGCCTCATCAATGCGCTGGGCAACGGCGTGGCCGACGACAAGGGTATCTACTACTTCGTGCCCAAGATGGTGGAATACTACCTGGGCGAAAAGCCCTTGCTGCAGAATGCACCCACCTATCTTCCTTTCTTCAAGGAGGATTTCGACTACATCATCAGGAACATCGACCGGCTGGTGATAAAGGACGTGGCCGAGGCGGGCGGATATGGTGTGATGTTCGGCAAGGACATGTCGCCCGAAAGGCTGGAAGAAGTGAAGCAGCTCATCATCCGCGAGCCGCGCCGGTGGATTGCACAGGAGGTGGTGGACTTCATCGACCTGGACATCATCGACGAGCAGGGCCAGCCCTCGCCGCGCAAATGCGACCTCAGAGCCTTTGTGGTTACGGGCAGCGACACGCGTGTGTGGCCTTCGGGGCTCACCCGATTCTCGCGCGATGCCGGCAGCTTTGTGGTCAACTCCAGCCAGGGCGGTGGCTTCAAGGACACCTGGGTGATGGAATAAACAGGAGGGAGAAAAGGGATGATTAAGGTAAAGAACAACTAATAACACGAACATGCCAAACACATTCTTGAGCGCCAACCAGGCCAACAGCCTCTTCTGGTTGGGACGCTATGCCGAAAGAGGCTACCTGATGCTCCACCTGATGCGGCGGGCCTATGACGAAGTGATTGATGTGCCTGTGGGCGAAGTGCCCTACAGCGACTTCCTGGCCAAAATCAACGGATTCGCCACGAGCAACCTCACCACCAGCTATCAGATGATGAAGCAAATCTATGACCCCGAAACCACCACCTCGCTCCGCTCCATCATAGAGCGGATGATGGACAATGCCATCACGCTGAGGGCGCAAATCTATTCGGAGTCGTTCTCCTACATCGAACTGTGCCGCAACCTAATCCGCGAAAAGGCCGCTCTGCAGGAAACCAACATCACGGCCCTGCAGCCCATCACCGACTGGCTGCTGGCTTTCTGGGGCAGCATTCGCGAAAGGGTGCACGGACGCACTTACTCACTGCTCGAAGTAGGCCGTCTGGTGGAGCGCATCGACATGTTTGTGCGCTTCGACTACAAGCATGTCCGCGTGGAGGGAACCTGGCAGACCCTGCGGGGCTACATCGCCACGGAAGGTGTGCTCTTCGACCATGTGCAGGCCGAACGGCTGGGCACACTGCTGGCCGATGCGGCCGCATTCGATGCCCACGATGCGGCCTATAAGGACAACCTGCTGAGTGCGCTCAACTGTCTGGTGATGGTATGAGGACGTATGCCTACGAGTACCGTGTGGAAAGCACGTTCTCCCCGGCTGTGGAGCTGCACTTCTGGAAACTGAGGGCCGTGCCCTGCAGCAATGCCTGCCAGCACCTGCTCGGCCACGGGCTCCGCATCACGCCCGATGCGCCTGTCCTGCAGTCGGTGGATGGAATGGGGAACCAGGTGCAGTATGGCGACATCTGCCACCGCCACGACCACTTCTGCATGGAAAGCCGCGGCCAGGTGGCCTGCAGCCGCTACGCCCTGCCCGACCCATGCCCGTCTGACCTTTTCCTCTATCCCTCCGCCCTGACGCAGTGGGACAAGGAGCTGAGGCGATGGGCACAGGGGAAGGACGCTGTCCAGCTGATGCAGGCTGTATACGAACGGCTGGAATACCAGCCCGGTACCACAGGCAACCACACTACGGCCATGGAGGTGTATGCCAGACGAAGGGGTGTGTGTCAGGACTATGCCCATCTGCTGGTGGCCGCCTGCAGGGCGTCGGGCATACGGGCACGCTATGTGAACGGCCTGACGGTGGGCGAAGGGGCCACACACGCCTGGGTGGAGGCATACGAAGACGGCCAGTGGATAGGCCTCGACCCCACTGCCGGCCGGTGCATCGACTACGGCTACATCAAGATAGCACACGGACGCGACGTGGGCGACTGCCCTTCGAACCGCGGACGCATAAGCCCCTTCACACGGGAAACGCTCAGTGTGAGTGTGCGTGTGGAGGAATGTCAACAAGGAAAATAGATGAAAACAAAAACATGATTCAGAACGTTACAGCCCTTGAGATGCCCGTCAACGAGGAGTTCCGCATTGTGAAGAACCATCTCACCAACGGACGCGGACCGCGCATCTGCATCGTCACCGGCACACATGGCGACGAGCTGGAAGGCCAGTATGTGTGCTTTCTGCTGGCACGCATGGTGCAGCAGCATATCTCCTGCCTGCATGGCACCGTCGACATCTATCCCGCACTCAACCCACTGGGCATCGACTCCATGCAGCGCGGGGTGCCGGCCTTCGACCTCGACATGAACCGCATCTTCCCCGGCAGTTCGCAGGGGTCGATGATAGAGAAGGTGGCCTACGACATCTACACCGACCTCTGCGGAGCGGACATGGTGGTGGACATCCATGCTTCCAACATCTTCCTGCGCGAGATTCCGCAGGTGCGCATCAGCGAGCAGACGGCCGACACCCTGGTGCCATACGCCCAGATGCTGGGCATCGACTTCATCTGGGTGCATCAGGCCGCCACGGTGCTGGAGTCCACCCTGGCGCATGCGCTCAACAGTGCACACACCCCTTGCCTGGTGGCAGAACTGGGAGTGGGCGGACGCATCGGCCACAATCTTTGCCACAGGCTGGCCACAGGGGTGGAGAATCTGATGTACCATTTGGGCGTATGGAGCCGGCAACCCGACATGAGCCGGATGCCCGAGAGTATCGTGTGCCGCGGGGCCGACAGTGTGGAGTTCCTCAATGCGGCCACAAGCGGCATCTTTGTGACCGAGCTGCACAACGACGTGATGGTGAGCCGCGGACAGACGGTAGGCTCCATCATCCGTCCGCTCACGGGCGAGGTGCTGAGCCATGTGGAGGCTCCCTGCGACGGACTGCTCTTCACCATCAGGGCCTATCCCATGGTGTATGAAGGCTCACTTCTGGGGCGCATCCACAGAATAGGAAACAGCAGTCAGCCTGCACATTAATTTTTCTACAAGGTAATGAGAGAACAAACAATCTTCAGGATGTCGTCGCCCTACAGGGACGATTTCCGCATCAAGGCATATACATTTGGCGAGGGGAGCAAGGCGTTGTGCATCGTGGGTTCGATGCGTGGCGACGAGATGCAGCAACTCTATATAGCCGGCCAGCTGGTGGACAGGCTGCGGGAAGCAGAGGCCAGGGGGCACATCCCCACGGGTGTGTCGGTGTCGGTGGTTCCGTGTGCCAACCCTTTCTCGGTGAATATTGAAAAACGCTTCTGGGCACTCGACGGCACCGACATCAACCGCATGTTCCCCGGCTACGACCGGGGAGAAACCACCCAGCGTATTGCCGCCGGGCTGTTTGAATATATCAAGGACTTCAGCTATGGCATTCAGTTGGCATCCTACTACCTGCCGGGGCATTTCCTGCCTCATGTGAGGATGATGCGTACGGGCAGGGAGGACGTGGAGGATGCCATTCTGTTCGGGTTCCCCTATGTGGCGGTGAAGGATCCCCAGCCCTTCGACACCGTCCTGCTCAACTACAACTGGCAGATATGGGACTGCCGCGCATTCTCGCTCTATGCCGGCACCACCGAGACCATAGAGCCCGCTACGGCATCCACTGCCATCCATGCCATCCTGCGCTTCATGGCGGCCAAGGGCATGCTCACGGCAGTACAGAAGGAGGCAACGGGCATGCTGCAGGCAGGCGTGGTGGTGGATGAAGACCGGATGGTGGTCGTGAAGGCTCCTCGTGCAGGCATACTGATGACGGAAGTGCATCCGGGACAAACAGTGGCGCAGGGGCAGGTCATCGCCCACATCCTGCATTCCTACGAGGGACGTACGGTGAGTGAGGTGAAGGCTCCCTGCCATGGAACGGTGTTCTTTGCGCGCAACAGATCCATCGCCTTCCAGAACACGCTTCTCTTCAGGCTGGTGCCGGAATGAGGGGATGCCTTGACCCTGCTCTTGCATAAGCAGCGGAAAGGAAGAAAAGCACCAGTCCACCAACCATTACCAGCAGTCCACGCAGGAGTGTCCCCTTGTAACCATAGCGGTCAGCCCAGCGTGTGCCCAGTCCACTGCAAACAGGATAGGCGAGAAACCATGAGAAGGTAACCATCGTAGCCAGTGTGTTCCTGAGCGGTCCCACACGTGCCAGAAAGGCTGACTGAAGTGGTCCTTGCAGTTGGGAATTTACGGTGGTCAGGAAACCTATGACAAGGAAAATGAACACCATCGTCAGAAACGGAGCCAGATAGGAAGGCTTGTCTCCTTCAGGCTTCTTTTCGGCCAAGGAGAGACAAGAAGCAGCATCAGCATCGAGCAGTACCTCGCAATGCGGATGACGTTGAAGGATAGAGGCAGGAACATGGGTGTCGACAGGGCCATGCAGGGCCTTCTTCACTATATCAGCTTTGGAATTCCCCTTGGCCACCAGTAAGATGCGACGGGCTTGCATGATGTCAGAAAGGCCCAGCGTGACACCTCCAAGGGGATGTTCGGCAGGCACTCCCGTCTCCCTGCGTATACGGTTTTCCAGCGCAGAATCCATGCTGCCCGTGCCTGCCGTGCTTTCGAAGGAAGTCCCTGGCTGATTGAATCCCAGATGTCCATTCTCGCCAAGACCCAGGATGAGCAGGTCTATGCCTCCTTTGTGTTGCAACTCATCGGAGAAATGCTTGCAGTTAGCATCCAGGTTGTCAGTCGCTGTGGGCAGCATCAGGAAATGGTCTTCATCCACCCCCAAATCATCAATAATTTCCGTCTTGAGCATTGTGTAGCATGCACCAGAATAGGAGCGGGACACACCTGTCACTTCGTCTATTCCAAAGAATGTGGCACGAGTGGCATCAAAGGGTTGGTCACGATGGATTTGGGCTACCAGCCTGTGCATATTCCCTGTGGTACGTCCCGTGGACAGTCCTATCACACTTTCCGGCTTCTCTTTGATTTGCTGTACAATCCTTTCCGCAGCAGCGAGGTCGAAAGCCTGTTCATTTTTTTCAACGGTTATTCTCATAGTGCCTATTGGAAATGAGGAGGGGCTTTTCTTTTACTTCTTGAATGGATCGCCTTGTGGGTCACGGCTCACAACCCAACGGAAGGCGTTGACGAAGAGCAGGTTTTGGGTGGCATCAATGAATTCTTCATCGCCATGGCCCATGTTTAAATAGACCATACGGTACTTCGTATTGGTCCAGACGATGGGAAAGTCACCAAACTTCACCACGTCTTTCAGGCCGAAGGGATACATCTTGGGAGAGATGGAGAGAAGAACTTCCACGTCGGGGTTCTTCCTGGGACTTGACTGCCACTGATAGAACTCGCTGGCTGGTGCTACGAAAGACTGAGGCAGAGAGCAAGTGACGGGATGCTCCTGAGTCTCGCATTCTACCAAAGCGGGCTGTGGAGGCCAGTTGTTGCAGTAGAACATGCCGCACCCCAGGAACTTGTTGAACCAAGACCATTTCGTGTTGCGGTCGTTGTAGGCTGAGGCATGGAACCCCATCCATCCACCACCGTTCTCCATATATTTCTCAAAGGCTTCGCGTTGTGCAGCACCACCTGGCGCAGCATTCAGGCTGACGATGATGCTGTATTCCTTCAGCTTTTCATATGGATAATCTGCCAGCGAGGTGGTGACATCCATGAGCCATCCCTCGCCATAGGTAAGCTTGTGAAAGAACTCGATGGCCTGCTTGTCGAACTGCACATGAGCCTCCTCGGCATGTGGTTCGTAATGGAGGAGAGCTTTGAAGCGTGGTGCACGGGCATAGTTGGCAGCATACTCGCCATTGTCCTGAGCAAGAGTGAAAGAGCTGAACACGGCAATCGCCATCAGCAAAAAGGGTTTGATACTGAACTTCATGTTGTTTCCTTTCTTTATTTTATTCGTGATAGGGAATATTATATCTTAACTTTTATGTGCAGACGAACGGGCAAACGGACCACTTGAACTACCAGCGAGGCAAAGGTGCGGCGCAGTTTTATTGTTGTCGGATAGAAATGTAAATGCTATTCATATTCCGCGATGAGCGATAAGAACTTCCCGGCAGAGGTCATCCATACCTCCTTGTAGCAAGCATTGTTCGTTTTGGGCCAGTAAGGCACATCCTCGTCGCCGAAGGAACGTATGCCTACAGGAATCTCGCCTGTTATCTCACCAGATGAGAAACTGTCCATGGAAGGGTAGCGATGGCCCTCGCCATAGATGAGTGACTGGCAGAAGGGGTTCTTGCCCACAGTCCAGTACAGTTGTTCCAGCCCTATCTGGAGAAGGGTATCGTCTTTCAGATAGTGTCCGCACATTGCAGCACCTTTACCAGTGGAAAGGATAATGGCCTCGTTGCCATTGAAGATTCCAAAACTCATGGGGAAACGGCGCAGGTAGTGGGTATTGTCAATCTTCCATCCGCATTGTAACTGGCGGTCAAAGAGTTGCCCTGCATTCCTTGGGGCGAAGATATGAAGGGAATGGAATCCTGCAGAATCTGCATATTCTTCTGCCTGCCAGATTCCCGAGGGAACCATGCCATAGGGTTCGGTAAAGGGCATCAATCGTTTCAGATAATCGGCATATCGACGGATGGCGTCGTTCCACTGCACGGCATCTGGATGCGAGGGTTGAGACTGGCACAGTGCAATAAGCGCTTGCGGAAAGAGCTGGTCGCGTGATTGATGGATGAAATGGACAGGGGCACGGAATGTTGTGTCACGATAGAAGTAGCCTGAGAACCCCTCTTTCTCCTGGCATTTCAGCACGTAGCTTATGCTGTTGGCTGCCACTTGGGAATAAGAGGAATCACCTGACAGGAGATAGAGTTGGGTGGCCGACCAGCTTCTGGCTGCTTGGAACAGGGATGGCGAGGTGTTGTAGGTGTGTTCCATGATGTGCGGGAAGTTGTCGTACCCGTCGCGTTGGAACTTATTTTCTGCAAAATGGAAATCCTCTGTTGCAGCCTTGGCAAGGCTATCGCAGAGGGAGGAGGAAGGCAAGACTTGGGCAGCAAAGGCTTCGTAGGCGGCATAGAGATAATTGTCGAACGCATTGTCCTGTTTGCGGACAGTATGGATGTCGTCATAGGTCCCTGTTTGGGAGTCCGTCCAGTGAAGCAGGCCCAGACTGCTGGCTCGAAATCCGTCGCCGAAACGACATCGCAGGATGAAACGCAACCCCCATTCTGCTTCTTCCAGCAAACGTTTGGCCAGAAGGGGATGAGTGTCTTTGTTGTGGAGATAGGCCTCGAGAAGTGAATATGCCACTTCAGCTGTCTGCAGGGTTTGTTGCGAGAGGTCGCCAGCATCGTGCCAGCCGCCACCATAGCAGACCTGCCGGCCTGCATGATTGCAGAAAACATCCTGGTGGCAGACTCCATGAATGCCTGGCACTTCGTAGCCACAACGCTGGCAGAAGATGAAGTTGAGCAGTCGCCATTGTGCATTGAGGAAGGCATCATCTGAAATGAGAAACGGCTCGGTAGTAATGTTTCCCAGACGCAGACGATAGCGACCAGGTGACTGGAAGGCTGAGAAGTCCAGAATGCAGAAGGTTCCCAAACTGGTGGATGAGGATTGCACCTGACCTGAGAAAAGAATGCGCCGTCCGCGCTCGTCTGTCAGTTGGAAGGTGCGCTCTCCTGTGCTTCCTACCAGCGCAGTCTTTTGCCCTTTCGGGAGGTAGCCCGACATGGAATAGGAGATCTGTCCAGAAGGGGGAAGCCATCCCCGCTCCGGCTCCACCTCCTCCAGCCGTTCCAGGCGAAGGCGGCGTAGGGTATAGGAAAGTGTATCGACCAGTGCCCCGTTTCGCCCTTTCAGGTCGGTGTAGAACGTAATGCGCTCGACCTGTTCGCGTTCCAGCTCGCTGAGGTCGAAGATAACGGTATTCCATTGGTTGGGTCGAAGGTTGATGAGGTGAGCCCCAACACCACTTGGCTTCGCATGCTGCAAGGAGGCATTCAGGTTCATGATGACCGTACCGCCACACTGAGGGAAGACCTCGAAGACAAGGCGGTGGAAGGCGCGAAGGTCGCGACCGTGCATCTTTAGCGAAAGGCCTGCCCGCCCGAAGGTGGCATAATCAGGGTCGTCAGCCGGTCCCTTGGCCCTTTGGCCCGTATAGACAGGAACGTGAAGGCGTACACCGTTTCGAGGGAAGGAGAGGCGGCCAAAGCCCCGTTGCTCCCATTCCAGTGGATTGCTGGCGGACAACACTTCTCTCTGCACGACTTTCAGTTGTAGATGCCGGGTCTCCAATGACCGGCTGTCGCTGGCAGGCAACGGTCGGCTGAGCATTCCTGAGGCACGTAGCTGCCGCTCCAGGGTTCGGTCTGTAGTGAGCGTCTGCGCCATGTTCCCCTGGGAACCCAGCAGACAACATATCATCAATATATCGAGGCGATAGGTCATTCTCCGTTGTGCAAGGCCCATTGCAAGGCATTCTCAAATAGGGTGAGGAAAACAGGGTTCTCAAAGAGTGATTGGCTGTGTCCGAACTGGAAATAGACGTTGCGGGCCCGCTTCTGGGGATTGACCCAAATGACCGGGTGGTCGCCCATCTTGACATCGGTCTTCAGCGGGTAGCTGCATTCATCCACATGAGCCAGGACATGTACATTGGGGCGAGGGTTGCTCTCATAGGTGTACCACTCGTCTTCGGCAACAATGAAAGTACCGGGTACATTCTGCATGACAGGATGCTGGCGGTCTTCGACCTGCACGGTGCCGTCGCTCTTCTCTGCAATATAGTTCTTATAGCGAATGTCTCCCATAAAGTCAGAGAACCAGTTCCACATCGGATAACCGTCGAACTCGCCCAAAAGGCTTGCATGGTGGAAGCCGATGTAGCCTCCTATGCCGCGGTCGACGTAGTCCTGCATATCTTTCTGCGCAGCTTCGCTCCAGGCGTATGGCGGGTAGTTCAGTTGCAGTACTAGATGATACTTCTTTATTTCCCCTTGCGGAATCTCTTTGGCCGAGTTCAGCACCGTCAGTTCCATATTCATCCGTTTTTTTTGGTCTTCAAGCCATTGCAGACCAGTAGCAGTAAATCCTTCATGCACGCCTCCGCGTTCGGCCAGTACCAGAACACGACGGGGAGGAATAGTGGCCTGGCGATTCTTCATCAGGCTGAGGTAGAGCGTGCGGCTCTCATCGCCTTGTGGGTTGTCGCTGGCATAGTCCCAGTACATGCCGCCTCGCAGTTTGTTATCCAGAATGTACTTGCACTTGGCAGCCAGTGAACGGGTATTCTCGTAGCCCCAGACAAACTCGCCCTTGTCGTTCACGCGGTAGGGCACCATGCCCTTTTCGTCCCAACGCTCTTCGTAGCCCTGCGGAAGATGTCCAGTACGGTTATACTGCCGCAGGCCTTCATCCTCGCGCTTGCCTTTTCCGTAGAATGGCACTCCCATCACCAGTTTCTCGCGAGGCACGCCGGCTTCCAGATGCTTCTGGACGGCTTCTGATGAAGTGCAATAGCCTGAGATGTCGGAAGGGAAGAGTGCGGCATGGTGCTGGCTGGGATTTCCCATGTCGTAGGCCATTACGTTTACGAAGTCCATATACTGGATGCAACTCTTGAAGTCAATGAATTGAGCCGAACTGACGGTGGCAGCGGTGAGCAATTGCTTCTTGCCTAGTGCCTTGCGCAGAGCCGCCATCAGCAGGGTGAAGTTCTTTGTGTCATCGGGTGAGGAGGATATGCCCGCACCACCTTGGGTGGGATACTCCCAGTCGATGTCGATGCCGTCCAGCCCGAACTCATCTACCACTCGCTTACAGCTGCGTGCAAAGGCCAGACGATTTTCCTGCGTTGCAGCCATCTCGCTGAACCGTCCGCTTCCCCATCCTCCTATAGAGAGCATCACTTTCAGGGCAGGATGCTGCTGTTTGAGCCCTGTTATCATGCGCAGACGGTCTGGATTGTCGATGCGAACGCCGTTGAACGTTTCGTTGACGTG
This sequence comes from Bacteroidaceae bacterium, assembly GCA_016292545.1. GTDB lineage: Bacteria > Bacteroidota > Bacteroidia > Bacteroidales > Bacteroidaceae > Physcousia. The sequence continues at coordinate 14,820 of JAEDIG010000019.1, forward strand.
TCCGAAGGCATAGTTGATGTGGGTCATCACGGTGGGGTCGGGCACTTCGTTGGTCCATGACGTCACGTAAGCTACAACAATCATGCCCCTTGCTTCTTTTTTCTTTCCGTAGCAGGCTGCCGACAAACAGAATGTGGTCAGTAACAGCATAATTTTGGTGGGTGTTCTCATTTTTGAAAAGTTTATGAGTGATTACACATATGTGTGATAGGTCTCTTCTTTCATCTTGCCTCCCGCTCCAGCCCGTCAATCGCCAGAGCTCCAGCACCAAGCAGGCCTATGTGCTGGGCATCTAATTGCGCCATGACTACACCGCCCGTAACGAAACGCATGGTCACGGGCTGTAGTTTCTGGCAGATTTGCTCAAGCAGGAAGCCGTCAGACAACATCTCTCCTGCCATGATGACCGTATCGGGATCAGATACGCGAACCAGGTTCATTATCAGGCTGGCCATAGCCTCGGATACATTGCCCACAACCTTTGTACAGAGAGGGTCCCCCTCGCGACAGAGACGATAGACCTCGCTGACGCTGACCCGTTCGCCTTGTTGTGGAATCAGGAGTTGGGTGTCGTAGTAGCGTTTCAGAAAGCGAATCTGGGGGGCTTGACGGGTAGGCTGTGCAGAAGGCTAGGCCATCTCCACTGCCCTTGACCCGTCGGGCTGCTGGCTCAGGCGGACGGCCACCGTATCGGCAGGCAAGATGTCCTCCGCCAGTTCGGGCCATTCGATAAGGCAGAGGGCACCGCTGTAGAGATAGTCCTCATAGCCCATGTCGAACACCTCCTCAATCTTGCGGATGCGGTAGAAATCGAAGTGGAACACAGGCTGGCCCTGCCGTGTCTGGTATTCGTTTACAATGGCAAAGGTGGGCGATGTGATGACATCGTCCACCTGCAGTTCTTTGCATATAGCCTTGATGAATGTGGTTTTGCCCACACCCATCGGCCCGTAGAAGGCAAACACCTTGCGGTCGCCCATTGCCTCCACAAACTGGCGGGCTGCCCGTTCTATGTCCTGGAGGCTCTCAATCTTTATTGTCATGCTGTGTCAGTCTTCCTGTTGTTCGGCATATTCCAGTTCGCCCTCCACCACCCAGCGGAGGTCCTCGGCATCAAAGGTGCCCATGTGGTCCTTTTGGGCCTGTTTTGCCAGATGGGCGGCAATGGCGTCAATGTCAATGTCTATGCAGCCGTCTGCATCGGGCGCAGCATCGAGCACACCGCTGTTGGCATAGTATTCCACCAGCACGTCGAGGAAATAGTAGAGCAGGTCGTCGGTGAACTTTTCCTTCACCTCCTGCGGCAGGTAGCTCTTGATGAACTCCACCGTAAGGCGGTCGTCCTCAGCATCCTGAATCAGTTCTTCTTCAAGTCCCATGGTTGTTTGGCGGCTAGGTTGGTTATAGAATGGCCTGGAGTTTTTCTTCGAGGGCGGCCAATGGGGCTGCACCCACCTGCTTGTCCACGATCTCGCCGCCCTTGATGAAGAGGATGGTGGGCACATTGCGTATGCCGTAGCGCAGAGCCAGTTCCTCGCACTCCTCGATGTCGCACTTCACCACATGGGCCTGTTCGGCATATTTCTCGGCCAGTGTGTCCACAAAGGGTGCAATGCGCTTGCAGGGGCCACACCATGTGGCGCTGAAATCAACCATTACGGGCTTTCCATCGGTCAGCAATGTCTCAAAAATCTCACTTGTTATTGTCTGTGCCATAATTATTATGTATTTTATTGTTGTTGTTTTATTGATAAATGCAATCAGGCTGCAAAGGTAATCAATTAATGTGAAACGACATGTATGGTTGCTCCTCTATGAAGGAAATTAAATCCTTTTTAACGGATATTCGCTTTCCGCGGCTTATCATTGGCAGCTTGTGCCCTTCTTCGTCCACGATAATGAAGTGGAGCTGGGTGTTGCCCTCGTCCTGGGTGAGCGATGAAAGTGCACACATCGTGTCGGCTGTAATCATGTTCACGGGGAGCGTGATGGTGAGTTTTTCGATGATTTCGTCCTTCACCTTGCTCAGGAAGTCGATGTTGCCTATGCACAGCTCCAGCCGGCTGGAGTCACGGTAGCGGGGCTGGTAGCGGGCCGTAAAGTAGAGCGCATTGCCCACCACCATGAAACTGCTCCATGTGGTCCAGTTGCGTTCAAAGAACGGGATTTCGTGGGAGCCCGTATAGTCCTCGATGGTGACAATGCCGTATGCGGCTCCGCGCTTTGACACACCTTGTCGCACAGCGGTGACAATGCCGCCGAAGGTGAGGTCCTGGCCTGCCAGCTGTTCCATGTCGTCCAGGTCCTCCATGTGTACGTTGCACACCTGTTGCAGCACCACGGCATAGTCGTCGAGCGGATGGGCGCTCAGGTACACGCCCACTAGGTCGCGCTCTTTGTTGAGCTTCTCCAGCAGGCTCCACGGCTCTGCCTGTGGAATCTCCGGCTTGTTGAGGTCTATCATCTCCATGTCCCCGAACAGGCTGTTCTGCGCCTCCATCATGGAAGCATGGTAGTTGTTGCTGTAGTGTACCAGTGTGTCGAGGAGCGTGTATCCACGCGAGTTTTTTGCATAGTACTGCTCGCGGCTGATGTTCGCAAAGGAGTCAAGGGCTCCACTCAGCACCAGCGCTTCCAGACCGCTGCGCTTGAGGGTGGACATGGACAGTCGTTCCACCATGTCGAAGGTGTCCTTGTAGGGGCCGTGCTCCATGCGTTCCTTGATGATGAAGTCTGCCGCTCCTTCGCCCAGCCCCTTGATAGCACCCAGTCCGAAGCGTATGTCTCCGCCTTCGTCCACACTGAATTTCTTGCGGCTGTGGTTCACGTCGGGCCCCAGACAGCGGATGCCCATGGCCTTGCATTCGCTCATGAGCTTGGTGATTTCGGTGATGTTGGAGAGGTTGCGGCTCATGTTGGCCGCCATGTATTCGGCAGGGAAGTTGGCCTTCAGATAGGCCGTTTGGTAGGCCACCCAGGAGTAGCATGTGGCATGGCTCTTGTTGAAGGCGTACGAGGCGAATTTCTCCCAGTCGGCCCATATCTTTTCCAGCACGGCAGGATCATGGCCGTTTTCCTGTCCCTGCTTGATGAACTTGGGCTTCAGGTGGTCCAGCTTGTCCTTCAGCTTCTTTCCCATGGCTTTTCTCAGGGTGTCGCTTTCGCCTCGCGTAAAACTGGCCAGCTGTCGGCTCAGGAGCATCACCTGCTCTTGGTACACGGTGATTCCATAGGTGTCCTTCAGATATTTCTCCATGCAGGGGATGTCGTATACCACGGGCTTGCGTCCGTGCTTGCGGTCGATGAAGTCGGGGATGTAGTCCATGGGACCCGGGCGGTAGAGGGCGTTCATGGCAATGAGGTCCTCAAAGGTGGTGGGCTGCAGCTGGCGCAGGTATTTCTGCATGCCTGCCGACTCAAACTGGAAGGTGCCGATGGTGCGTCCGTCCTGATACAGTTTGTAGGTGGCGGCATCCTCGATGTCTATCTTGTCCACATCCACCTCAATGCCCAGCGTGTCGCGGATGTTGGCCACACACTCCTTGATGGTGGACAGGTTCTTCAGTCCCAGGAAGTCCATCTTGATGAGGCCCGTGTCTTCGATTACGGAACCCTCATATTGGGTGCAGCTGAGCCGTTCGCCCGTTTCCTTGTCCTCGGCAGTGCTGATGGGCACCCAGTCCGACACATCGTCGCGGCAGATGATGACACCGCAGGCGTGCACGCCTGTGTTGCGCACGGTCCCCTCCAGCATCTGGGCATATTTTATGGTGTCGCGCAGGGCCGGATTGGGCGACACTTGGGCTTCGGCCAGCGGCTGCACACATTCCAGACAGTTCTTCAGGTTCATCTTTCGTGGCTTTCCGTTGTTGTCGTCGGGCAGGCGGTCGGGGATAGCCTTGCACAAGGCATTGACTACATCCAGCGGCACCTTCTGCACGCGTGCCACATCCTTGATGGCCAGTTTGGTGGCCATGGTGCCGTAGGTAATGATATGAGTCACCTTTTCCTCACCGTATTTCTGTGTCACCCACGAGAGTACCTTCCCGCGCCCGTCGTCATCGAAGTCCACATCAATATCGGGCAGCGAGATACGGTCGGGGTTGAGGAATCGCTCGAAAAGGAGGTCATACTTGATGGGGTCCACCTTGGTGATGCCCAGACAATAGGCCACCTCGCTTCCGGCAGCACTTCCACGTCCGGGACCCACCGATACGCCCAATTCATTGCGTGCGGCATTGATGTAGTCCTGCACGATAAGGAAATAGCCCGGGAAACCCATGGTTTTCATGATGTGGAGTTCAAAGTTCATGCGCTCCTTCACATCGTCGGGCAGTGGATCGCCGTAGATGCGCCGGGCACCTTCATAAGCCAGATGGCTCAGGTAATCGGCCTCCAGTTTCAGGCGGTAGAGCTTTCCCGCTCCACCCAGTTTCTTCACCTTGTCGCGTGCATCCTTCTCGCTCAGCACCACATTGCCGTTCTCGTCGCGCGTGAATTCCTCGAACAACTGTTCGTCGGTGAACTTATGCCGGTATTCCTCCTCGGTGCCGAATGTCTTGGGAATGGCAAAATTGGGCATGATGGGCGGATGGTCGATGGAATAGGTTTCCACCTTGTCGAGAATCTCGCAGGTGTTGGCCATGGCCTCCGGAACGTCGGAGAAGATGGCCTCCATCTCTGCACGTGTCTTGAACCACTCCTGCTTGGAGTAGAGCATGCGCTTGGGGTCATCCAGGTCGCGGTTGGTGCCCAGGCAGAGCAGGCGGTCGTGGGCCTCGGCATTCTCCTTCTCCACAAAATGCACGTCGTTCGAGCAAATCACCTTGATGCCCAGTTTTGCCCCTATTTCCAGGATTGCTTTGTTTGCCTTTACCTGCAGGGGGTAAATCTCGCGGTTGGCGCGTTGGTTGGGGTCGGTCACCTCATGCCGTTGTATTTCCAGATAGAAGTCATCGCCCCACCGTTCCTTGAACCAGCGTGCTCTTTCTTCGGCTGCCTCCTGCTGGCCGTTCAGAATCTTCCGGGGTATTTCGCCACCGAGGCAGGCTGAGCAGATGATGAGTCCCTCGCGGTATTTTTCCAGTTGCTCATGGTCGGTTCGCGGGCGCATGTAGAAGCCTTCCACAAACGATTTCGACACCAGCTTAATCAGATTGTGGTAGCCTTTCTCGTTTTTAGCAAGCACAATCAGGTGCCAGCCGCTCTGGTCTATTTTTTCTTCCTTGGTGAGCATGCCGCGGCGTGCGCAGTACATCTCGCAGCCAAAGATGGGCTTGAAGAACTTACGTCTCGCCTGTGCCAGTTGCTCCTGCAATGAAGCTATGGCGGCCTCGTCGGTTCCTTCCTGGCTTTCCAGCTGGGCCAGTTCCTTGCTCAGGGTAGCAATCTGTTCTTTTACGGGGGCGTTTTTTTTCTTGGCATAATTGAAGAAATCTTTTACGCCCATCATGTTGCCATGGTCAGTGATGGCCATGCCCCTCATTCCGTCGGCCATGGCCTTGTCTACAAGCTTGGACACGCTGGCCATTCCGTCGAGCAGAGAATACTGCGTGTGAACGTGAAGATGTACGAAATCCTGCATTATTATAGTTCCTCTATTGATTTGCGGGCTCAAAAGTACGAAAAAAACGTGAAATTCATCCTCTGAGAACAGGATTTTTTGATTGAATCAGGATAATATTCGACAAAAATCGGCAAAAGGGTGAAAATATTTGTGAAGTTGGCAAAAATCCATTATCTTTGCACGAAAACATTTCACAAAAATGGGAAACAGGCTAAAAAAGCTCAAAAAAATAAAGAAAATTCGGTTGCACCATGAAGGCAAGAACACCCTTATCCTGGGTGCTGTGGCGTTGGTTGTCTTTAACGCTATCCTCTTTTACGCCTTCCCCACTTGTCCTCCGGTCTATGTGTTGGCAGTGGTGAGCATAGCTGTGTATATGGTGCTTGTCAATTTCTTCCAGTGTCCTATACGTGTGTTCGAGGCCGACACGGACCATGTGGTGGTAGCTCCTGCCGACGGCCACATCGTGGTGGTGGAGGAAACGGAGGAAACGGAATATTTCCATGACCGCCGCAAGATGGTGAGCATCTTCATGAGCCTGTTCAATGTGCATGCCAACTGGGTGCCCGTGGACGGAACCATCAAGATGGTGAAGCATCACGATGGGAATTTCCACAAAGCGTGGCTGCCCAAGGCCAGTTCGGAAAACGAACGGAGCACTATAGTCATCACTACTCCCGACGGCACCGACATCCTTGTCCGGCAGGTGGCCGGAGCCATGGCCCGACGTATCGTCACCTACATGCAGGAGGGTGATTCCTGTTTCATCGACGAGCATCTGGGATTCATCAAACTTGGCTCCAGGGTGGACCTCTTCCTTCCCCTTGATGCGGAGATAAAGGTGACCATGGACCAGAAGACCGTGGGCAACGAAACCGTTATTGCGCACCTTGCTCCCCGCACGTCTCATACAGAGTAATCCTTCTTTTTTTATTGTATACCACAATGGCAAATTCCGTTATCAGGCAAATACCCAATGCAGTCACCTGCTGCAACCTCATCTGTGGTTGCATGGCCACGGGGGCTGCCTTTCACGGCCAGTATCAGTGGGCCGTGCTCATGATTGTCATGGGCGCAGTGTTTGACTTTTTTGATGGCCTCACGGCTCGGGCATTGGGCGTGTCGTCGCCCATCGGCAAGGAACTCGACTCGTTGGCCGATGTGGTAACCTTTGGAGTGGCTCCTTCGGCTATTCTGTTTTATTTGTTCCATCAGGTCCATGTGCCGGAAATTATGATGCCACTGCGCCCGGTGTTGCCCTATACGGCATTCCTCATGGCTGCTTTTTCTGCACTTCGGTTGGCCAAGTTCAATCTTGACGCGCGTCAGGCGACCCAGTTCATTGGCCTGCCCACGCCAGCCAATGCGCTCTTTTGGGGGTCACTCGTATTGGGCGAACATGCCTTTCTTGTATCGCTCAAGTTCAACGCCTTTTTCCTGTTCCTCTTCATGCTGCTTTTTTGCTTCCTGCTGGTGGCCGAGGTCCCTCTGATTGCGCTCAAGTTCAAGAATTTCTCCCTTGCCGAGAACAGGGTGCGCTACCTGTTCCTGTTGGGTTGCCTCCCCTGCTTCCTGTTGGGAGCTAGCTGTTTTGCAGCCATTATCGTATGGTATGTGGCGGTTTCGCTGGTGTGCAGGAGATAGCATGTTGTAGTACGTAAACATAAAACATATCTGCGATTATGAAGAATAATGTCCTTATAGCTGCCGTAGCAGTTTGTGCGCTGGTATGTTCCTGCTCGAAGGCAGATTTCCAGCAGGAAATTCAGGAACCGATGGAGATGAGTGCTGTGGACGTGGATGTCCACACATCTTTCAGTATGCAGGAGGATCCATGGGCCTCCACGCGTGCCGTTACGGCGGAAAATGCTGATATATCACGTATTATCTTGTGCGTGTTTGATAACGCAGATGAGAAGGTGATGGAAATCTCACAACGACAGGGAGATGCGGGTTTTGGCACATTCTCAGAGTTTCGCTTGTCTCCGGGTTCATACAAGTTTGTAGCAGTGGCGCATAAGACGGGTAGCGTGGACAATGGGAACATACAAATTGTTTCGCCCACCGAAGCCGTTATCCCTAATGCACCGGTGAACAACACCTTTGCATGCGTGAAGGATGTGACGGTGGTAGCCTATCAAAAACAGAGCGTGACGCTCGACCTCAAACTGTGTGTTACTGCGCTGAGAATTGTGGCGCAGGATGTGCTTCCGTTGGATGTGAAGTATGTTGAGATTGTGGTGAATAGCGAAAAAGACGAAGCCACCACGCTATCCTTCAATCCCACTACACTCCTTTTTAATGGAAACAACGCATTCCGCCGTAAGTGGGATGTTAGTTCAAGGAGAGGTGAAGCTGGGTTGGATTTCGTTGTCGTTGCTTTTCTTGATGCATATCCGAAGACGACATCTGCCTCTGTTCGGGCATACGATACGAATGATGAGCCTTTGTTTACGCGCACTTTTGATAATCTTACATTCAAACGTGCTACAAAACTTACTGTTAACACCAATCTCTTTACGGGAGCTGTAGAACCGTCTCTCACCTTCGAGGAATGGGGAAGTGAATCCGTGAATGTGCCTTGATTAGGCTTTGCTTGCAGAATCAAGATAAAAAAAAAATTCAAGCCCTTTGCGTATGAAACTGTTTCTTCTTCAGTAATTCTACGCTAGGGGCTTGAAATCTTGTGCAGTTGCTGGTCGCTTTTCTGCTGTCTAGCTCAGCGATGCAATGATAGTCTGCTTTTCCTCATCGTTGAGGTTGTTTTGGCGGATGAGGAACTGGATGAACTTCGCTGCGTCGCCAGCGAAATAGTCTTTCTGAGCCTTTTCCATCACACGCTTGCAGTATTCGGCACGTGAAACAACCGGGGTGAAGTAGAGCATTGAACCCACCTTCTGCGACTTGACGAAGCCTTTGTTGGTGAGAATCTTCAGAAACGTTGCCAATGTGGTGTAGGCGGGCTTGGGGTCTTCGTATCCGGCCAGGATTTCATTGGTGTAGCCTCCCTTAGTGGGCAATGCCCACAGAATCAACATCACTTGGAGTTCTGATTTCGTTAGGAATTTCTTTGCAGCCATAGTGTTAAGTTTTGTGTTGTTTGTATTCGGGCGCAAAATTACGTATTTCATTTTAATTTGTTGGCAACTGCGAAGGCTTTTTTAGTGGCAACGCCTTTTTTTAACATAGTTTTATATATTTATTACATATTTCATAGATGAATTTTCATCTTGCGGAATCCATTTCACAATTCATAATGTTAACTTACAGTGAGTTGCAACAGGTTTTTGCCGATTTTCACTCTTCTATCTGAGAAATAATCTCATTGCAGGCGTTCACTACCTTGCGATGCATGTGCAGGCCGATGAGAAGCCCCACCAGTCCGCCCACCACGACGGGGATGCAGACAAGCAGCTTGTTCCAGCCCTGCAGACCAAAGTGAGAACTGTGCTCCCACAGGAACCACGACAGCCATGGAATAAGCATGGTGGGGGTGACATACCAAATCCAGTTGTGGTAGCGTCGTTTCAGGGTGGTTATGGTTTTTGCCACTGTGGCCATGTCCTGCGAGGCCAGCCGTGCGTTGATGGGACGATGGTAGTACCATGTGGCAAAGATGCACACCAGCATCATCAGAATGGTGGACGCAACCAGCGGCCATGAAAAGCCCTGTGCATAGTGGAGGAAAGGAAAGATGATGATGGTGAACAGTGCACTGGCATAGGAGCCCAGTGTCTGACGATTGATTATGTCGATGCGGTTCTTGATAACGTGCTTCATCAGCTTGCTGTTCACGATTTCCTGTTCGTCGAGTTTCTTGTGGAGGATGGCTATCTGCTGGCGCATCTCCTGGAGTTCTTGGTTTTCGTTCATAAGTAGTTGGAGTGTATGTTTGGTTATGGTTCTATAGAAAAAAAATGGTTGCTAGTTGCGTTTGAGCAGTTCCTTTATACGATAGAGTTTCACGCCTACGTGGGTGGCGGATATCCCAACGATCTGTCCGATTTCCTCATAGCTGAGGTCCTCTAGCCATAGCAGTACGATGGCGCGGTCCACCATGCCAAGCCTTCCGATGCGTTTGTGGAGCATCTGCACTTGGAGAGTGTCGGCATCATTGTCCTGATAGAGGCTGATGTCCATTTCCATGGGCACTCTTGCCGACTTCCGCTTCTTTTTGCGCTCCTGCGAGATGCAGGTGTTCAGTGCCACGCGATAGATCCATGTGTCCAGCTTGCTCTGTTCCTTGAATGCCTCCATGCCTTTCCAAAGGTTTACAAGCGTGTCCTGGAAGAGGTCATTTACCTCGTCCTCGTTCTTTGAGAACATATAGCACACGGTGTAGATGGTGCGCTTGTAGGTGGCTACGATTTGCTCGAATTCTTTCTCGTTCGCTTTCATCTTCTTTGGGTTATTACATTGGTTAGACGCATGTAGGTTCGCAATTATTACAGGATTTCTTCCGTTTTTTCTCCGCGGGACAGAAAATGAGGGGGCATGCATCCTTGGTGTGGGAATGTATGCCCCCTGCAGTATGCGGGTACCTCCTCTCCTATGGGAGGGATATGTTCGCTTGGTCTCAGTTCTTGACGCTGGCCTTCACCACAGCCTCGGCCCCCTTGGTGTATTTGCCGTCCACCTTGATGCCACGACTGCCCGATCCGGTGTTGTAGACCGTCACAGTGCCGGCTTCGATGGTCAGGTCAAGATCCACCTTGATGCCCATGCAGCGTGATGTTTCTTCGGTGACGGGGTCGGTGTAGATGCCGCCCGATGCCGTGATGGTGATGTCGGTGGAGTTGTTTGCCTGGTTGATGAGCATGTTACCAGGGCAGGAAATACCCTTGCTGCCTGCGCCGCTGGCGGTGATGGCAAAGGTGCCGCCCGTTATCTGCATATCACCGTCACACTTGATACCCTTCACGTCCTGGGCGGAAATATCGAGGGTGATGCTGCCGCCGTTGATAAACAGCTGGCCGTTCATTTCGTCGAGCGGATTCTTGGTGATTTCTGCCTGAATGCCGTCTCCACCCAGGTTGCGGGCATCGATGGTGCCGTCGTTCATCAGGAAATACTGTCCGGCATGGATGCCGTCGTTTACTGCCGATGGAATGGTGACGCGGCCCGTTCCTTTCTTCAATCGCAGATACTCGTTGGTGGCGATGGCATGGCGCGTGTTGCCTGTAACGGTGAGGCTTCCGCCTCCGTCGATTTCCATGTGGCCGTCGCAGTAGAAAGCGGCTTTCTGGGTGCCTCCTGCGGCATCTGTGAGCACATTGTCGGTGCCGTCTATCAGTATCAGGTCGATGCGTTTGCCGCATTCTATGTCAATGGCAGCCCCTCGCTTGGAGGTAATCTGCAGGCCGTTGAGCAGGAATTTGCATTTGTAGGAGCCGTTATAGAGCAGGCCGCCGTCGGTGGTGGCACCGCTCACTACAAACTCCATCTCCTCGTCTACTGTCGTGTTGGTGATGGTCACGTATGCACCGTCTACAGTAGCCGTCACACCAGGTGCCTGGCGTGTGTCCACGGTAGCTGTGCCTCCATCATAGCTCACATAGATGGTGTGTACGATGGTGATGCTGTCCACCTCAGAGGTGGCGAAGGATGTGCCGTCGATGGTTACGGTCTTTCCTCCGTTGGAATATACGAAATCAGCCATGGGCAGGCGGGTGCTCTCTCCGTTCTGCCATACGCGCACATAGCGCAACTGTGCCTGCAGGGACATGGCTGCACAACTCATCAGTCCTGCGGCCAGAATGTTGCGGAATCTCATTGTCTTGTCCTCCAACCGTTTTTATTTGCTGATTTTGATTGTCTTTTCGCCTATGCTCACAATGTACATGCCAGGAGCCAGTCCGTCGAGTCTCACTTCGGTCTGTGGCTTTTCAATCTGAGCCACCTGTATCAGTGCGCCCGAGGCATCATAGATGCGCAGCAGTCCGCACTTGCTCACAATCAGCTGTCCGTTCACATATTGGAGTCCCTCGGCCTGCAGGGGAAGGGCACCAATGGATGCTGGAGTGGCTGTGAATGACATTTTCTCGGTTTCCGACAGAGGAAAGGAGATTTCCCCAGCTGTGGTGTGAACGATAATGTTGTCGGCAGTAAAAGTAATCTTTTGCACAGTTGCCAGTTCTACACTCTGTTCTTGGGTTGCTGAGGTCACCGTGAGGTAACGCGCCTCCTCTGCCCCTGCGTATGTGGCAGAGAGGAACATCAGCACACTGAAAATCATTGTCTTCATAGTCTTGTGGTCTTTTTACAATTATAATTAATACCTAATTTACAGTTAACAATCTATTTTCTAGAAATCAAAGTTATAACCCACACTCAGGGTGTGGCGGATTTCGTTGGGCGTTTCGAAGAAGCGGTTGGTGATAAGATAGGCCAGCGACACCTTGTGCTGCTTGTTTATCTTGTATTCCGTACCGATAGAGGAACGCAACTTCTGCAGATGCCAGCGTCGGTCGATGCGATTGTGGAACTCCACGCTCACAAAGGGTGACCACTTTACATATTTCTTGTCGTATTCAAACTTGAAACGGCTGCGCACCACCTGTTCGTCCTCGCTTCCGTAGGTCTTGGGGTTGGGAGTGGTTTCCCAGCCCGACTCAATGGTTCCGTCGGGCTGGTAGTATTCTGCAAACTCATAGTCGGTGCGTGTGATGGCCTTCTCTTCCTGACGGGTATACTGATAGCGTTCGCGGGCAGAGATTCGCAACCATTTCCACAGCTTCACTGTGGCTGTGGCCTCGGCGCACAGGCGGTGGTGGGGTGTCCAGTAGCCGGGCGTGAAGCGGTAGCTTTCCAGATTGTTGCCTTCGTCGTATGTCTCCTTTGAGGTCTTCTCGGGCGAATATTTGTTTATGAACGAGTAGCTGGCTCCCAGCTTCAGGTACTTGATGGGTTTATAGCCCACCTTGAATCCAGCGCTCAGACGGTTCATGGCCGTGCTGTTGTCGCCGGTGCGCATCTCGCCTTCCAGCCCCAAGCTCCATTGCTTGGTGATGGATTTTTCCACTCCGATTTCTGTCCATACGCCAAAGTCATCAGTGTCGGCATGCGACATCAGCGGCAGAATGGCCAGAATGACTACAAATAGAATGCAACGCTTCACGTTTCCTCCTTTTTTCTTCAATATCTTATATATATGTTGTTCATTTCCGTGGAATCTTGGTGAGTTGTTCCACGCTGCTGCCCAAATCCATGGGCTCATCGTAGTAGATGCGTATGAGGCAGCTGTCCTTCAGATAGTCGATGATTCCCGTTTCGATGCGCAGAATCTTCAGGCCTGTGCGGCGTTCCAGATCGGCCTTCAGTTCCCCACGCTTGTCGGGGCTCACCAGATTCACGTTGTCATAGAGAATGTACTTGCTGCAGCTGTTGTTCACCAGCTTGCTGCTCTCGAAGAGCCATGCCAGGAAGATGAACACCAGATTGGCAAAAAGGATGGTGAGCAGGCCCACGCCCTCCCAGTAGTCGCTGCGTGCATGGTATTCGGCCTTTCCCATAGCATTGACCACACTCACAGCCA
>JAEDIG010000020.1 GCA_016292545.1 Bacteroidaceae bacterium
AGCAACGACTTGCCGAACCGCCGGGGACGGCTCAGGAAGATGTACTTGCTGAGGTGGGTCATGTTCCATACGTACTCAGTCTTGTCGATATACAGGCAATCCAAATTCTTCACCTCGGAAAATGTCTGTATGCCTACGGGCAGTCGCTTCAGTTCCTTCATATCTGTCTCCTTTTTGACGCGTTTTGTGCTTATTCCTTTGCAAAGCTACGCTTTTATTCCGAAATGGGCAAGAGAATAGATAAAAAAAGGCCCAACGAACCTTGTGCACAAGCACTGCTGTTCGTTGGGCCACACGAAAATAACAATCTTATTCGTTAAGGTCGATTACATAGCTAATCTTGCGTCCGCTGGGAGTGAGGGCCTTTATCCACAGAGTGCGGTCGGTACTGCGGTTGGCATCCTCCACAGCCTGTTCCCAGTCGCTCACCGATTCCATCTTCTTGTCGTTCACCTGAATGATGATGGTTCCCTTGGTGGCACCGGCCGTCATCAGTTTGCCACGACGGATGGCACTGATAGTAAGGCCGTACTGCAGGTTCATCTGCTTGAGTTCAGATTCCGACAGCGGTTTCAGCTGCACGCCCAGTTTGTCCATATCCACTTCTTCCACCACCTTCGTGGTTCCCTGTGAGTTGCGGAGTGTCACCTCTGCCTTCGAGGTCTTCTTGTTGCGCACATAGGTAATCTTCACCTTGTCGCCAGGACGGTGCTGGGCAATAACCTCCTGCAGCTCGCTCATCTTGTTCACGGCCTTTCCGTCCATCTCTGTCACCACATCGCCCTTCTGCAATCCGGCATCCTCGGCGGCACTGGCATCCACCACTTCGCTGATGTACACACCGCTCACTGTGCCCAGGTCCACCTCGTTGCCCTTGGCCTTCTCCACGTCGATATAGTTGGTGACATCCGTACCCTGCACACCCAACACGGCACGCTGCACGGTGCCATACACCTTCAGGTCGTCCACCACCTTGGTCATGATGCTCGTGGGAATGGCAAAGCCATAGCCGCTGTAGCTACCTGTCTGGCTATAGAGCATGGCATTGATGCCCACCAGCTCGCCCCGCTCGTTCACCAGTGCACCACCGCTGTTGCCTGCATTGATGGCAGCATCGGTCTGGATGAAACTCTCTATACCGTTGGCACCCAGAGAGCGGGCCTTTGCGCTGACGATACCTGCGGTAACGGTACTGGTAAGGTTGAAGGGATTTCCCACAGCCAGTACCCACTGGCCCAGTTTAAGGTCGTCGCTGTTGCCGATGGGCACGGTGGGCAGGTCCTTGCCATCAATCTTGATAAGTGCAAGGTCGGTGTTCTCGTCACATCCGATGATGCGCCCCTTGAACTCACGGTTGTCGTTGAGCTTCACGTCAATGACATCGGCATTGCCCACCACATGGTTGTTGGTCACGATATAGCCGTCGGAGCTGATGATGACACCGCTTCCTGCTCCATGGCGGTCGGGACTCTTGTATTCACGCTGCTGCTGGCCACCACCGGGGTAGCCGAAGAATTCTCCGAAGAAATCGCTGAAGGGGTCCCTCACCGTCACCTTCTGGGTCTTCCCGTTTTGTGTCACCTTGATATAGACGACTGCGTTCACCGTCTTCTCGGCTGCAGCTGTCAGATCCACCAAGCCCCCGGGCACAGCCACCTGCTGGGCAGGCACAGGTTTCTCGGCCGGAACCTCAGCCGTAAATGAAGATTGACTGCGGATGACCGCACCCGTCACAGCACTGCTGGCAAAGATAAGGGCCGTAAGGCCAAGCCATGTTTTAGTTGTCTGTTTCATAATCTTATTCGTTTTGTTTGTTAAATTTGAATTCTTGTTTCACTGTTTTCGACTGCAAAGATATGACCAAATATCCTTTCATTATATAGGTTATAGCACATTTTTCTCTATATTTAACACAGCCCGCAGGGGCATTAACCGTTGTTAAAGCGAGAGACTGCCATTTTTACATTCATTTATGCCACATTTTCGTCCATTTTGTCAGGAAGGCTTGGCCAATAGCATATTTATTTGTAACTTTGCCCTCGAAACAGTGGACCGGCTTGCCGCTGGCCTGTGAATCAGGCAAGAGGAAAGTCCGGGCAACACAGGACAACCCGCTTCCTAACGAGAAGTGATTCGTGAGGGTCAGGCAATGCAGAAGAAAACAACCGCCTGCCACGTTGCAGGTAAGGGTGAGAAGGTGGGGCAAGAGCCCACCAGGCCGTTGGTGACAGCGGTGCTGTGCATTCCCGGGTGTTGAAAGTTCATGTATACCGGTGCTGTCGGCCTTCGGGCTGGCGAGAGGGCTGTCCGTCCGAGCCGGAGGGTAGAACGATAGAGGCTTCTGGTGACAGGGGTCGTAGATAAATGGCAGGCACCTCCCCCCCTCGGGAGGAGGCACAGAACCCGGCTTACAGGTCCACTGTTTATTTTTTTGAGAACAAGTCACGAACCCTGATATATAGCTCCCGAAGGAGCACACCGCAGATGTATGAAGATTCACAACCTTGAACAGATATGGAATATCGACGAAGCAACCATCGGCAAACGCCGCCGCTGGCTTCTGCGTATGCTCAAGTTTGCGATTATCATCGTGGAAAGCTTCACCAAGAACAATCTGATGAGCTTTGCCTCAGCCCTCACCTATTCCAGCCTGATGGCTGCCGTCCCGGCCATTGCCCTGGTCTTTGCCGTGGCACGTGGATTCGGATTCGGCAATATCATCGAAGACAGCATCCACCAGTCGTTTACGGTCAACCCCGAGCTGGCACACTACCTGATGGATTTTGTGAACTCCTATCTGCTGGAAACACAAAACGGAGCCTTCATCGGTGTGGGCCTGGTGATGTTGCTCTACACCATCGTGAACCTTACCACCAACATCGAAACGGCTTTCAACGCCATCTGGCATGTAGACACCCCCAGAAACGTGTACCGCAGGTTCACGGATTACGTGAGCGTGTTCCTGCTCCTCCCCATTGTCATCATCTTCACCAGCGGTATCAGCATTTTCCTCATGACCTTCCGCAACATCCTCCCCGACTATGAGTTCGTGAGCTCCACATTGGAGTGGATGATGAAGCTAGGACCCACCGTGCTGCTGTGTGTCACCTTCTGCCTTCTCTACAAGCTCATGCCCAACACGCCCGTGAAGTGGAGTGCCGTGCTGGCTCCCAGCATCCTGGTGGGTGTCCTTTTCCAGGCGGTGCAATACATCTATCTCCACAACCAGATCAAACTCAGCAGCTACAATGCCGTATACGGGTCGTTTGCCGCCATTCCCCTGTTCATGATATGGCTGCATATCTCCTGGAGCATCTGCCTGGTGGGCGCACGCATGTGCTATGCCAACCAGAACATGAAGGAATATGCCTTCGGACGCACAAGCCAGCATCTGAGCCGACGCTATCGCGACTCCATCTGCCTGCTGCTGATGAGCCGCATTTGCAAGCGGTTCTCCCACGGGGGCACACCCTTCACCGCACGCACACTGGCTGCCGACACCCAGCTGCCGCAAAGCCTTGTGGGCCTGTTGCTCGACGAACTGGTGGAGGCGCGCCTGCTTGTGACCTTCCACAACGACAAGGGGACACAGCAGCATTTCATGCCCTCCATGGACATCCGCCACCTCAGTGTGAGCAAGGTTATCAACCATCTGGAGAGCCGTGGGTCGGAATGCCTGTCGCGCACATGGCAGCTCAACACCTCCGAATGGCAAACGCTCCGCAGGCTCCGAAGCGCCCAAGGGCCATCGGCAGACGCGCTCCTGATAGACGTGTGACCCGGTAATCATCATCAAACGCATGTTTCACCCTATTAAATATAATATTGTATATGTGGATTTATTTTGCAATCGGATGGCTAGCCTTCCTTCTCCTCTTCTACACGGGCGTATGGTTTGAATACGCATACTATCACTACAATCTCCCCGCAAAGTTCAAGATCCTCCTGGAAGCATTTACGGAGGAAGACGAGGAATAACAAGACCCCCTCGCGCCCTGGAAGGGCAACCTGCTCGCAGCCCAGGGCAGAGCGAAGCGGCACCCTGGGTTACCATACCCCACACATAACCTGTCGCCCTACAGGGGCAAAAGCCAGACTATCAGTAAGGTGATTGATATTAACCCCGGCATGTAGTCCTGCTTTTGCCCCTGTAGGGCGTTATCCCATTATCCGTTTTGATACCCAGGGTGCCATTTCGCTACGCTCCATTCTGCCCTGGGCTGCGAGCAGGTTGCCCCTTCAGGGCGTGGTTTCCTCCCTCTAAACAGGGGAACAGAATAAACATCCCCTTTCCTCATCATCTAACAACGATTTTGAACACCCTACCTGAAGCGGCACCCTGGGTAATCAAGCCCAAAACAATAAATCGCCCTACAGGAGCAAAAGAAAAGCGCTCCTTCCATGCCGGTCTTTCCCAAAAACGAAGAATGTTTTCAACTGGCCAACAAAATACCTCCTTTTTGAGGAGAGAAAACAACATTTCAGCCCCTAATATTACTTTATTGTCCCTTATTATATCCATTTTTTGCGAGTTATTACAAAATTATAACAATTTCCCTTGTCCAAGTGAAGAAAATTAAATACTTTTGCCTTGGTTTGTCAAAGAAACCTTGCCCTGCGAGAGAGTAATTCCCCCCGCTCCCGCAGTAGCAATTAGTTAGGATGGGGGGGCAAATTCTAAAAAATCAATATGCTATGAAGCATAAAAAACTTTTTAATCCCTTTGCGTTGCTCGCAATGGCGCTTGCATGGCTGGCATTGCCGATGCAGGTGCGGGCAGAAAGTGTGCCCCTGGCCCTGGTGCCAGATGCTCCGGGCAACAACAATGTCCTTGTAACCCCCAATGAGGATGGCACGTTCACCATCATCACCACGGGCAACGACCCCTTTGTCGTAACCACCGCGCTGGAGGCCGACCTGGCCGACGACATGACCATGCTCACCCTTGAATACAAGGTGGACAGCAGCACGGGAAACGACTTTGAGATTTTCTTCTCTCCCTTCGTGGGCGGCCACAGCATTAACAAGGGCGGACAGCCTGCCACAGAAGAGTGGGTGACTGCCTATTTCGACATAACCACTGCCCGCAAGGACTGGGGCTGGGGATATGCCGGCAACAATCTCCGTCTCGACCCTGCCAGCGGCGGTGGCATCACCATGCAGGTGCGCAACATACGCGTCACCACCCTGAGCGAAGCCATGCCCGAAGGCTTCGAAAAAGAGGACGGCATGGTGCTGATCAACAACCAGAGCGACTTTGAACGTTTCATGGAGGTTGTCAACAGCGGTTTCACCAGCCTTCCTGCCAAGTTCAAGAGCGACGTGTCCGTTACGGGAAGTGGGCTTAAGATGCTCAAGTTCAGCGGTGTAATGGACGGACAGGGCCACACCATCAATTTCGACTATGAATACGCCAGCGAGGGCAACGGTTTCATCCGCGACAACTATGGTACCGTCAAGAACTTCAAGATTGAAGGTCTGGTCAATGCCAAGGGCAAGGGCTTTGGTGCATTGGGCACATGGTCATACGGTGCCACCATTGAGAACGTAGACAACAACCTGGAAATCGTAAGTACATTCAGTGGAGACAACTCCACAGGCGGCTTCATCGCCTGGATTCAGGAAAATAGCGTAACAAACATTCGCAACTGCGTGTTCCGCGGTAGTATCAAGAGCGAGGTAGGCATGCAGTGCGGCGCATTCGTGGGCTGGTCGGCTGCAGGTTCAGCCTACTTTGAGAATTGTCTCTCCATCGGCGATGTCGACGTAGTCCTCAACGATGGCGATGCTTATGGCACAAACACCTTCTCACGAGGCGACAACAACGGCACAGGTGTTCCCACCATCAACTGCTACTACCTCAACAACCATCAGTATGTGAATGAAAACTGCACCCAGATTACCGAGGAGCAGCTGGCCAGCGGCGAAGTGTGCTTCCTGCTCAATGGTAACCAGCAGGCCATCAACTGGTGGCAGACCATCGGCACCGATGCACTTCCCACTCCCTTGAAGGGCAACAGCCAGCAGGTATACGCCAATGGCGAATTCACCTGCGACGGCAAGATCGTGGGTTCGGCCACCTTCAACAACACCTCCGGTTCGGCAGTGCCTTCTCACAGCTTCACCGACGGTTTCTGTGAAGTCTGCGGAGCCACTGACCCCGACTTTATACACGTAGAAAACGGTTACTACATGGTAGGCTCGGCCGAACAGCTGAGCTACATGTCGAAAATCATCAACTCCAACAGCATCAACAGGGCCTTGAACATCAAGCTCACTGCCGACATCGACATGTCCGGCATCGAAGGATTCATGCCCCTCAACAGCTACAAGGGCACGTTCGACGGACAGGGCCACACCATCAACGGCCTCCACATCAGCTGCCCCGAAACCGACTATGTGGGTCTGCTTGGCCAGGTATTGCCCGGCTGTACGCTCAAGAACCTCACCCTGGCTCCCGACTGTGTGATTGAAGGCAAGGCATTCGTGGGCATGATCGGCGGTTCTGCCCCCAACGAGGGCACAATCACCATGACCAACCTTATCAACCACGGCTCCATCATTGGCGGTGCACAGAATGCCGGCGGTATCATCGGATGCTGTATGAGCAGCAGCGCCACCTTCCTCATCACCAACTGCGGTGTCACAGGCATGGTGAAGGGTGCCAATGAGAGTGCCGGCATCAGCGGATGGGTAGGCGACAAGGCCACCATCAAGAACTGCTGGTCCATCGCCAGCGTGGAAGGTGCCGACAACGAGGCTTCCATGTTCCTGCGCCCCAACAGCACCTCGCTGAACAACTGCTATACCACTGTGGGTACCCAGGGCACCATCCTGGAAGAATCGGCTGTTACCAACGGCGAACTCGCATGGCGGCTCAACGGACAGTCGTTCACCAGCCCCGTATGGTACCAGACCATCGACGAGGACTTCACTCCCGTACTGGATGCCACCCATGGCGTAGTGTACAAGATTGCCGACGGTGTCTATGGCAGCGTACAGGACGAGGCCAGCTACAAGGAGTTCATCACCTCCTACGTTTCGGCCATTGAAAACGACGTGGACGAGAAGGTTGCCAACCGTGATGCAACTGCCGCCCTCAGGGATGCACTTGAGGAGTTGAAGGGACTCACCTCCTTCCAGGATTTCCTGGCGATATACAAAGAGTCGTTCGAGAAGATTCGCAACGAATTCTACACCTCTGCCGCTGCTTATCAGGCCTACATGGACAAGGTGGAGGAAACACGCGTATACCTGGAGGAGAATCCCGACCTTGAATGCCAGGAGCGCGACCTGCTGGACAGCTACATCAACGACAATGTAGATCCCAACGAGGATATGCCCAACGGTTCCTATGTATACATCGTGGATGCCGAGAACCGCGTGCTCGACACCAACCAGATTAAGGAAGAGACCACACGCGTGGAAGAGATGCTGAAAGAGGCCATCCGCATGGGCTTCTTTGCAGGCTCGGATGTCACCAACCTGCTGGTGAATGCCAACTTCAACGACGGCCTCAACGGATGGGAGGGCATCAAGGCCACCGGCGTGGCCACGGCCGAAGGCATTGGTGCCTGCGAAAGCTGGAGCGCCACCAAGATGGACATGTACCAGACCATCACTGGCCTGAAGGACGGTGTGTATGAGCTGTCGTGCAGCGGTGGTTTCCGCGCATTCAACGATGAGCACAGCTACCAGTATGCAGCCTTCATCTATGCCAACGACAACCGCAACTACCTGTCTTCTGTACGCGAAACCATGCTGCTTCCCGAAGAGGCTGAGGACCATGTGAACTGCTTCCTCACGGGCGACAGCGAGGACGGTGCCGCAGATCGTGAAGTGAAGGACGGCGAAGGCAACCTGATGGGTTATGTCATCCACGGACGCAAGAGCGTCTGCTACGCAGCCCTTGCCGGCCGTGCATTGAACCGCGTCCTTGTGAACGTGACGAATGGCGAGCTCACTGTGGGTGTGGTCAACCACCACAGCTTCACCAGCGACAACGAATGGACCGGTATCGGCAACATCAAGCTCACCTATCTGGGCAACCTTGAAACCGACGAGCCCGACCTGGGCAACACGCTGGGCGACATGCTGGACCGTGCCAACACCATCCTGAACATATACGAATTCTCTACCGATGAGAACATCAGCAAGTACCCCAACTTCAGCCAGGACATCCGCGACCGCTTGACCGCTGTCATAGGCAAGGCCGAGGCTGCAGGCAGTGCTGCAGAGCAGTATGCATGCATCGAGGAGCTGAGCGCACTGTTCCAGGAAGTGCTCGACTGCAAGGTGGCCTACCGCGCACTCGCCACAGAGGTAGAGCTATACAATGCCATCGCTGCCGATGCTGTAGCCAGCGGTGAAATGGACGTTGAAGAGGCCGAGAAGATCTACATGCTCAAGGACGAAGTGCTTGAGGGCTATGTAAACGGTAGCTACACCACCCAGGAGGCTGCCGACATGAGCATGCTGGAGGGTCTTGGCATCGCTCCCGTAAAGGACGAGAACGGTGTGCTCCACATCGCAAGCAAGGCCAACTTCCTCTACTTCATCAATATGGTCAACAGCGGCTCCAAGACGCTGGCTGCAAGCCTCGAAACCGATGTCATGAACATCACAGAAGCCAACATCATCTACGGCTATGCCGGCTCCTTCGAGGGTAACCACCACACCATCGACGTGGACATCACCCGCGATGCCGAAAACGCAGCCATTTTCGATGATCTGGCTGCCGGTGCAAGAGTGACCAACCTGCACATTACGGGTGTCATCAACACACCTGCCAAGTATGCTGCCGGTCTGGCTGCCCACAGCCACAACGGTGCGTATGTAGACGGCATCCACAGCAGCGTCATCATCAACAGCACCATCAGCGGCGACGGCACACATGCCGGTATAATTGCTGTCTGCGAAGAGCCCACCACCATCAAGAACTGTCTGTTCGACGGTCAGATGATCGGTGCTGCCACCAACAGCTGCGGCGGTATCGTAGGATGGTGCTCCGGCAATCCCGTTGTCATCGACGGCTGTCTGGTCATTGCCGACATCCAGGTGGATCCCAGCGGAAGCAACATGATTGCCCGCAACCCCGGCAACGCCAGGGTAAGCAACTGCTATTACACGACTCCGTTTGCCGACATCCCCACCGGTGCTGCAAAGATTACTCCCGAGCAGTTCCCCACCGGCGAGGCTACCTATCTGCTCAACGGCGGCCGCACAGCCAACATCGGCTGGTTCCAGACGCTGGGCACCGACGAAATGCCTGTGCTTGACAACACCCACAAGACGGTTTACCGCCTGCCCGACGGCACCTACACCAACGAACCTCAGAGTGAGCTCGACAAGCACACCGGTACACAGGACGATCCGTTCGTCATCACCAAGCCTGAGGAAATGGCCATTCTGCGCGACTACATGCGTACCGGCGAGTACACCTATGTGAAGCTGGATGCCGACATCGACATGAGCAGCGTTACCAACTGGGTTCCCCTCAACATGGAGCAGGACAATGCCAACAACAAGCCCTGGATGAACTGGATTGACTTCGACGGTCAGGGCCACGTCATCAAGAACTTCACCTGCACCACAGGCACACAGGCCTACAACAGCTTCTTCGGTATCCTCTGCGGTAACGTGCGCAACGTAGGCTTCGAAAACGCCAACGTATCCTGCATCAACAGCGGTACAGGTATCTTGGGCGGATACATGGGTCACGACAACTTCGCCATCGACGGAGTGAAGCAGACCTCTATCCTCGAAAACGTATGGGTAACCGGTAAGTGCAGCATCATCAACGACGGCAACTACGCCGGCGGCATGATCGGCAACGTCGGTGGTCCTTCCATCATCCGCAACTGCTATGCCATCGTAGACCTCACCGCAGGCAACCAGTTCCGTGGTGCCATCGTGGGCCGCGTACGCGACGCATTGACAATGGAGAACGTTTATGCTGCCGGCAACAACGCCCAGGAAACTGGCATCGTGGGTGGCGGCAAGAAGGATGTAACCGCTCCCTCTACCTACAAGAACATTGTGGTTTGGTGCAACACCACCGGCAACTTCGGCACCACCACTGCCGACGACACCTTGGAAGGCATCAGCTACTACGATGGAACCAACTTTGCTGAACTGCAGCAGACGGTTGTAGCATGGGGCGCTCCCTGGTATTGCGACATGAAGGAAGGCAGCTATCCCGTATTCGGCGAGGGTGGCAACGCCATCGACAAGATTGCTTCCGACAACCAGGATGTACGCATCTACAACATCAACGGTATCCAGGTGGAGAAGGCCCAGGGTGGCATCTTCATCATCGACGGCAAGAAGATTTCTGTAAAGTAAATCCTTTTTGAAAGTTTCATTTTGGGAGGGCACCGTATTCCGCGGTGCCCTCTTTTCGTACCCGCAAGCCACGCCAGAGAGAGTGTCCAAATAAGACTCCACTTCTTCGCTTTTATCCCACATAAATGTTATACCCTTGCAGCGAGTAACGCACATCCCGATGCAAAAAAGAGAATAAGATATTCCTATGAGACTGGAAGAAGAGTTCCTGCAGACAACTCCATTCGGCCTTCACTGACGACGGGCTCATGCCATCAGTAACGCCCAGGGCCTATCATCAGTGATGACACGGGAACATGTTTTGTGGTCACTTAATTATCTTTAACTTACAAAAAGTCCATTTATCGGGTTATTTGTGTAAATTTGCGGAATAAAACCCTTAAATATGAATATATGAACAAGAGATTCCAGAGATTTCTGCTGAAAGGCATCCTGCTGACAGCGCTCCTTTATTGCCCCGTCCACATGCAAGGCCGCCGCCATCCTGAGGCGTCGCGGCTGGTGGAGATGCTGCAAGAGATGCAGGCAGGAGAGGAAGTGACACCCAACAACTTCTTCGCAGACGTGACACGCCTGCGCGAAGCCATTAAGGGCACCACAGACGAAGCAGCATGCGCCGTCTACAAGGCCACACTGGCCCATCTGGTGGCTATCAACGCCTTCCGAGCACAGACAAACCATCTGGAAACACCCAGCCACCCCGACAGTTTGCAGGAGTGGTCGCGAGAGGAATATCACCACTACGCAGCAAAGCTATATGGCGAGGCACTCAGAAATCCTGCCCTACTCCACTCCCAAAAGACAAAGGCATGGATGCCATTGCCCAGACGCGGGAAACACGAACGGGTGTATGGCAGTGACATGCTCTATGTGGTGTGGACCGCCATGCGAAATGACCTGCCCGAGGAAACAATCCTGCAGGCAGGTGTGCCTGAATGGCAGGACCTCATCTCCTTCTACCGCACCTGCCATCTCGAAGAGGCCGCCCTGTGGATGGCCATCGACTCCACCGATGCCTGCACGACACTGAAGAATCCACGCGCCAAATGGATGCAGATGCTTCAGGAATACGGCCACCTGCAGGCCTGTGCGGAGGTATACCTTCGACTGTCACGCCTCCCCGAAAACAGACCCGAGGAGCAGAGGAAATGGTTGGAGGAAGGCCTGCAACGCTATCCGAAATCCAACCGGAGAAATGCCCTGAAGAACGAGTTGCTTGAGCTACAGCATCCCGTATTGGCATGGGACTACCGCTCCTACTATGCGCCCGACACATCCGTGGAATGGGCCGTACGCACACGCAACGTGGTGCAAGCCGATTTTACGCTGTATGCCCTGCCCAGCAACTTTGACGAGAACCAGGACCATGTGGAGACCGCCCTGCGGAAAGAAGGAAAGAAAATAAGAACCTTCAGCCATACGCTTCAGCAATCCGACCCCTTCACCACCCACTCCGACACCATACGATGGACAACGCCGGGCTATGGCCGCTATGCCATGGTGGCTACAGGAAAGAGCAATTCCCAGGTTGGGGGGGAACGGGCATCCACGGTATGCTTTTTCCGTGTAAGCTCGCTGGCCTTCCTCACCTTCAACCTGCCCCACAACAGACTGCGGCTGAAGGTGGTGGACATCACTACGGGTGCGCCTAAGAGCGGTGTGAATGTATGCTTCTCCCACTATCGTGACCGCGACACCACCACCCTCCAGACAGCCGTCACCTCTCCAGTAGGCGATGTGGAAATCAGCCTGCCCAACCGCCTGCTGGTGCCCACTCACGTGAGGCTGTGGCAGGGTGCAGACAGTGCCATGGAAGCCGAGCGCCTGTATTCCTATTTCTCCACCCCTAAGCTGGCCACCAACGCCAAGCGCAACACCGTGCGCCTGTATACCGACCGCAGCATCTATCGGCCAGGACAGAAGGTACACGTGGCAGCCCTGGCCTTCTGCACAACAATCGACGGTTCGCACACAGAGGAGGGAAAGCAACTGGAACTGGGCTACTATGATGCCAACAACCAGCTGATGGGCACCCACAGCATAACCACCGACAGCATGGGCATAGCCGTGGATTCCCTGCTTTTGCCCGAGGGGCAATTGCCCGGTCATTTCAGCGTGAGGGTGAAGGGAGGCAGCGGCAGTTGCTCCTTCCGTGTGGAGGAATACAAACGCGCCACCTTCTATGTAGACCTGCAAAAGGAGGCACGCACCCCCTGGCCCACAGATTATATATCCCTGCAAGGGAAAGCCTATACCTATAGCGGCGTGCCCGTGACAGATGCGCGTGTCTGTGTGCGCTACCGTTGGCAGCAGAGAGGATGGCCGCGCATCTATGTGGAGGATGATGATGCATGGGCGCAGACAGACACACTCTATACCGACACTGAAGGACGCTTCACGGCCAAGGTGCCCGTGCCCAAGACCAACCGCGACGAGGGAAACGCCATCTCGATGCTACAGGCCGAGGCGGACGTGCTGAGCCGCCAGGGAGAGACCTGTACCGCCACCCACCATACCACCATCTATCATACACCCCTGCGCCTGATGCTCCGCACAAATGCGCTTCAGGACAAGGACCGCTTGAAGCCCTGGAACATACAGCTGCTCGACTGTTGCAGCCAGCCCGTGGAGGGGGATGTGGAATGCAAACTGCTCAAGGATGGGGAAACGGTATACACAACCCGACTGAAGACAGGCACGGCAACAGTGCCGCAAGGTCTGGCCGAGATCCCCTCAGGCAAATACACCCTGTATGCCTTTGCACAGGTGGGGGCTGACACGACCTCCGTAAGGCAGGACATATCGCTCATTTCGATGAAGGACAGCAAGCCCCTGCCTGAAACGCCGCTTCATGTGTACTGCCCCGACCCCACCTTCAGCAAAAGCCAGCCTGCCGCCATCCGCATTGCCAGTTCCCTACCCGAAGCCTACGTGTGGTGCATGGCCGTATCGGAGGAAAGTGTTGTCACAGACACCCTGATACCACTCCGAAACGAGGTACACACAATGGAAACACCCCTCCAGCCCAGCTGCGAGGAGGGAGTGAGGGTGATGTACAGACTGATATACGAAGGCAAGGCACACACAAGCACGCTGACCATCAGCCCCAAGACAACAGACAAGACCCTGAAATGGCGCTGGGACACCTTCCGCGACAAGCTGGAGCCAGGACAAAAGGAAGAATGGCGGATGACCCTGCTCACCGCCGACGGGAAGCCGGCCAAGGCCAACGTGATGTGTACACTGTTCGATGCCGCACTGGATGCCTTGCAGCCGCACGCTATGCAGCTGGCCGTGCCGCGACTCACGAGTGCGCCCTCTCTGCATGGCAACGTGGGCAGCTACCAGCAGCGCTTTGCAAGCCTTGACTTCACACTCCGCCAATACACCGACGGCTACCCGCAATGGAGCCAGCTCAACGACGACCTGTTCTTCCACTATCGGGCAGCCGACATGGGGACACCACGCCCCTTGCTGGCAAGGAACACACGGACCGACGTGACGAGCGGAAAGATGATGATGGCCAAGTCCACTGCCGCGGCCACTCCTGCAGCAGGTATTCTGTATGACACCATGGAAGTGGAGGAGAGCGAAGACGCGGCCACACCGGCCGAAGGCTACAAGACAGAGGACATGCAGTCTTCTCTGGCAGGTATGGTGCGCACCAACCTGAATGAGCTGGCCTTCTTCTACCCCACCCTGCGCACAGACGCACAAGGACAAGTGGCCCTGTCGTTTACCCTGCCCGAGGGACTCACCTCATGGCATCTGATGGGCATGGCCCACACAGCCGACATGCAGAAAGTGGCCTTCGAAGACACCATTGTGGCCGTGAAGCAGGTGATGGCAAGGCTGCAACTGCCCCGCTTCCTGCGTTCTGGCGACAAGGCCACACTGATGGCCAGCGTAGACAACCGCACACCCAACCCGCTGAGGGGAGAGGGCGTGCTGGAGATAACCGATGCCACCACTTCCAAGGTGATAAGCACCCGCCGCATCCCCCTGCAGCTGGCGGCAATGCAAGACACAGTCCTGCGCATTCCCTTCGATGCCTCGGACAAGCACCCGATGCTGGTGGTACGCTGGATGGCGCAGACCGATGCAGGCAGCGACGGCGAGCAGCAATACCTGCCCGTGCTGAGCGATGTGGAGGAAGTGACAGAGACAAAATCGTTCTGCATCACAGGACCGCAACAGTGGCAGATGGATATGGACAAGCTCTTTGCCTATGACCACCCCGGGGCCACCAACAGGAGGCTGACGGTGGAATACACCTCGCGCCCCGTGTGGATGGCCATACGTGCACTGCCTGTGCTCCACAAACCCCGGGCAAACGATGTGCTCTCGTTGGCCGCATCCTATTATGCGGATGCCATG
This sequence comes from Bacteroidaceae bacterium, assembly GCA_016292545.1. Classification (GTDB taxonomy): domain Bacteria; phylum Bacteroidota; class Bacteroidia; order Bacteroidales; family Bacteroidaceae; genus Physcousia. The sequence continues at coordinate 14,722 of JAEDIG010000020.1, forward strand.
GCCTGCCATACGCTGGAGCGCATCCCCCAGCTGAAGGAAGCTATCGGACAATGGGCAAGCGATGACAAACAGATGAGCAGCAGCCTCAGAATGAACGAGGCACTGACGGGCATCGGCATCAGCCAGATGCCCTGGATGGCCGATGCACAACGCGATTCCATACAGCGCAAGGCCCTGCTGGAACTGTATCGCACAGCACCACAGCCCCAGACACGGCTGGCCGCCATCGAAACCATTGCACGCATGCAGATGCCCGACGGTTCGTTTGCCTGGTATCCGGGCATGAGGGGCGATGCCTATCTGACTGCAGAGGTGGTGCGATTGCTCACCCGCCTCCGCATCGTGGCAGGCAACGATGCCGCCGATGCCGCAAGGCAACGCGAGGACAAGGTGTTCGGCTATGCCATGGACTACCTGTCCGACCATGCGGCACAATGGCTGAAGAACAATCCGAAAGGCTCCACCCCCGCTGTGGTATTGCAATATCTGTATGCGCTGTCGAGAAGTGGCTACAAGCCCAACGATGCGGCACTAAGTGCCGTGAAAGAATGGATGGCCAAACTGAAGAAGGACGCCCCTGAACTGCCCTACGAGCAGCGGGCCATGGCTGCCATTGTGCTGCACGCACAGGGCGAGAAACACACGGCACAGCAGCTGGCAGAGAAAATGCGTACCCTTGTCACACAGGCCGACGGCTACCATCTGGCCTATCCCGGAGGCAGACTCACCAGCATCGACAGGAAGATACAGCAGCACGTGGCCCTGATGGAGGCCTTCGACATCGTGCTTCCCAAGGACAAGGCATTGCTGGAGGGCATGGAGCAGTGGCTGGTCATGCAGAAGCGCACCCAGGCATGGGAACAGCCCGTACAGACGGCAGATGCCGTGTACATGATTATGCTGCACCATGCCGTTCCCTTCGACGAGCAGACGGCAGACAACCTGCTGGTGAAGGGCGCGAAGAAGCAGCAAGCGATAAATGGCAATGCCGACTATATGGGATATATCCGTACCGGAGTAGACATCCCACAGCCCCGGACGATAGCTGTGGACAAGCGGAGCGAAGGCACCTCATGGGGTGCCGTATACGCCCAGTATTCCCTGCCCTACGCTTCCTTGCAGTCGCAACGCGAAGGCATCACCCTGCGCAGGGATGTGGAAGCGAGCGGATGGCACGAGGGTGACCGCGTGCATGTGCGCTATACGCTCACCATCGACCACGACATGGAATACGTGGCACTCCATGCCGGCAGGATAGCCGCCGCACAGCCTGCCACCCAGCATTCGGGCTACTGCATCGTGAACGGTGTGGGCTGCTACCGCTCCATCCACGACACGGAGAATGCATACTACTTTGACGCACTCCCGCGCGGCACGTATGTGATAGAGGAAGACTGGCTACTCGACCGCCCCGGCGACTACCAGCTGGGAGCCGCCCGTCTGCAATGCGTATATGCGCCCGCCTTCCAGGCCCACACACAGGGAGAAACCATCCATGTTTCAGACAGAAAATAACACATGATAAACAAATGAAAAGAATCCTCATCCTCATGGCCCTGGCCATCCTGCCATGCTGCACGCCTGCCATGGCGCTGAGTCCGCTCCACGCCCAGGCAGTGGCCGGACTGCTGAACCGCATAGGCGGAAAAGGCACATCCAAGCGTATTGTCACCCAAGTGGATCCATCGCTTTCGACGCAGGCCGATGTCTTTGTCATCACCGCCGACAAGAACGGAAAAAAACCCATGGTCAAGGGTTCGTCCACCATTGCCGTATGCGCAGGCATAGGATGGTATCTCAACCACTACGCCCACGTCAACCTGTCGTGGAACCACCTGACAACCGACCTCTCCAAGGTGGAACTACCCGTTCCCGCCCGGCCCGAGCGGCATGTGTGCAAGGCAGATTACAGGTATTACCTCAACTATTGCACCTTCGGCTACTCCATGACAGCATGGACATGGGAGCGGTGGCAACAGGAAATTGACTGGATGGCCCTGAGAGGCATCAACATGCCCCTGCAGATTGTGGGGCTAGAGGCCGTATGGCGCGATTTCCTCATGAAAGACTGCGGGTATGGGGAGGCAGAGGCTGAAGCCTTCATTCCCGGCCCCGCCTTCACGGCATGGTGGGGCATGAACAATCTGGAGGGATGGGGCGGCACCACCAACGACAACTGGTTCGGCCGGCAGGCCAGACTGGCCAGACAGATAACAGACAGGCAGCGGGAACTGGGCATGCAGCCTGTGTTGCCCGGATTCAGCGGGATGGTGCCTAGCAACTTTGAGTCCGTCACCGGCATTGCCACAGACAAGGCCGGAAGCTGGTGCGGTTTCCAGCGACCCTATATCCTGGACCCCAGCAGCAAGGACTTTGCAGAGAAAGCCCGTCAGTACTACCAGCGTCTGGAGGAAGTGATGGGCAGCAGCCGCTACTACAGCATGGACCCCTTCCACGAGGGCGGCACCATTGCCAGCGGACGCTATGCCGAAGGCTACAAGGCTGTCTTTGAGGCCATGGACAACTGTATCGGCCCGGAAGCCAAGTGGGTCATCCAGCAATGGCAATGGGCACCCTATCAGGGCACCTGTCTGAGAGCCGTTCCCGCCAAGCGGCTGATTGTACTCGACCTCTTCAGCGACGGCAGCCCTGCCTTTGACCGCTATGAGGGCTATAATCCCCAGGAAGCCGTGTACTGCGCCATTCCTAACTTCGGCGGACGCACAGGTTTCTTCGGACGGCTGCCCAAGATGGCCGACAACTATTTCACCTACAGCCAGCGGTATGCTTCGATAAGGGGAATAGGGTCGGCACCGGAAGCCATTGAGCAGACACCCGTGGTGTATGATCTGCTTTACGAACTGCCCTGGATGAACACTAAACCCGACACGCGCCAATGGATAAAGGACTACGTGAACGCGCGCTATGGGAACACCTCGAACACGCCTGCAGTGGAGGCATGGGAAGGACTGCTGGAGACGGCACTCAACAACACCACCTCGCTGCAGGGTCCCCACGAGGCTGTGGTGTGTGCACGACCCGCGCTCAACGTGTGGAGTGTGAGCACATGGGGCGGCACCGACATCTTCTACAAGGACAAGTTGCAACAGTTCATTGCCGCCAACATGTCCTTGCTCGAGGCCGCTCCCCTGGTGGCCAAGCACGCCTACTGCCAGGCAAACTACAGCTATGACCTTTGCGACATCACTCGGCAGACACTGAGCGACTATGCCTACTTCCTGCTGCAAGCCATCCGGCAGGCAAAGGAGGAAGGCAACGAACAGCTGTTTGCCTCCCGAAGGGACTGTTTCCTGGAGCTCATCCTGGACATGGACAGACTGCTGGGCACCAACCGCATCTTCCGACTGGGCAACTGGACAGAAACCGCCCGGAAGGCCGCTACGGAAGTGAAGGGATGGACACCCGAGATGCAGGACTGGCTGGAGCTGGACAATGCACGTACACTCATCACCACATGGGGCGACCAGCGGCAAAGCGAGGAAGGAGGACTGCGCGACTACAGCTACCGCCAATGGCAGGGCATGCTCAAGGATTTCTACTATCCCAGATGGCAATATTTCTTCACCCATCAGCTGCAGGCACCGCCCGAAGGATGGTTCAAGCACGACTGGGCATGGGCCCACAACAAACTGCTCACCCGCTACTCGCCCGAGCCCGAAGGTGACACCTATCAGGTGGCAAAGGAATGTCTGGACAAATATGTTACCACTACCCGCCAGCCCGATGGGGCGGTGGAATACGGGTATAGGTTCTAGGGGTTCAAATCACGCTCATCCCTCTATCTCCCACAAAGCGGGCAGTAGGGGCAGTAGCGGCAGGGAGCATCCGAGGGAGCCTGCGTGAACGGCACCTCCGCATCGAAAAGCTGGGTGAGCACATCCCTCAGCCCGTCCGAGAACTCCTCTGCCATGGGAGTGAAGTCTTCGATGGGGCTACGGCCAATCTGCAAGGACGGGCAATAGTCCTCACCGTATGCTTTTCCCACATAGAACAGCGTGGGGACAATCGGTTCCTGAGGTTCACGGTGGTGCAACTGTGCAAGGGCGTAGAGCATGGTCTGGAGATAATATCCGTTCCTGCGAGGTCCCTGTACAAACAGGCTATCCATGCTGGTCACGGAATCCAGGTGGCTGGTTCCGGTCTTGTAGTCCACTATACGCAGCGCACCCGCCATAATGTCCATGCGGTCGATGCGCCCGCCTGTCCGCACGGTAATGGGCTGCTTCGTCTGCAGGTGCAAATCGAAGAAGCGGTCTTCCTCCATGCCCAGCATCGTGAAGGGAGTATGCCTGAGGTCGTAGCGCAACAGGTTCATCAGATAGGCAAGAATCACCTTCCGATAGATGATGTGCTCTCCCTCGTAGACGTTCTGCACACGCATAGTGCCTTCTATCATGGCTTGTATGCGTCCATCCCGTTCATTGTCATCGCTGACGGGATGGAAATAATCCACATCAAAAATAATGTCAAGCAAGGGTTCCAGATGAATCTCGGGGTGCGACACCCAAGCATTCAGCTGTTCACGCTGGATCACCTTGGAGCCTGTGCGTCGGATGAGCTGCATGTAAAAGAGTTGGGCCGTGTCGTGGAAGACGCTTCCCAGCACAGGGGCCATGCTCATGTTTTGCGGGTCGTCCTCCACCTTAAGGCCGGCCACATATCTGTAGTAGAAGGAAAGCGGACAGTCAATATAAGTGTTGATGGCCGTGGGACTCAGCGGGAGGGCCGCCTTCCCATTGCCCCCGACGGCATAGCGGTCATGCAACTGGCGCATAATATCCTGCGTTTTCTCCACCACATACGAGGGGCTCCCGGGAATCACAGGCTTTCCGCTCAGCTTTACAAAGCGTATGGGCAAGTCTGTCTCTGCCTGCAACTGCCGCAGGAAACGGCTCATCTCATGGTGGGTGGTGTTCTGGCAGTTTTCGCTATAGATGCAGGTGAGATGGCTGGTGCGCTGTATCAGACGATAGAAATAATAGGCATACACCGCCACCTTATGGCGCAAGGTAGTGAGGCCGAACGCCTCGCGTATGGCTATCGGTATCAGGCTGTTGTCACGCACATTCTTGGGCAGGTTCCCCTCTTCCACATTCAGCATGAGCAGATGGGAGAAGTCCAGACATCGCGTTTCCAGCACACCCATCATCTGAAGCCCGATGGCAGGTTCGCCATGGAAGGGCACACTCGTCTGCTGCAGCAACTGGCGGAGCAGCCGCCGCAGGGTCTGCGTATCCATTTGCAGGGTGCGCGAAGGATGCTCCACCAGCTGCAACAGCTGACGCAGTGTGAGGACAGTGCGGTAGATGCTCTCGATGTAGAGCTGGTCGAAGATGGACGGCTGCTCCACCTCCGTAAACTGCCGGCCCACACAGGTGACCATCTCAATGAGATAGTGAAGCAGGGCCGACGACTGGTCGCCCACATAGGTGGTTGCCTGTTCGGGCGTGATATAGCTGTAATAAGGATGCTTCTGCAGTGTGACCAGGAAAGGGCGGTAGAACCGCTTCCGCATACGGTCGTAACCCTCTGTCTGTGCACTGACCAACGCCTGCACGAAACTGTAGATGGGAGTGTCGCGCAGCGGGAAGCCCATCGTAACATTCAGGGCCGCAGGATGGCCGTCCATGCCCTCCTCGGGCACAGCATGCAACAGAGGCAACAGCATACCCTCGTTGCAGAGCACCACCGCATTGCGGTTGGCCCGCTGGTCGAGCTCCCCTTGCAGCCAGCGTGTGGCATAGCGGGGCTGGGCCGTATCGGAGGAGGTGGCGATAAACGTGATGTCGCGCAGCTGGCTGAGGTTGTCGAAATGCGTTGCCGGCAGTGCACTCCCGAATCGCTCCAGGTTCTGGCGCATGAAGAAACCGGCCTCGAACCGCGGCCGCTCCACATAGAAGACATCATAGTCCCAATAGAACAAGGCCCTGCCCTCCTGCTGGAGCACATCCATCAGTTCCTGCTCCACATCGTTGAGCACATTGAAGCCTGCAAAAACCACATGCTCAGGAAGCGGAGCCAGCATCGCCTCCACCGAGTCGGCCTTGCCAAGCCGCTCTATCACCTCGCGGAACAATGCACCCTCATACAGTTTCCCTTCTGCCATAAGCATTTCCTTGAAACGTGTGTAGATGGAGAACGAGTGCCTCCACAAGCGCAGAAAACGGCTGCGGAGCACACTGTCGCGCTCCAGACTGAAATACTGGAAGAAGCGGCGGAGTGCCTCCAGTTGTTCCGGGGTAAGGAAAGACAGGTCGGACATCTCCTGCAGATCATGGACATTGGCAAACACGGCCTTGGCATCGGCCAGATGCTTGTCTATGTCGTCAAAGTCGGAAAGCAGGATTTCGCCCCAGCCATAAAAGCGGTCCAGGCTCTCATCTGTGTCCTCCCCCATCTCCTCGCGATATATCTGGTAGAGCGTACACACGGCCTCTATGCGTTCCACCGGCTGGTAGGGCGAAAGGGTGTGGAAAAGGTCGCCCATGGTGGTATAGCGGGGTGCCCACACGGGCTGCTGGCTTTGGAGCGCAAGCTCCTGATTGAGGAAGAGGCCTGCACGTTTGTTGGGAAATACCACAGTCACGTGGTTCAGGTTATGGCCGTATCTGCGAAGCAGATCCTGTGCCACCAGCGTCAGAAAGGATGTCTGTGCCATTGTCGTCTATGCTTTATACATGCGCGTACGCATTTATTAATTAATGTATACTTCGGGGGTCTGACCCGTATATACATACCAAAGGTAGCCTCTCACCGTATGCTGCGGATACATCATGCGCAACGACTGCATGTATGTACCCACCTGTTGCTCATGCTCGGGATAGGGGCGGCCAAACTTGAAGTCAACCACCGTGATGTTGTTGCCGCTTATCACCACCCTGTCGGGGCGCTTCACCTCGGGTATGCCCGTTTCGGGATTGATGCGTGTGATGCTGCATTCGTTGTACACCTCCTGCCCCATGGCAAACCATGAGGCCACCAGCGGGCGTTCCAGTCCCTTGCGGATGCGCCGGAGAATGACAGTGCGCTGGTTGGCATCGGCAATAAGCCCCTGGCTCTGACACCTGTCCACCACACGCTCCACATCCTGCATGTCGCGCACCTGGCTGAGCACATAATGAAGAATCTTTCCCAGTTCCAGGAAAGACTGTGTGTGTTCCCTGTCCTCATCGTCATCGCGGATATTGCGCACAAACTGGATTGACTCGTTGCTCTGGCGGAAATCCAGCCGCGGTTCAAACGAGCAAACCACCAATGACTGGTCCTCCGGCGTGGGCTGCATGCGGTTGACGGAATGGGCCGCATGTTTCTGTTCCTTCCCGGCCAGGCAGCCTTGTTCGAAATACAGGGTCTCGTCGTGGGTGGTCCAACCATCCACACAGGCATACAGCAGGTCGCCTGCCAGCGAGCGGGTGGTCAGCGCTGAGGTGGTGAGCCCCCATATCATCAGGTTGGTCTCGGCACGTGTGAAGGCCACATAGAGTGTGTTGAGCGCATCCACACGTCGTTGCAGATGCTCCTCCTCATACCAGGGCGAAAAGATGCTGGAAGCCATCTGCTTGCCCGGGGTAATCGGCAGCAGGCCCAGCGTGTCGAAAGGCTCCCTGTCGGGTGTGCACCACAGCAGGTCGGCGCTCCGGTCCATCTCTATGTCCCATTCTGTGCAGGGAAGGAGGACGGTGTGGAACTGCAGGCCCTTGCTCTGATGGATGGTCATCACCTGAATGCCGTCCACCTGTCCGCAGGGGATGGACCGTCCGGCTATCTGCTCGTCCCATGCCTCCAGGAAAGAGTGAATGTCCGACGGATGGCTGGCCAGATAGGTCTGCATCTCGTCGTAAAAGGCACACAGGTATGCTTCCTGACCCGGAATCCTGTCCAGCATGAAGATGCGGTAGAGCCGTTCACACAGCAGTGCCAGCGGCAGCTGCCGCAACGCATCGCGCATGGAGAGGAACTCCTGCGGCAGCCTTTCCCTCATGGCCAGCGGGGCAAAAGCCTCGGGCCTGGCCTCTTCATGCCTCACGTCCTGCAAATAATGTTCCACCAGATAGTGCAAGGGAATGGGGTTGGCCTCCTGCATGTCGTCGAGCACCCGCAACGCATTCACTATCATACCCACCGCCACACTGGCCTTCAGCAGGAAGGCTTCGTCGCTCACAAGACGTATCTCGGAATGCTTCCGGCCGAAAAGTTCAATCAGCCGGGTGCCCATCCTGCGGGCGCGCACAAGAATGGCCATGTCGGAAGGCGGCACGCCCATCTGCAGGAGTTGCCCTATGCGCTCAGCCATCTCCTCCACCACAGCCTCGTCGTACCCCTCTGGTGTGGAAATACCTTTTTTGCAGAACAGGCGGGCACTCACATAGCCCATGCCGTCCCTCTTCTTGCATTCCTGCGCCACATCGCTATAGATGTCTGCCAAATGGAACCTGGCACCAGTCCAGAGCGTGTCCAGCAGCGCGGCGGCTTTGGGGAAGAAAGCATTGTTGAAGTCCACCACCTGCTGGTTACTGCGATAGTTTTTCTTCAGCGTGCGCACGATGGGATGCAGATGGCTCATCTCATCATGTATGCCATCCAGGATGCTCCAGTCACCGTTGCGCCAGCGGTAGATGCTCTGTTTCACATCGCCCACCAGAAGGTCGTGGCCTCCCATGCTCTGGTTTTCCAGCAACAGCACGCGGAAGTTCTTCCACTGCAGCCTGCTGGTGTCCTGAAACTCGTCTATCATCACATTGTGGAACTGTGTGCCTATCTTCTCAAACACAAAGGGAGCATCGCTCCCGTCCACCAGCTCGCTCAGCAGTGTGGGGGTCTGGCTGAGCATAATCTGGTTCTTCTCGTTGCAGATGTTCTGCACGGTTTCCTCTATACACCCCAACAAACGCATGGGATTGACATACTTGCGCGCCAATCGCGCAGAAGATGAGAGCACCTCCTGTTCGTCATACAGGCGTAGCAACCGGTCTATCTCACTGGCCAGTTCGGTGGCCAGCCCCACCATCCCGCTGTTGCGTTTGTCCTTGGCCAGCAGCATCTTCTCGGGCTCCTTCGCAGCCGACGGCAGTGTCTTCGACGCTGTGTCATACCTGCCCTCCATCATGCGCTGAATGGCCTGCAGATAATTCCGTCCACGGGAGATGCGCTCATAATTGAGCACCGACTGCTGGATGCGCCCGTGCAGGGCAGCGGCAGCCTCCTTCACCTTCTCGCCGGCCTCCTGCTCTATCTTGCGCATGCTGTCGCGAAACTGCCGGATGCGTGCCTCGTCGTTCATGTACTCCCGCTGCTGCTGCGTGCGGTTCTGGAAACTCTCCTCAAAGATGCAGCGTGCAAAGGTCTTTACCACACGGGTTACGTCCCATCGCTCATTGCGTTCTATCTGCTCTGTCACATACGAGAGCACCCACTGCTGGATGTCCTCGCGAAACTGCATGTTGTCTATAACTTGGTCCACAGCCCTCGCCACCGTGTCTGCTGTATTGAGTTCCACCTCCAGATTGGGCGAGAGGCCCAGCTCATGGGCAAGGCTTCGCATCACACTCTGGAAGAAGGAGTCAATCGTCTCCACACGGAAATAGTTGTAGTCGTGGAGAATGCAGGAAAGCGCCGCACGCGCCTTCTGGCGCATGGCCGCAGGCTCTGTCGGCACACCACGCTGCTCCATCAGGGCCGCAGCGGCATTCAGATAGTGGTCGCCCTCGGGCAGTCCCTTCCCGATGGCATACAGTTGTTGCAGGATGCGGTCCTTCATCTCCGCCGTGGCCTTGTTGGTGAAGGTCACGGCCAGGGTATTCCTGAAAGCGTCCCCCTGAGGCGCAGCCAGCAGCAGGGCAATGTATTCAACGGCCAGGGTGAAGGTCTTTCCCGAACCGGCCGAAGCTTTATAGACAGTGAGGGTAGGATTCATGTCGGAAATACGTATTTATGCACAAAAGTATGAAATAAATTGGAAGATAAGAAAAAAAATGAGTAATTTTGCGCCCGAAATAATAAAAATACACACAATGGCAGGATATCTAGTGGAAGACACGCGCAAAGTTACTGCGCAGCGTCTCATTGAGATGAAGCAGCAAGGCAAAAGGATTGCGATGCTCACCTCATACGATTACACCATGGCCCAACTGGTTGACCAGGCAGGTATTGACGTGATTCTTATCGGTGACTCGGCCAGCAACGTAATGGCTGGCAATGCCACCACCCTTCCCATCACAGTAGACGAGATGATTTACCATGCACGCGGTGTGGTCAGGGGTGTCCATCGCGCACTGGTGGTGTGCGACATGCCCTTCGGCTCCTATCAGGTATGCGCAACAGACGGCGTGCGCAATGCCGTGCGCATCATGAAGGAAACGGGCGCGGATGCCGTGAAGCTGGAAGGGGGCATTGAGATTATCGACACCGTCCGCCGCATCATTGAGGCTGGCATTCCCGTGATGGGCCATCTGGGCCTCACGCCACAGAGCGTGAACAAGTTTGGCGGCTATGGCGTGAGGGCCAAGGAGAAGGCCGAGGCCGACAAGCTGATTGCCGATGCCCATGCGCTGGAGGAGGCAGGATGTTTCTCCATCGTACTGGAGAAGATTCCCGCAGCCCTCACTTCGCAGGTGTGCAGCGAGCTGGCCATCCCCCTCATCGGTATCGGCGGTGGCATGGCAGACGGTCAGGTGCTGGTGGTGCAGGACATGCTGGGCATGAACCAGGGCTTTTCGCCCAAGTTCCTTCGCCGGTATGCCGACCTTCACGCCGTCATCACGGATGCCGTGGGCCAATATGTGGCAGACGTGAAACAGGGCACATTCCCCAACGACAGCGAGCGCTATTGACTACAGGGGCGTTTTTGCGCCCCAACTGGAAAATCGGCTCATCCTGGATCTGGAGTGATGAACCTTATGCATTTGACGACAACTGAGGACAATTCTATTATGGTTGTCCGAGTTGTCGTTTATGTTTTGATGCCGCATCTTCTTCAAATTCTTGAGCATAGCAAATTCATCGTTTTTATAGTTCGTATAAATCATCTAGATGTATTTCTGCTTGAATATCACCCCAATATTCATTTTGTGCCAGACCGTCTGTCGTAACCATAATGGAATGAATAGCCTTCTTCGTGCCTGTAACGGCCTGGAAAGCATTTCGTTTGCGGGCAAGTTCACCTGCATAATCAGACGTGATGGTGTATGAATCCTTTGAGTATTTCATTTCGCATACATCAATAATTCCATCGCTACGGTCTATCAGAAGGTCTATCTGAGCTCCAGATCTGCCGGTGCTCTCATCAGGCAAACAACGCCATGCATATTCATTTGTCAGTATTCCGCTGATACCAAGTTTCTTTTTAATCTGGTCAACATGCCATAGGCAAGTTCGCTCAAATGCCAAGCCGCACCAGGAATTATACTTTGGGGTCCCCAACATTGATCTCCAATAGTTTGAGCCTTGACGCACTCCGCCTATGTATTCGTAATAGAATATTGTATAATGGTCTATCAGCTGAAAGATGTCCGATTTTGTCCGATACCCCATCATGGTATAACTTCGAATAAAGCCACACCATTCCAAATCTTTCAGAATGTCAGAGAAAGCTCCATTATCTTCAAATTTTCCTGCCACCAGCAATTCATGTCGAGTCATGCCCATCTTTTTCCTGGCCAATAATTCAATTACGCGAATGTATGGTTCAGGCTTTTTGAATAATGAGGCATATAGCATCTCGAATTCGTCATGCAACTCTCCGTTAGGCGAAAAAATCAGTCTATCAATTTCAGCAGTTATGCTAGTCCCTTTTTGCAACAAACTCCAATAATATGGTACACCGCCAAATATCATATAGGCCTCCAGTATCTGCTTACGGTTCAGCACAAGACCTCTTGACTGGGCTAACTTTTCGCATAATCCCAGAGGGAAAGGATTGAGTGATATGCGATGGTTCAAGCGATTGTGAAGCCCACCTTTATTCTTTATTATTTTTTTGACCATCCATGAAGTACTGCTTCCGCATACCACAAAAACAATATCTTTTCGTGCAGATGCCCATCCATTCCAAAACGATTCCAACTCTGATAAAAATCCAGAGCGTGGGGCATCCATCCATGGAAGTTCGTCAAGGAAAATAACTTTTTTGCCTTCAGACAGATTTGCAATGAATCGTTTTAGTTCACTGAAGGCATCGCCCCAGTTAGTCAGTTCTGGGGTGTCTTTTTGTCCGTGTTCTTTGAGTGCACGACGGAAACGTACCAACTGCTTTCTCGCTGTCAGATTTGCAGCCCCAGTAAATTGGAAGTCGAATTGGTTTTCAAAGGTTTCTCTGATTAGAAACGTCTTGCCAACACGACGTCTTCCATACACTGCAACAAACTGAGAGTACTCTTCGCTGAGAGCATTCTGTAATACTTGTTTTTCTTTTTCTCGACCTATTAGCATGGTATCCATGAATTTTGATTCACGCCACAAA
>JAEDIG010000021.1 GCA_016292545.1 Bacteroidaceae bacterium
CACTGGTATCAGCCCTAATTTAATCTCAATGTGGAATGTTTAGCGGACAGTAATAATATTATTTTTGCAAAGTTATATAGAATTTCTGTTTCCCCAAAGAAAAGAAGTAAAAAAGGATGATATTCAGGACAACATAGAGGATTATATGTTACAAACGTAATAAAAACCCGGCTTATCTCCTGATATTGGCTATCCAGGTGATGGCTCTTTTGGTTAAATAGGTAGGCATGAATACCATAAAAAGGTAGACATACGACATGACTGGAGAGTAGCCGAAAACATGCTGATAAACTCTGGCGTTGTAGGTGATGAGTCTGAATTTCTTGCGGCTGATTCCTTCAGGAGTCTTCCTGTAATGTGCCAGAGGCTCCACCATGCCGTATGCCACCTTGCATTTTTGCATGATGGTGAGAAACAATGCCCAGTCCTGGCGTTTCCGGATGGTGGGCATGTAGAACTTTCCAAAGGGCTTAGTATCATAGATTGCAGTCAGACAGCCGATTTTGTTGTCGTGCTTCAGTTCGGAGAGCGTCAGACGCGACGGCGCAATCACAATGCCCTTGTGGAGCCCTGAGGCATCGCAAACCAGGTAGGACGAGAAGCACAGGCAACACTGGTGGGCCTGCATGTATGCCACCTGCTTTTGCAGTTTCTCTGGGAACCACCTGTCATCGCTGTCGCAGAATGCAATGTAGCGACCTTTTGCCTGCCGGATGGAGTTGTTGCGTGCGAAGCCCGCTCCGTTGTTCTTGGGAAGAAGGAAAATGCGCACCCTAGGGTCTTTGCGTTCATATTCCCGGAGCAGGTTCAAGGTCCCTTCGTCTGTGGAATGGTCGTCAGTTATCAGAAGTTCCAGATTGGAATAGGTTTGGTTTAGTATACTATCTATGCTATCGCCAATGTATTTGCTGGCGTTGTAGGAGGGCATGATGACAGATACTAATTCCTTTTCCATTGAATGCTTTATATCAAAAACTCTGCAAAGTTATAAAATAAAATTGAGATGGCAATGCTTTCGGCTGATTATTATCGCTTGGAGGTCGCAGACTTGAAACTTTCCGTGAAAAACAGCAACTGATAGAAAATGGCGTTGCGCCAATAGTCGTGGGAATGGCCGCCTGGACGGACAGTAAAGTCGTGAGGCACCTTGTTCTTCAACAGTGCTTCGTGGAGAGCCACATTGCACGGATAGAAGAAGTCGTCCACGCCACAGTCGATACAGATGCGCTGGCCGGGCTTCACCTTATCGGCCAGGCTCAGCACCGTGCTCCTGTCCCATACCTCCTTGTAATCCTTGTATTCGCCTATCTGGTCCTTGATGTTCCAGTTGTCGGGGAATGCCCTGAAATCAACTCCGCCGCTCAGCGCACCACAGGAGCCGTATACATCGGGATGGCGAATCCCCAGCCAGAGGCCTCCGTGTCCGCCCATGCTGAATCCAGTGATGGCACGCGCCCAGGCGTGGGCTATCGTCTTGTAGTGGCTGTCTATGAAGCTTACCAGCTCGGTGCTCACGTATGTCTCGAATTGCGATTTGGGATTCACCGGGCTGTCGAAATACCACGACCTTTCTCCCTCTGGGCAAACGATGATGATGCCGTATTGCGTGGCCAGCTGGGGCAGTTCCGGCTGGGTTCTCTTGTACCATTGCGTAAAGTTGTCCCCGTGTCCGTGGAGCAGATACACGACAGGCATAGCGTATGCGTCCTTGTAACCGGCAGGGAGAATCACCAGATTGGGGATGTCGCGATCCATAGCGTTGCTGTGGACGTTTACCGTATCTACACGCTGCGCATCTGCGGGCATCACCACCATCAGCAGGACAATGGCAATGGAGAATAACTTCTTTATCATATTTACAGAATCAAGAAGAGGCTGGATTACAGATGTTTCCTCTGTATTCACAGCCTCCTGATTATTTTAGATTGTTTGTTCGTGAAGGAATGCTTAGTCGTTGGCAGCTACGGCTTCCAGGAACTCCTTGCAGGGCTTGAAGTGAGGAATGTCGTGTGCATCGATGATGATGGTTGTATTCTTGGAGATATTACGTGCGGTCTTCTTGGCACGATGCTTGAGGTCGAATGTGCCGAAGCCGCGGAGATATACATTCTCCTTGCCGATAAGAGAATCCTTAACTACATTCATAAAGCTTTCCACTGTAGCCAGAACTGTGGGCTGGTCGATACCTGTTTCTTTGCTGATAGCGCGAACTAGTTGAACTTTAGTCATGATGATTGATATTATTGTTTGTTTTGTTTCTTAATAATGCCTGTTATAGCTCTGTAAACGGTCCTTGTTGGCCGAAAAACGGTGCAAAGTTACACAAAGATTTTTTGGCTTGCAAATTTCAGATGCCATAAAATGTCTGTTTCGCCATATTTTCTTCTTTTTCTGTCTATCTTCGAGGCATTTCACCCTTGCAAATGCCATCGATTATACGTCTCATCACAGGATGGGCGGCCTGCGGCATGTTGCCGTGGTCGAATCCCTGCATTTCATAGAGCAGGCAACGGTCGTTGCCGTTGAGTTGCATCATTCTCCAGAAGTAGGCCTGCTCCTCGTAGCGGCCATAGAGTTCCAGTTCGCGGTCGGCAGAGAAGAGGACCATAGGCATGGGCAGCCGACGCACGTGGTAGAGCGGAGCGGTTTCGTCCACCATAGGAGTAACGGGCGAAAGGCCACGTGCCTTGCGCACATTGAAGTGGGTTATCACCTGGCCGCTGAAGGGGAACGCGCCTGCAATCGAGTCGGCTTCTACGCCGTAGCGCATCAGATAATCCTTTTTCAGAACAATCATGTCGGTCAGGTAGCCGCCTGCAGAGTGGCCAGCCACAAAGATGCGTGACGGATTGCCTCCGTAGTCGCCTACATGCCGAAAAGCCCACGCCACGGCGGCGGCCGCGTCGTCGATGCAGTCCTCTATCTCCACCTTGGGCAACAGCCGGTAGTTGACAGCCACAATTCCAAGCCCTGCCTCCTTCAGCTCAGAAGGGATGAACTTGCCGCCCCCTTCCAGACCTCCTCCATGGAACCACACTACTACTGGATAGTCCTTGGCCGATGTGGGATGATAGAAATCCAGTTTGCAGCGTTCCGTCTGGTAGTCGTCCCCCCCTGTGCGGTAGGGGATGTCGGTTTCTGTCTGATAGCGCTCGGCCCATGCCTCAAGCCCACACAGGCAAACCACCATGCAGGCGATGATGGCCCGCAGGTGGGTTTGTAGGAACATTCTCATTGTGTCTATCTCACGGCTACAACCTCTATTTCCACCAATGCACCTTTGGGAAGGTCCTTCACCGCCACAGCGCTGCGTGCGGGAAAGGGCTCACGGAAATATTGTGCATACACCTCGTTCATGTTGGCAAAATTGGTGATACTGCTCAGGAAGACAGTGGTCTTAACCACATGGGAGAGGTCGGTGCCTGCAGCCTCAAGAATAGCCTGCACATTGCGGAGCGACTGGTGGGTCTGCTGCTCAATGCCGCCCTCCACAATACTGCCTGTGGCAGGGTCGATGGGCAACTGTCCGCTTGCAAACACCATGCCGCCGGCTTCGATAGCCTGACTGTAGGGGCCAATGGCTGCAGGAGCAGCCGCTGATTTGATTTCTGTCATAATGGTAGTCGTTTTTTATTAATAATTATTGTATGGTGTGGATGTGATTCCTCTGCTTGCAGTTAGATTTCTGCCAGCAGCGCCTTCAAAAACATCCAGAACTTCCCCACTGAGGGGATGTGACATCTTTCGCCCGGTGTGTGAGGGCTGCGCAGGGTGGGGCCAAAGCTAACCAGATCCATCTGCGGATAAACACCGCCGATGATGCTGCATTCAAGTCCTGCATGACACACCTGCACACTAGCCTCCTCGCCGAAGAGTTTGCGGTACACCTCCACCATACGGGCAGTAATGGGGCTGTCGAAGTTGGGTTGCCATGCACCGTACTGCCCACTGTATTCTACCTTCATGCCAGCCATGCCGAAACAGCTGGCCTGCATCTCCTGGATGTATTCCATCATGGAGTCGCAGCTGCTTCGGGCAAGTATGAGCACCTTGGCTTCGCCAGAGGCTATTTCCACGATGCCCAGGTTGCTGCTTGTCTCCACCACCGACGGGATGCTGGGAATGTTGCGCAACACACCGTCGTGACATGCCATGATGGCATCCACGATGTTGTCCTGAATTTCCTCCGGAACAAGCCCTTCCGGCATATCCACACACTCCACCGTCAGGGTGACGGCCTCTTCCACACCCCGGTATTCATTGTTGAAGGTCTCTTGGCAGTAGGCAGCCAGTTCGCGCAAATCCTCCTCGTTCTCCTTGGGAATGGTGATGATGACTTGTGCGGTGCGCGGGATGGCATTACGCATGTTTCCGCCCTTCCATGTGGCCAGGCGTGCTTCATCATCGATGATGGCTTGGCGCACGAATCGGGCCATCAGCTTGTTGGCATTGGCACGCCCCTGATTGATTTCCAACCCACTGTGTCCGCCTTTCAGGTCTTTGATGGTGACCATGAAGGCAGCGTCGCCCTCTTCCGGCTCGTTTTCCTTGTACTGGATGGAAGCGGTGATGTTCACGCCTCCCGCACTTCCAATCACAAATTCTCCCATCGTTTCATTGTCGATGTTCAGCAGGATATCGCCCTTCAGCGTGTCGGCGGACAGATGGTTGACACCATACATGCAGGTTTCCTCGTCAGCAGTGATGAGTGCCTCCAGAGGGCCGTGCACCAGTTCGTTGCTCTCCATCACGGCCATGATGGCAGCCACACCCATCCCGTCGTCCGACCCAAGTGTGGTGCCTTTGGCCTTCAGCCATTCGCCGTCCACCCATGTCTCTATGGGGTCTGTTTCAAAATTGTGGGTGCTTTCGTCCGTCTTCTGCGGCACCATGTCCATGTGGGCCTGCAGAACGGCTGTCTTGTGCCCCTCCATGCCCTTAGTTGCGGGTTTGCGCATGACAATGTTTTCGGCGTTGTCCTTGAAGGCCTCTATGCCGCGTTCTGCCGCCCAGTCGAGCAGGAAACGCTGCACTTTTTCCAGATGGCCGCTGGGACGGGGCACCTGTGTGAGCAGATAAAAGTTTTTCCAGATTTCCTGGGGCTCCAGGTCGTGAATCGTTTGTTTTGACATAATGGTAGTGTTATTTGTTATTGATTGTTTTGAGTTTCAGGGATTCCTTTTCTGCGGACGACTGCCAGAAGGGCCACGGCATAAACTCCGAGCGCAGCCACCAGCAGTGTTTGCAGTGTATGAACAATGAGTGCGTATGTGGCAGCCTGTGTGGCCTCCACGCCATAGAGCACCAACACGGTCTTCACGGCAAAATGCCAGGGACCTGCCCCGTTCGGAGTGGGCACAATCACGGCAAAGCATCCCACCACGAAAGCCACAAGGGCCACCGTGATGCCCAGCGAGGCGGTGAAGCCAAAGCAGAAGAAAGTGAGATAGAAATGCAGGAAATAGGATAACCATATTCCCACCGAATAGGCCAGAAACAGGGCTGGGTTGTCCACCTTGGCCACGGATAGCAGGCCGTCGCGCAGGTCGCAAAGCAGACCCTTTGTGCGCATGGCCACGCTGAACCTGCGTATCAGGAGGATGCCGGTGAGGAGGATGCCCAAAAGGCAAAGGACTGTCACCAGATAGCCCGTAGTGGTAAACTGCCCCAAAAGACTGTCGGCCGACATTCCCGTCTGCCGGCAGAAACGGATGAACACGGGTAACTGGAAGAGGACCGTAGCCACGGAGAGCAACAGAATTATGGCCATGTCTATCACACGTTCTGTCACCACACTCCCCACGGAGCGGGTGAAGCTCACACCGTCGTAGCGGCGGAGGATGGCACACCGGAGCACCTCTCCCACACGCGGCACCACCAAACTGCTGGCATAGCTGATGAAGATGGCTGCCGAAGAGGTGCACCGACGAGGATGTTCTCCCATGGGCGCCAACACCTGTTTCCATCTGAGTGCCCTCAGCACCTGTGCGCTTATCCCAAACGGGAAACTCAGCCACATCCATGTCCAGTTCATGTCGTGGGCCAGCGCCTCGCGGAAATCATCCCAGGCAAAATCACGGTACATCCACCACAGAATCCCCGTGGCCATGGCCAACGGAAGAAGGATTTTGGCTACATATTTGATGAGTTTTTTGAAAAAACTGAACTGCAATTCCATTATATCTTCGTAACTTTGCAACAAAATTACAAAAAACTCGGCATATATGAAACCCGTTAAACCCAAAAAGTTTCTGGGACAACACTTTTTGACAGATTTGGGCATTGCAAAGGACATTGCAGACACCGTGGACGCTTGTCCGGACCTTCCAGTGCTCGAAGTAGGCCCTGGAATGGGCGTGATGACGCAATTCCTCATCCCCAAGCCCCGCCCACTCAAGGTGGTGGAACTGGATTTTGAATCAGTGGCATACCTCCGCCGGCAGTATCCTGCTCTGGAGCCGGACATCATAGAGGACGATTTCCTGAAGATGCACCTCGACCGGCTCTTCGACGGTCACCCTTTTGTCCTCACCGGGAACTATCCGTACAACATCAGCAGCCAGATTTTTTTCAAGATGCTCGACAACAAGCACCTCATCCCGTGCTGTACGGGCATGATCCAAAAGGAGGTAGCCGAGCGCATCGCTGCTCGCCCGGGGTGCAAGGCATACGGCATTCTGAGCGTGCTCATCCAGGCATGGTATCATGTGGAATACCTGTTTACGGTGCACGAGCATGTGTTCACCCCCCCCCCAAAAGTGAAGAGCGCGGTCATTCGCATGACACGCAACGATACGGCCCGTCTGGACTGCAACGAACAGCTTTTCAAGCGAGTGGTGAAGACCACCTTCAACCAGCGCCGGAAGACACTGCGCAACAACATACGCCCGCTTCTCAGCGCGCTCAATCAGGAGCAGGAGGCAAAAGGGCTTGCGTCCGTGGATTTTGTGCCCTTCCTCCAGCAACCCCTTTTCGACCGTCGTCCCGAACAACTCAGCGTAGACGAATTCGTGTCCCTCACGCGCAGTGTAGAGCAACTGTTCGCCTTCCCCTCCAATCCGTCATAAGCCTATGGCATTGCTTCGATTTCTGCGCAACTGGACGTTGCCTGTGAGCATGATAGCGGGCGTGTGCGCCTATTTCCTCATGGCCGGATGTCCGGCCCTTTCGCCTTGCAAGGCATGGATCCTCCACGTTGTCGGTGTGGTTCAGCCAGTGCTCATCTTTGCCATGCTTTTCATCTCGTTCTGCAAGGTAGAGCCGCGCGACCTCCGTTTCAAGCCCTGGCAGGCATGGCTCCTTCTTCTACAGTCATCAGTGTTTGCTCTGCTGTGCGGGTGGCTCATGCTCACACCCCACAGCCATTGGCGCATCGTCATCGAGGGGGCCATGCTGTGCATGATTTGCCCCACGGCCACAGCCGCCACCGTAGTCACCGGCAAACTGGGCGGCAATGCCGGCACGCTCACCACCTATACGATTCTCGTCAACCTGGCTGTAGCCCTACTGGTCCCCGCCTTTATCCCGCTTGTCCATCCTTCGGCCGAAATGGGGTTTGTGCGCAGTTTCTGGTTGATTATTTGCAAGGTGTTTCCGCTGTTGTTCTGCCCCTTTCTGCTTGCTCTGCTAGTGAGGCGGGTGAGCCGACGCGCCATTGCCTGCATCACGTCGGTGCGCGACCTTGCATTTTATCTCTGGGCCGTTTCCCTGGCCTTGGCGATAGCCGTCACCACCAGGAGCATTGTCCACAGCACATGTCCGTTTGTCTATCAGGCGGGCATTGCCCTGGCAAGCCTTGTGGCTTGCATTGTCCAGTTTGCATTCGGCCGCTGGATAGGGCGCAAATATGGCGAACCCATCAGTGCTGCCCAGGCGTGTGGGCAGAAGAACACTGTATTTGCCATCTGGATGGGGTACACGTTCCTCACACCCGTCACCAGCATCGCCGGCGGCTTCTACAGTGTGTGGCACAATGTATTCAATTCATGGCAGCTCTATCAGAAGCGCAGACACGACAAGGGCTGACATGTTCCATAAGGGCATACCTCCTGCAAAAAAACAATTTTTCTGACACACGCTACATATGAAATTCCCCCTCTTTTGCTGCCCAACTGGACAAAAATTGTTCCCCAGTTGGGCAGCAAATGTCAGCCAACTGGGGAACAAAATCCTGCCAATAGGGAAGGATGGAAAATAATTTACACTCAGAGGGGGAAAACACTATTCACTCTGCATTGATATAGGGTTCTATGTGGATGCCCACCTGCACCTCGGGGCCCAACTCCTCTTTCAGGCGACGCTCCACGCAGGATGCAATGTCGTGGCCCTCCACAATGGTGATGGTGGGAGCCACCACGATATGCGCATCGATGATGATGCTGGGGCCGTTTCGGCGGGTTTTCAGGGCATGGATGTCCTCAACACCTTTCACCTCGCGGGCTATGCGGATAATCTGTTGCTCCGTCTCGGCGGGGAGCGACACCTCCAGCAGTTCCTTGAGGGAAGGGACGGTCATCTGAAATGCGATGTAGAGGATGAACAGGCTGATGCCGCAGCATGCAACAGGGTCGAGTATGGTCCAGAAGCCGCCGAACAGGATGGCACAACCAATACCCACGGCCGAGCAAACCGATGAAAGGGCATCCGTGCGGTGGTGCCAGGCGTTGGCAATCACAGCGTTGCTCTTTACCTTCCGGCCCACCATGGCTGTATACTGGTAGAGCACCTCCTTGCTTGCAATGGAAGCGAGTGCCGCCCAGAGGGCAATCATGCTGGGTGGAGCCAGTGGTTCGCCGCTCATGACCTTGTAGATTTGCATGCCACCCGAGCTCAACAGTTCTATGCTGACGAGCAACAGCAGCACGCCTATGCAGAGCGCGGCCAATGTCTCGTATTTGCCATGTCCATAGTGATGGTGGGCGTCTTCTTTCCTAGAGGACACCCTCACCAAGGCCAGCACAATGAAATCGGAGATGAGGTCGGAAAGCGAATGCAGGCCATCGGCCATCATGGCTCCGCTCTGCCCCACAACACCTGCAACAATTTTCCCCGCCGTGAGTAGGAGGTTCACCACCGAGCCAGTGAGGGTTGCAATGAAGATGCGTTTTTCCCGTGTGGGCTCCTTTAGCGGTGTCCCTTTTTGAAGACTTTTCATTATATATGAATCAGTATCTGATAACAACTGGACCCATAAGGCCGGATTCTCGCAGGGGCACATCCTTCGACGGCGGATTGATGGTCCATGTCTTCCTGTCTGCTTCGGGCAGAGAGGCATCATACACGAGCCGGTTGAACCATGTGCTCGTCACGTCTATCTCTATTACGTTTCTTCCTGATTGAAGCCATTGGGCGATGGGTAGTGTATAGGGAGCCGCCCAAAGCACACCCGCCTGATGGCCATTGACACGCACGTCGGCAATCATGTCCACCCTTCCCATGTCAAGCACATAACAGGCCTGCGGCTCGAAGTCGTCGAGTTGCAGATAGCGTGTGTACGTTGCGGTGCCAGAGAATGCACGTCCCTCGTTTCCGAGGTTCAGGTCTTTCCAGGGCTTAAGTGTGTCGGCCGCCATGTGGGCGGGGGCGCCCCATCCTTCGGGGAAAGACAGCTGCCAGCCGCCGTTGAGCGCAATGACCTTTCCCTGACTGGGTTGACGCACGGGGGCGGCATGAGAGATGCCGTCGTGCCTAAATACCACAAAATAGGCTTCTGCCGGATGCAGTTGCAACAGCATTTTCGTATAGTCGTCGTCGGTCTTTGTATCCACCTTGTAGATTTCTCCGTTCCGCATGTCCCAAAGTTCTGCGGCACCAGAAGTGCGGAAAGCCACCTCACCCTGAAATTCCCCCTTGGCAGGTGCCGTCACAAGATACCAGTCGGCACCCTCCGACTTGCGATGGAACCATTGCACGTTTCCCCCTTTACATTTCATATCGGGTTCGATGGCAAAGGCACGGAGGGCATCCTCCAGCGTCATTCCGATGGCTACGGAGCCGTTTCCCACTTTCCTGGTGCCACAGCGTACATCGCCGAAGATGGCCTTGCAAGCCTTGTCGAAACGCTTCTGCATCCTTGCGCCGCCCTGCAACGTGGCAGGGGATACAGGACGGTTGCATACAATCCTGGCTCCCTGCCGGAGGAGGGAGAGCATACGTTCGAGCGTCTGGGGCAACATACGCTCTGTGTCCGGCATCCACAGCACACGGTAGGAAAGACCTTCGGGTGTCTGCAAGACACCGTCGTTCACCTGAATCCGATGGAGGAGGATGTCGGGATTACAATAGTCGAACTTATAGCCTTCCGGGAAGGGCGCGTGCTGGTTGGGGCGATGGTTGATTTCATCACCCAGATACCACAGCACATCTGCCACAGGTTTCCCCCTTTCGAGCATATAGCCCATACGGGCCAGATAGGTGGTGAAGTGAGGCATGTATTTCCACCACGTCTGCCCTCTCAGGAAGGGAGAGCCTATGTTGCTGCCAAAGCTGGTGCCGGGAGGCAGGAAGTTGACTTGCGGATTGTGGGTATAGGTGTGGAAAACGTTGTGGGTGACGCCCATGGACATGTTGTAGTGGATCACATCCTTAAGCATCTGCCAATGCTCGTCCCATGTCAGATGGAAACTGGTAAGTGCTTCAGCGGCCACACGTGTCTTGCCATAGAGATGGGCAGCAGAGGCCGTGGGATAGATGGGTTTGAAGTTGACATCGCCCACAAAGCCTTCCTCAAACGGCTGCCAGAATTCACACATAGGCACATCGGCATGCTTATGGTATTCAATGGCATCGATGGGCAGCACGTCGCCTGCGGCCGTCTCATATTGCACCTGCATGCCCTTTTCATGTGCCAGATCGGTCATGCGGCGGAAGAAGTTCTCGATGTACAGATGGTTGAGCGTGCGACGCCAGTCGAGCAGAAAACGGCTTGTGGTTTCGGGATTGTCCACCACATATCCCATCAGCGCGGGAAACCATTTGCGCAGTGCATATCCCGTGTGTTGGCGAAACATGTCCTCCATCTGCCATGTCCACGTCTGTGTGCCGCATTCCCAGCTGTCCATGAGCATTCCTTGCGGCAGGCAGTCGCGGAGCGGGACATCGCAGAGATGCCCCACATAGCCGGCAAACTGCTGGTTGGCACCTCTGGCATCCAACTTGTCACATTCCCACCCTGTAGCTTCCTGCGGTGCGGGGCCGTTCTTGCGGCCGCTATTCACATGACCTATGCGCAGCACCGTCCATCTGCGTCCCTTCGGTGCCCTCCAGGTCAGTTGTCCGTCGGGTGTCATATGGCCTGTGAGATCAACCACCTCGTCCTGCCGGAGATAGGCAGATTCGTCTTGCCGGAAATGGGCGGGCAGATGCACCTTTTGCATCAAGGTCCATCCGGCTTCTGCTCTCCAGCTGTTCTTGCGTGCTGCAGAGAGGAACTTCACGTATTGGAGGTTCATATCGTGGGCATTGCTGATGGTGAAGGTGTATTCGTCGGCGTCAGGAACTTCGTTGCATGCCAGAACCAGCTCGGATCCGTCCTGCCAGTTGCTCATGGGGGCATTCAGGTCAACCAGGATTTCTTCCTTGCCGTGGCTGTGTGCCACCAGTCGCAGGTGTACATCGGGTTGGTATATCCATTCATGGCGCCAGGAATTCATGCAAGGGAGCTCGATGGTGCGGATTGTCTGGCCGGAAGGCAAACGGAAACGAATGTTATGAACGCTGCCTGCGGGGAGATGGATGGGTTGGCTGAGGCGGGCGTTCAGACAGGCTTCCCAGTCATTGCCAGGACTTCCTTCCACAACCTGCGGCCGCAGAATGTCATCCGTGTCATGGGCAGGTGTGGGGAAAGCCACCACCGCCACGTCCTGATAGCCTCGCCATTCTTCCTCAGAAGGCTGGGGAAGCGGAAGCATGTGGGATGCCTCCATGCCATCGCCCTCAATGTCTGTCCGGCTCCACACTAGCTGGCGCATGGCGTTTTCGGGAGTTATCCAGGGACCTCCGGCCATTGCCCATCCCGGGCACGTCTGCACGGTGAACCTCAATCCCAGTTCCTTGGCTTTCTGTCCCATGAAGGACACCATGTCTTCCCATTCGGGCGTGAGGGCCTTGATTTGCTGGGTGGTGGCTGGCCATTGTCCGCCAAAGTGGCCGTGAAACCACTGAAAGCCAGAGAATCCTGCTTGTTTGATGGCCTCCAGGTCGGCCACAACGCCCTCCTTCGACACGTTGCCACCGATGAAGTGGAACCATGTTTCGGGACGGTAGAGCGCAGACGGATGGCGGAAAGCCGTTTCGTCGGCTTGAGAAAAAGGCACATCCATCTCCTCGGCCGAAGGTGCAATGGGCGGTTGCGACCATGCACTGACGGAGAGGGTCAGCAAAAAAGCAGTCAAGAGGCTGCGGGAAGCCGAAAACATTTTCATGCCATATCCTCCTGTCTGAGACTGTTGAGAGCTTCGATGAGCCGCGTGTTGTCGGCATGGTTGCGCACGGCCAGTCGCATGTATTGCCTGCCATCGAAACCTGCTTTGTCGGAGCAGTCGCGTGTGAGAATGTTGTGCTGCCTGAGCAGTTTGATTACAATTCCTCTTGCGTTGAAAGGCGGTAGCACTTCGCACAGGAAATAGTTGGCCTGAGAGGGCATCACATGGAGGAAGGGAATGCTGCGGAGCTTCTGCTCAAAATCGTTGCGCTCGGCAATGAACCTGTCGCATGCCTTCTGGTAGTCCTTCTCATATTTGTTGAATATCTGCATGAAGAATTCGGCAAAACTGTTGATGTTCCAGATGCTCACCTCCTTCTTCATGTCGGCCACCAGACGGCGGTCGCTGCTGCACAGGATGCCCAGCCGGAGACCGGGCACACCATAGCTCTTGGAAATGCTCTTCATCACTACGAGGTGGGGATACGCCTCCAGAATGGAATCGCGGAGCAACGTGTTCTCGGCATACCCGTCGCTGAAGTCCACAAAGCTCTCGTCCACAATCAGCCGCGTGTGCACCTGTTCACACCATGCTGCCAGCCGCAGAATGTCGGCCATGGGGATGAAGTTGCCTGTAGGGTTGTCGGGGTTGATAAGCAACAGGTTTTCCACAGGATGAGCACCGAAAAAAGCCATCAGGTCATCGGCTGAGTAGCGGAAATCCTTTTCTTGGGGGACAAAGGTGACGAGCGTGTCCTTGGGGCGCCGGTTTGGGTATTCCTCGAATGTGGGGCGGGTGACACCCAGAGTACCGGGAAGGTGTTCCATAAGCACCTTGATGAGTTCGGCCGCTCCATTGCCTGGAATCACGTATTCTTCCCTCACGCCCCAGCACTTGCTGGCAAGGAGGGTGTTCACCTTCATTCCAGAAGGATATTCGGCCAACAGCGTGCGGAAGTTAGCTTCCAGCTCATCCACTATGCGCGATTCTCCGAAATAAGGATTCACGAGATAGCAATAGTCGAGCATTCTGGGAAACCGCCAGAAACCGCCGTAGCGACCGTAATACTTGCGTATGACATCCCCATCCTCGGCAAAGAGTGCCTCTGCAATGTCGAGGTCCTGCTTGTCGTCGATTTCATACCATCTGAGATTGCCCACGGGCAGGGCCTTCAGGTCGTGGCTGTTGAGAAAGGAGATGATGCGCAGCACGTTCTCGTAGTATTCATTGTTGCCCACAGCCTTGGTGTAGGCCTCCAGAAAGGGAACATACTTGTGGCAGGCAAAGGAACGGGAGAACTTGTAGATGTTCACCGTCTTGTAGTATTCATCTACGTGCCTGTAGTCGAAGGCCGCCTTGGTGATGAAATCCACGATGTTGTTCTCGTCGTCGATGCGCACCATCGTGCCGTCCATCCAGGTCTCGTACTTGGCCACCAGCGCAAGGTTGGGCGACTCGTTGTCAAGCAGTAGCCGGAGCATGCGAGGGTCGAAGATGAGGTCGCTCTCCAGAAGCAAGGTGTCATCTTCCTGCATCTTTTCCTTGGCCAGTGCCAGCGAATAGATGTTGTTGGTCTTGTCGTAGATGGGATTTTCAACATATTCGATGGGCGTGCCCTCATGGGCAGTACCCAGATATTCCATCAGTTTCCGTCCCTCATATCCCACCACAATGACTATGCGGCTGAGGTGAAGGGCCGACAGGTGTCTGAGCATCCGGTCGATGAGCGGAGTACCGTTGACAGGAACCATACACTTGGTGTTGTTGCGAGTGTATTCGCCCAGTCGTTTGCCCATTCCGGCAGCTAGGATGATTGCTTGCATTGCTTAATTCAGATTAGGGTTGTTGCTGTTCTTGAGTTCGTCTATTACCTTGAGCAGATACTGCCCGTATTGGTTCTTTATCATCGGCTGTGCCAGTTCGCGCATGCGCGCCTCGTCAATCCATCCCTGACGGTAGGCAATGCCTTCGAGGCATCCCACCTTCAGGCCCTGACGCTTCTCCAGCACTTCAATGTAGGTGCTGGCTTCGCTCAGCGAGTCGTGGGTGCCCGTGTCGAGCCATGCGAATCCGCGCCCCAGTGTCTGCACCTTCAGTTCCCCGTCTTCCAGAAAACGCTGGTTCACTGTGGTAATCTCGTATTCGCCGCGCGCCGAAGGCTTGATGGTGCGCGCCACACCAACCACCTTATTGGGGTAGAAATAGAGTCCCACCACGGCATAGTTGCTCTTGGGCTTGGCCGGCTTCTCCTCTATGCTCAGGCAGTTGCCTTCGCGATCGAATTCCGCCACTCCGTAGCGTTCGGGGTCGTTCACCCAGTAGCCGAATACGGTGGCCTTGTTGTCTTGTTCGGCGGCGCGCACGGCCTCCTTCAGCATGCCCGTGAATCCGGCACCATGGAAGATGTTGTCGCCCAGCACCAGGCATACGGAGTCGTCGCCGATGAAATCCGCACCGATGGTGAAAGCCTGTGCCAACCCGTCGGGCGACGGCTGTTCGGCATAGGAGAACTTCACGCCATAGTCGCTGCCGTCTCCCAGAAGGCGCTTGAATCCGGGCAGATCGAATGGTGTGGAAATGATGAGTATTTCTCTTATGCCTGCCAGCATCAGCACACTGATGGGGTAATATACCATTGGCTTGTCATAGATTGGCATCAGCTGTTTGCTGATTCCCTTGGTGATGGGGTAGAGCCTTGTGCCGCTACCGCCGGCTAATACGATACCTTTCATTGTCTAATGTTTATTTTCCTTTTCCTCTTGCAGCAGATTCTCCCGCTGGATGGCTTCGCGGAGCAGGTCATCGAAGGTCTTCACCTGATCGTAGTGCTCCAGTATCTTGCGCGTGCGTTTGTGTCTGCGCTCCATTTTCCGCTGCTTTATGGCAAAGGGGTGGGTGATTTTGTCATTGATTCCCGGCATCCATTTCTCCAGCACATCGCCCACCGACTTGGTGCGGGGCACCTGTCCGGAAAGGGTTTTGCTGAGCACCCCTTCTATTGGCAAGTTGCCGCCATGCACCGTCACCTCGCGGAGCGTGTCCACTTTTATTGTGTCGGCAGCCTGTAGCGAAAGGCTGTCGCGCGAGGACGGCACCGTGTCGGTGGCCATAAAGAAAAGGGCTATCAGTGCTGCGGTCATGTCTGTCTATGATGGGGGGATGAGTTCTTTCCGGGGGTTATATCAGCTTGAACACGATGCGGAAACGTCCGTCCTGCCACGATGTGCTGTTGATGTGGAACTGTCCTATCTCGGCTGTATGCGACACATGAAGGCCGATGCAGGCGCACACGTCGTAGTCGCCGATGCGTACCAGCCGCAGGGTGGACGACGCGTCGTCGGGCAGTTTGTCGAGGCTCACCTCCTGGGGCACGCTGTCACGCTCCACAAACTCGTATGTGACGGGCAGGTCGCGGGCAATCACCTCGTTCACCCTTCGTTCAATCTCGGCAATCTGCTCCTGAGTAGGCATTGCCGGAAGCTGGTAGTTGATCTTGCTTTTCTTCCTTTCTATGTGTGCGTCGCGCGAGCGCTCGCATCCGAACAGTCTCACCATCGTCTGGTTAAGGATGTGTTCGGCTGTGTGCATGGGAGGGAATTCCTCCTTGTGGTGGGCATTGAGCAGTGGTTCTTCCATATTCCAATAGCACGGAGGGCGTCCCCCAGTCACGGGAGAACGCCCTCCTCTGATTTGAATGATATGCAGGAGTCTTTTATTACTTGTGATTCAGGGCGAGGTCGACATTCACGGCGCATGCCACGGAGCAACCTACCATGGGGTTGTTGCCCATGCCCAGGAAGCCCATCATCTCCACGTGTGCAGGCACGGAAGAAGAACCGGCGAACTGAGCGTCGCTGTGCATACGGCCGAGTGTGTCGGTCATGCCGTAGCTGGCAGGACCTGCAGCCATGTTATCGGGATGCAGCGTGCGGCCGGTGCCACCACCGGAAGCTACGCTGAAGTAGGGCTTGCCGGCACGGATGCGCTCCTTCTTGTAGGTGCCTGCAACGGGGTGCTGGAAGCGGGTGGGGTTGGTGGAGTTACCGGTGATGGACACATCCACGTCTTCCTTCCACAGGATGGCTACGCCTTCGCGCACATCGTCTGCACCGTAGCAGTTCACGGCAGCGCGGGGGCCCTTGCTGTAGGGAGTGGTCTTCACCACCTTCAGCTCACCCGTGTAGTAGTCGAACTCTGTCTGCACATAGGTGAAACCGTTGATGCGGGAGATGATCATGGCAGCGTCCTTGCCCAGACCGTTCAGGATGCAGCGCAGGGGTTTGTCGGCTGGTCTTGACTTGTTGGCCATCTGAGCAATCTTGATGGCACCTTCAGCAGCGGCAAAGGACTCGTGGCCGGCCAGGAAGGCAAAGCACTTTGTCTCGGGAGAGAGCAGGCGGGCAGCCAGTTCTCCGTGGCCGATACCTACCTTGCGGTCGTCTGCCACAGAGCCGGGGATACAGAACGACTGCAGGCCTTCACCGATATATTCGGCGGCCTTCACGGCGTTTTCTGCCTTCTCCTTCAGTGCAATGGCGGTGCCCACAACATAGGCCCACTTTGCATTCTCAAAGCAGATCATCTGGGTTTCCTCACATGTCTGGTAGGGATCCAGACCTGCATCTTCGCAGATTTGGTTAGCTTCCTCGATGGAAGCGATTCCATGAGCGTTCAAGCAAGCGAGAATCTGCTTGATACGGCGGTCTTGTGATTCGAATTTTACTTCTCTAATCATAATAGCAGTCCTCCTTATTATTCTTTACGTGGATCAATAGACTTCACAGCACCGTCCTCTGCCTTGGTACGGCCGTAAGTACCTGTAACACTCTTCAGAGCCTCGTCGGCGGGAACACCCTTCTTGATGGCGTCCATGAACTTGCCCATGTGGACGAACTCGTAGCCGCACACCTGGTCGTCGCTGTCCAGATACATCTTGGTGATGTAGCCCTCGGTCAGCTGCAGGTAGCGAGTACCCTTTACCTTGGTGCCATACAGGGTACCTGTCTGTGAGATAAGTCCCTTGCCCAGATCTTCCAGGCCGGCACCAATCATGAGGCCACCTTCGGAGAAGGCGCTCTGTGTGCGACCATAGACAATCTGCAGGAAGAGCTCGCGCATGGCGGTGTTGATGGCATCACACACGAGGTCGGTGTTCAGAGCCTCAAGGATGGTCTTTCCTGGCAGGATCTCAGATGCCATGGCGGCAGAGTGTGTC
Organism: Bacteroidaceae bacterium; assembly: GCA_016292545.1. GTDB lineage: Bacteria > Bacteroidota > Bacteroidia > Bacteroidales > Bacteroidaceae > Physcousia. Next base: position 17,638 of record JAEDIG010000021.1, read on the forward strand.
ATGCCGGAGCAGCCGATGGTTTCTACCAGACATTCCTCGATAACGCCCTCCTTGACATTGAGCGTCAGCTTGCAGGCACCCTGCTGGGGCGCACACCATCCCACACCGTGTGTGAGGCCGCTGATGTCCTTGATTTCTTTCGCTTTAATCCACTTTCCCTCTTCAGGGATTGGAGCAGGACCATGGTTGGGGCCTTTTGCCACGCAACACATGTTCTGTACTTCATGAGAATAAACCATAATTTTGTATCCTTTTATAGATTTATGTATAACGTGAAAACGTCTATTTTGGTGCAAAAATAGTGATATTTGAGTATTCCACCTAATATTTGGTATCATTTTTTCGCAGAATGGGGAAAATTCGCCGATTTTTCATAACTTTGCAGTGCAATTATCGCATTCAACGGTATACACATGATAGGAATAACTCTTTCTGAGAAACGAATCAAGGAAGCTGCATCGCAGGGCATGGATGCCTTTGTGCAGCTTTTCTACGACACCATTTGGGAAGCCATCGGGCAGGAGCTCACTCCGGAACGCATGCAGGGACTCCATCCCGACCAGGTGACGCTCATCGCTTACATGACCTTGCGCGAGGAGGTGATGGACGGCGGGTTCATACAGCTCATCTACAACGGCTACGGCCCCTTCATCTTCCTCAACCCCTTTGCCAAGGCCATGCGCCTGTGGGGGTCGCGCGAGATGTGCAACCTCATCTACGACGGGCGCAGGCTTTTCGAGCAGTATGGCGAGGAGATTGCCCGCCCCTGTTCCGACGAAGAGTTCATGGCCCGCTTCGAGCAGTACCCCATGTTCGACGACCTCGACGACAGTTTCGTGGAAATGGAGGAGGAAGTCACCGAGCTGGTGGCTCATTACATTGATGAACATATCGGCAATTTTGTGGAAGTAACCAAGGATTGAGACGCTATGGCAAAGAAGACAACAACCCAAAGCAAGGTAAACATCAAGAACAAGCGTGCCGCACACGATTTCCTGCTCCTGGACAAGTATACGGCAGGCATCGTGCTCACGGGCACCGAAATAAAAAGCATCCGCCAGGGGAAAGCCAGCCTGGTGGACACGTTCTGCTATGTCCACAACGGCGAGGTGTGGGTGAAGAACATGTATGTGGCACAATACAAGGAGGGGTCCTACAACAACCATGTGGAACGTCGCGACCGCAAACTCCTGCTCAATGCACGCGAGATACGCAAGATCCTATCCACCGTGAAGCAGCCGGGATTCAGCATCGTGCCCACACTTGTCTTCCTCAACGAGAAGGGCTTGGCCAAGCTCGACATTCACATTGCCCGGGGCAAAAAGGAATACGACAAGCGCGAGACGCTCAAAGAGAAGGAAGACCGCCGCGACATGCAGCGGGCTTTCAAGAAGAACTATTGAGGCCCTTGCACCTCCTTTCCCCTCCATACAATAATATAATATGGAGACAAACAGATACTAACGCTAAAACGATACAGACATGATGAAAGGATTATTGAAGTCGATGGCAGGCGTGTTTCTTGCCGTTGTATGCCTGACGGGATGTACGAAGGAGAAATATGCGTACAAAACGGTGGAAGGCGACCCTTTGAAGGCCAAGATGTATACCCTTCCCAATGGGTTGAAGGTGTATATGACCGTGAACAAGGAGCAACCCAGAATACAAACCTACATTGCCGTGCATGCGGGCAGCAAACACGAACCCGCAGAGACTACCGGCCTGGCGCACTATCTGGAGCACATGATGTTCAAGGGCAGTTCCAATCTGGGCACCACCAACTATGAGCGCGAAAAAGTGCTGCTCGACCAGATACGCGACCTCTATGAAACCTACCGCGCCACCGAGGACGAGGCGGCGCGTGCGGCCATCTACAGACAGATAGACAGCATCAGCTATGAAGCCAGCGCCTATTTCATCCCCAACGAATACGACAAGGTGATGGCACACATCGGCAGCGACGGCAGCAATGCCTACACCAGCTATGACCAGACGGTGTATGTGGAAGACATACCGGCCAACGAGGTGGAGAACTGGGCACGCGTGCAGAGCGACCGCTTCAAGAACATGGTGCTCAGGGGCTTCCACACGGAACTGGAGAGTGTGTATGAGGAATACAACATGTACCTCAACGAGGATTGGGACAAGATCATACCCGCCATCACCCAAACGCTCACACCCACACACCCCTACAACCACACGGTAATCGGCTACGGCGATCACCTGAAGAATCCTAGCATCAAGAACATAGAGGCCTTCTTCCACCAGTATTATGTGCCCAACAACATGGCGATATGCCTGAGCGGCGATTTCGACCCCGACGAGATGGTGGACATCATCACCAAGTACTTCGGCGACATGGAGCCCAATGCCCAGCTGGAGATGCCCACGTTTGACGCCCAGCCCGAGCTGACGTCCGTGGTGGAGAAGGAGGTGCTCACACAGAATCCCGAAAACATCACCCTGACGTGGCGGTTCGACGGTGCAGCCAGTTTCCAGAACGACACACTGGCCTTGCTCTCCAAAATCATACGCAACGGCAAAGCGGGTCTTTTCGACCTCGACCTTAACCTTCCCAACAAGGTGATGGAGAGCCACGCGATGGTGATGGACCTGTGCGACTACACCCTCTGTGTGCTCTTTGCCATGCCCCTTCCCGGGCAGACGCTGGAGGAGCTGCGCGGCATGATAATGGCAGAAACCGACAAGCTGCGCAAGGGTGACTTCAGCGATGAACTGCTGGAAGCCGTCAAAACCGAAATGAAGCTGCGCCAGCAGCATGCGCTCGAGGAAAACGGGACCCGGGCCAGCATGTTTGTGGATGCCTTCATCAACGACAAGGAATGGGCCGATGAAGTGGGACGTATGCAGCGCATCTCCAAGATTACAAAGGAGGACATCGTGGCTTTTGCCAACGCCCACCTCAGAGCGGACAACTACGTGTGCGTGTACAAGCGGCAAGGAGAGGACAAGGACGTGAAGCCCGTGCAGAAGCCGGCCATCACGCCCATCCAGATGAACCGCGACACGGCTAGCGCTTTTGCCAGGACCATCCTCGACAGCACAGCGGCACCGATAGAACCCGTCTTCGTGGATCTGCAGAAGGACATCACGCGGCTCTCCACACAGGACGGCGTGCAGGTGCTCTATAAGCACAACGAGCTGAACGAACTCTTCCAGCTCTCCTTCCGCTATGAAATAGGTACGGCCAGCCTGCTGGACAATGGCCTTGCCCGCTATTTGCCCCTGGCTGCCAACTACCTCGACTATCTGGGCACCGACAGCCTTACGGCAGAGCAGATACAGCAGAAGTTCTACCTGCTGGGATGCAACATGAAATTGTCGACGGGTGTGCGCAACACCACGCTCACCGTATCCGGCCTTCAGGAAAACATGGACGAAGCCTTGCGGCTGGCAGAGCACATCGTTTCGCGTCTGCAACCCGATACGGCTGCTATGCGGAAACTGGTGGTGACCAAGCTCAAGGACAGAAGCAATGCGCTGGAAACATTCGACATGTACATGCCCTACATGCAGGACTTCCTGCGCTACGGCCCCAAGGGCGTGGCACTCACACTCACCAACAAGGAGGTAGAGGATGCCGTACCCGAACAACTGACACAGCTGATAGGCGACCTGCCGCGCTACCAGCACCGCATCACCTACTATGGCCCTCTCAAGGGCGAGGACGTGGTGGCCACCCTGGACGCCACCCACAAGCTGCCCGGCCTTCTCACGCCCACACCCGCCAGGGATGTGCCTGCCTATGTGCAGCCGGAGGAGGACGTATGCTTCCTCCTGCCCTACAAGGGCACAAAGAGCTTCGTGATGAACCAGTTTGCCTGCAACGGACAGACATGGGAGGCCGACAAGGTGGGCGTTGCACGCATGTATAACGAATATTACGGGTCGGGCATGAACACCATCGTCTTTCAGGAGATGCGCGAAAAACGCAGCCTTTGCTACGGAGCGGGAGCCAGGTACTCTCTGCCGTTGCGGCGCGACGAGTACTGCACCTTCAGGACAAGCATCCAGAGCCAGAACGACAAGCTGAAGGAATGTATCACCGTCTTCCAGGACATCAACAACAACATGCCTGAGAGCCAGACGTCCTTCGATGTGTCGCGTCAGGGCGTGCTCACACAGCTGCGCACCCAACGCACATGCAGGGACGCTGTCTTCAACACCTTCTTCCAAGCCGAAGACCTGGGCATCGACTATGACCCCGACAGCCTCTGCTATCACCAGTTGCTCAATCTCACACTGGCCGATGTAATAAAGTTCCAGCAGGAGAATGTCCGGGGCCTCAAGTACCGCACGGCCATCACGGGCGACCCCGACGGGTTGGACATGAAGCAGGCCGCCACCCTTGGCAAGGTGACCGTGGTGTCCCCGAAGGAAGTGTTCGGCTTCTGAAAAAAGCATAGGATCAATAAGGAACCTAAACGGAGGGAGAGAGGTAGAAGATGAAGGATAATACAAAGAACGAAACAGGACAATGGTCGGCTGCCCCACAGGGGCGGCCAACCATACAACAGGCGCTGCAACAGGGTTTGCTTGTGCTCGATGGTGCCATGGGCACCATGATACAAAGCTATGGGCTCGGGGAAACCGATTTCCGCGGAGAGATGTTCAAGAACGTAGCCTTTCAGATGACGGGCAACAACGACATTCTCACGCTCACACGCCCCGGCATTATTGAGGACATACACCGGTGCTATCTGGAGGCCGGAGCGGACATCATCACAGCCAACACCTTCAGCTGCCAGCGCATATCCATGGCCGACTATCATTGTGAGCCCTACGTGGCCATGCTCAACACCGAGGCGGTGAAACTTGCCCGTCGGGTGGCCGAAAGGTACAGCACCCCCGAGTGGCCGCGCTTTGTGGTTGCCACCGTGGGACCCACCAACAAAACCCTCTCCATGAGCCCCGACGTGAGCAACCCGGCCATGCGTGCAGTCACCTACGACGAGATGCGACAGGCATACGCCGAGCAGATGGAGGCACTCTTTGAAAGCCAACCCGACGGCATACTGATAGAAACCATCTTCGACACCCTCAACTGCAAGGCGGCCATCCATGCCTATATGGATGCCCGTGAACAGACGGGCAAGGAGATTCCGCTTATGCTCAGCGTGACGGTGAGCGACAAGGCCGGACGCCTGCTCAGCGGGCAGACGCTGGAAGGTTTCCTGGCCAGCATCCAGCATGCGCCTGTCCTGAGCGTGGGCATCAACTGTTCTTTCGGTGCGCTCGACATGCTGCCTTCGTTGCGTGCATTGGCCGGCAAGGCACCCTATTATATAAGTGCCCATCCCAACGCAGGTTTGCCCAACTCGATGGGCGGCTATGACCAGACACCCGACATGATGCTGGCCGAGATGGGGCGTTTTGTGGACGAAGGGCTTGTGAACATCATCGGAGGATGCTGCGGCACCACACCTGCACACATTGCCAAACTCACGGAACTCAGACAGAGGGCTACCGTGCATGTGCCTGCCCCCCAGCCGCAAGGGATGTGGCTTTCGGGGTTGGAACTGATGGAAGTGCCTGCCGACGGCGGCATATTTGTAAACGTAGGCGAGCGGTGCAATGTGGCCGGTTCGCGCAAGTTCCTGCGGCTCATCAAGGAAAAGGCCTATGAGGAAGCCCTTTCCATTGCCCGCGCTCAAGTGGAGGACGGTGCCATGGTTATCGACGTGAACATGGACGACGGCCTTCTGGATGCCCGGGAGGAGATGGAGGAGTTCCTCAAGCGCGTGGGCAGTGAGCCCGACATCTGCAGGGTGCCCGTGATGATTGACAGCAGCAACTGGGATGTAATCCGTGCCGGCCTGAAGTGTGTGCAGGGAAAGAGCATCGTCAACAGCATAAGCCTGAAGGAGGGGGAAGAGAAGTTCCTGTCGCATGCCCGCGAAGTGAAGCGCATGGGCGCAGCGGTGGTAGTGATGGCCTTCGACGAACAGGGACAGGCCGACACGCTGGAGCGCCGCATCGAGGTGTGCCAGCGTGCTTATAAGCTACTGGTGGAGCAGGCAGCGTTCAATCCCCACGACATCATCTTCGACCCCAACGTGCTGGCCGTAGCCACCGGCATGCCCGAACACGACGGCTACGCACGCGACTTCATCGAAGCGGCCCGATGGATCCGCACCCATCTTCCAGGCGTGCACGTGAGCGGAGGCGTGAGCAACCTCAGCTTCAGTTTCCGCGGCAACAACTACCTGCGCGAGGCCATGCATGCGGTTTTTCTCTACCATGCCCGCCAGGCAGGCATGGACATGGGCATCGTGAACCCTGCGGCCAAAGTGATGTATGCCGACATTCCGCATGAGGAGCTGGAGGTGATAGAGCGTGTGGTGCTCCATCCGTCGGCCGAGGCCACAGAGGCACTCATCGCCCTGGCATCGCAACTGGCGGCCAAGGCGGCTTCGTCTGCATCCGCGCCCGCCGTGGCTGGCACAGTGGCCGAGGAAACCCTGCCTGTAGACAGACGGCTCGTGCGTGCACTCCTTCAGGGAAGAGGCGACCGGCTGGAGGCCGACCTGCAAGAGGCGCTGGCATGCTTTCCCCGCGCAGTGGACATCATCGAAGGCCCGCTGATGGAGGGCATGAACCAGGTGGGGCAGTATTTCGGAGAGGGGAAAATGTTCCTTCCGCAGGTGGTGAAGGCCGCCCGCACCATGAAACAGGCAGTGGCCATCCTGCAACCCCACATCGAGCGCCAACAGTCGGCTACGGGTGGCAAGAAAGCCGGCAAGGTGCTGGTGGCTACGGTGAAGGGCGATGTGCACGACATCGGCAAGAACATCGTGTCGGTGGTGATGGCATGCAACGGTTATGAGATTATCGACCTGGGCGTGATGGTGGCCCCCGAAGTGATTGTGAGCGAAACGCTGTCACAGCGGCCCGACATCATCGGCCTTAGCGGCCTTATCACACCTAGCCTTGAAGAAATGGTGCGCACGGTGGACATGCTGGCCAAGGCGGGGATAGACATCCCCGTGATGATTGGCGGTGCCACCACGAGTGCTCTCCACACAGCCCTGCGGATAGCTCCCGTGTATGCAGGTCCTGTGGTGTGGGTGAAGGATGCGGCACAGAATGTGCCTGTGGCCAACCGCTTCCTCCACGCCGATACGGCTGAAGCCGCCCGTGCGGCGTTGCAAGAAGAGCAGGAATCCATGCGGCAAGAAGAAACCGCCCGCAAGAAAGAGCCTCTCGCTTCCATCGAGGAGGCCCGCAATCGCCGACCCAGAATCGACTTCTAGCCATGACATCCGACAAGAAGACGTTGCGCCGGTGGGTGCGGGAACAGAAGGCTATGCACACTCCTGCCGCATTGACCGCCGAATCCCTTTCGTTGTGCCGCAGCATCATGGCCACCCCCGAGTGGCGCATGGCCGGATGTGTGCTGCTCTATCATGCCTTGCCCGACGAGGCAGATACGTCCACTCTTCTGGAGGATGCCCTGCATCGGGGAAAGCGTGTGATTCTGCCCGTGGTAGCTGGCGACATGCTCTTGCTGCGTGGCTACGACGGGCGCACGGTGAAGGGTGCCTTCGGGATTGACGAACCCATAGGGCCGACGCTGTCAGCATACGATGAAATTGATTTGGCCATTGTGCCAGGCATGGCTTTCGATGCCCATGGCAACCGGTTGGGTAGGGGGAAGGGCTTCTACGACCGCCTCCTCCCCATGCTCCATTGCCCCAAGTGGGGCATCTGCTTCTCCTTCCAGCTGGTGGACACAGTGCCTTCCGAGGCACACGACATGCCCATGGACAGGGTCTTCTACCTATAACCCGGCTTCCACTACAAAACGCAGTTGCCAGCGGTTGTAGCCGTCTGCGGGCTTTGACTGGTGGTTGTAGGAGGCATCTGCCTGAACCTTCAGGTTATGCCCAATCAGGTATTTTGTCACGGCCAGCGTGCTTTGGTTGTATCTGTGGTAACCGGCCAGCGGCTCCACCTTCTTGTCGGGCAGCAGCGTGGAGTTGCGGAGTGCCACCTCCCAATTTTTCTTGAACAGATAGCTCGTCTGCACGTTCACACCTTTACCCGTATACACGAACAACCCGTTCTCATTGTCCACCACGGGGGCCTTGCAGATGCGCCCCATCAGGTCGGTGTAGAAAGCGAATCCTCTGTACTTCAGGATAAAATCCATATAGTATTGTTGCAGGTCGCGTGTAACACCCGTGGGCATCAGGTTTCCGCTCTGCCCGCTTGTGCGGTTGGTGCGGTCGTTGTAGGTAAAGGCCCCCGCCAGCATCATCCTCACTTTCTGCTCGCGCTGGAAATCGCCTTCCACCACCTCGCCGAGCGACTTGAATCTGCCCAGCGGAAACAGCTCCAGACGTGCGGTGTAGGCAAAGCCCTTATTCTTGTCTGTCCCCCAGTTCCGGCCCTCTCCCAGTGTGACGGAACCCTTGGCCGCAAGGCTGAATTCCCTGTCCCATGTCTTGTGGTATTCGCCGAACACACCGAAGTCGCGATCGGGATTAAACTCCGAGTTCACAATGCTTCTGTCCACAAACTGCAGGGCGCTGGATGAGTTGATGCGCGCACGGTTGGCCTTCACCTTTGTCTGTCCGAAACTGATGTTCCATGTGGAGGAGGGCATATAGCAAATGACTGCATCGCGCACGATATTGGTGTTCCCGTTGGGCACGGTCTTCGTGTCATAGGGTGTGAATCCCAGTTGGATGGAGTAGAGGAGTTTGGGCGAATACAGGTAGCCGTCGAAGCGCAGACGAAGCCTTTTCACCTGCGCTTGCGTTTCCTCCAGCTTGAAGTCATCGTCGAAGAGCATTGTCACCTGGTTTTGCATCCTGAACCTGAGTGTCATCTTGAACAATTTGTTCTTAGGCGCAAACGAGATACCCTTTCCCACCTCAATGTAGGGCATGTTCTTGATTTGTTCCATCAGCTCGTCGGATTCAGGTTCCAGCAGGTTTTCCCATTTGTTTGCTTCACTTTTTTGCTGGTTCTCCTGTGCCATGCAGCCGGTTGCCGTGAGCATCGCCACCAGCAGGAATGCCATCCGGCATTGATTGTTGAATGTAGTCATGTGGTTATGTTGGGTTTATTGGTATGACAAAAATAGCGTATCTCCATCTGTTTGCCAAAGCCAAGCTGCATTTATTTGCAGTAATACACACACAAAACGTCTAAAAACGGTTAATTTATTACAAATCTGTTACATCGGGAGTTCCCTTCATTCCTCTATGACACCCTGTAGTTTAACTATTTAGGTTGACTACTTATCGTCTTATTCATAAAACGGGTTGACAAGTTAATTTATTATTTATTCAACTTTCGAAAGTTCAATTTCGTTGTGAATGAGCGTATTAGCACGCCCCGAAGGGACAAAAGCCATCAGACCAGGGCAGAATGGAGCGGAGCGGAATGGCACCCTGGGTGTCACGCACCACACAC
>JAEDIG010000148.1 GCA_016292545.1 Bacteroidaceae bacterium
TTTTGTTGAATATCCTTTTTCTTTTTTGCTATTCCTCCATTTCCATCATGGCGGCCTCCCATTCCTCCTCAGCGGTGGTGAGCTGCCGTTTCAGCTGGGTGTGCTTTTCATAGAGCGTCATGTCGGTGCTGCCTTCCGGAGTGGCCATACGGTCCTCCAGTATGCGCAGGGCCGCCTCCAGCTGCCCCACCCTTTCCTCGGCCTCCTTCACCGCCTGCTCCAGCTTGCGCCTGCGGCGTGCCTGTGCCTTCTGCTCCTCATAGCTGAGCGCGCCTGCCGAGGGTGCCTGCGCCTCCTCCTGCACCGGCTGTGGGGCTGCCGAGGGGCTTCCCGTGGCACTGAGCTGGTGCAGGCTTTCTATGTTGCGTCCGCGCAGGAAGTCGTAGATGCCTCCGATGTGCTCGCGCACCATGCCGCCGCCGAACTCATACACCTTGGTGACGAGGCCGTCGAGGAACTCGCGGTCGTGGCTCACCACAATCACTGTGCCGTCGAACTCGCGGATGGCCTCCTTGAGCACATCCTTCGAGCGCATGTCCAGATGGTTGGTGGGCTCGTCCAGTATCAGGCAATTGACGGGCTCCAGCAGCAGCTTTATCATGGCCAGACGGGTGCGTTCGCCACCCGAGAGGAACTTCACCTTCCTTTCCGAAGGCTCGCCTCCGAACATGAAGGCTCCCAGTATGTCGCGTATCCTGAGGCGTATGTCGCCACGCGCCACACGGTCGATGGTGTCAAACACGGTGAGCTCCCCGTCGAGCAGCTGTGCCTGGTTCTGGGCAAAATAGCCTATCTGCACGTTGTGCCCCACCTTCAGACGGCCGTCGAAGGGAATCTCGCCCAGGATGCACTTCACCAGCGTGGACTTTCCCTCGCCGTTGCGTCCCACAAAGGCCACCTTCTCGCCGCGGCGGATGGTGAGGTTCACATCGTGGAACACGCAATGGCCGCCATAGCTCTTGGCCACGTCCTCGCAGATGACCGGATAGTCGCCGCTCCGCTGGCTGCAGGTGAACTTGAGGTGGAGGGCGCTGTTGTCCACCTCGTCCACCTCGATGGGCACCATCTTCTCCAGCTGTTTCAGGCGGCTCTGCACCTGGATGGCCTTGGTGGCCTGATAGCGGAAGCGGTCCACAAAGGCACGGATGTCGGCAATCTCCTTCTGCTGGTTCTCATAGGCGCGCAACTGCTGTTCGCGCCGTTCGGCACGCAGTTTCACATATTCGTCGTAGCCCACCTTGTAGTCATACACCCTGCCGCAGGAAATCTCCAGCGTGCGGTTGGTCACGTTGTTGATGAAGGCGCGGTCGTGGCTCACCAGCACCACGGCTCCGGCCTTTGAGGCCAGGAACTGCTCCAGCCACTGGATGCTTTCGATGTCCAGGTGGTTGGTGGGCTCGTCGAGCAGGAGCACGTCGGGGTGCTGCAGCAGCAGCTTGGCCAGCTCTATGCGCATGCGCCATCCGCCGCTGAACTCGCTTGTGGGGCGGTCGAAGTCCTTGCGGTCGAAGCCCAGTCCCTGCAGCGTGCGCTCCAGTTCCGACTGGTAGTTGAGCCCTCCCATCATCTGCAGCCGCTCGTTGGCGTGGGTGAAGCGTTCCACGAGCTGCATATAGGATTCGCTCTCGTAATCAGTGCGTTGGTCCATCTGATGGTGCATTTCCCCAATCTGCCTCTCCAGGTCATGGAGCGCATTGAAGGCCGTTTCGGCCTCTTCCCTCACGGTGTGTCCGTCCGACAGCACCATCACCTGTGGCAGATAGGCCACCGTGGCCTCGCGGGGCACAGACACGGTGCCCGCCGTGGGTTGCTGCAATCCGGCTATGATCTTTAGCATTGTGCTCTTGCCGGCACCGTTTTTCCCCACCAGGGCAATCCTGTCCTTGTCGCCAATGACGAAACTCACGTCGCTGAATAAGGGGCGTGCGCTGAATTCCACGCCCAAGTTGTCTATGCTAATCACGATTGGTATGCTTTCTCTTGTTTGTTTGCCGTATTTTGGTGTAAAATTGACTGTTCAATGTGCAAAATTACAATTTTTTCTTGGCATTACAGTGATTTTTACATAATTTTGCCTTGAATAATGCATAAATCAGACCTTGGAAAGTATAACAATCATCAATAAAATACTAAAACAAGTATGAATCATTTTCTAAGAAAAGCCCTTACGGGAACGGCCAAGACCCTTGTGGCCATGGCACTGTGCATGGCTTCGCCCCACACGGTGGAGGCAAGCGCTGCACCCGGCCATTTCGAAGCCGGAAAAGGTTCCTTCATGCTGGGCGGCAAGCCCTTTGTGGTGAAGGCAGCCGAGATGCACTACCCACGCATCCCCCGGCCCTATTGGGAACACCGCATCCAGATGTGCAAGGCATTGGGGATGAACACGGTGTGCCTCTATGTGTTCTGGAACATCCATGAGCAGGAAGAGGGCAAGTTCGACTTCACGGGCAACAACGACGTGGCCGAGTTCTGCCGTCTGGTGCAGAAGAACGGCATGTACGTGATCGTGCGCCCCGGCCCCTATGTGTGTGCCGAATGGGAGATGGGCGGCCTCCCCTGGTGGCTGCTCAAGAAAAAGGACATCAACCTGCGCCACCAGGACCCCTATTTCATGGAGCGCGTGCGCATATTCGAGCAGGAGGTGGGCAAGCAGCTGGCTCCCCTCACCATCCAGAACGGCGGCCCCATCATCATGGTGCAGGTGGAGAACGAATACGGGAGCTATGCCCAGGACAAGCCTTATGTGATGGCCATCCGCGACTGCCTGCGCGAAATCTATGGCCGGGAGCTGGCCCTCTTCCAGTGCGACTGGAGCAGCAACTTTGAGCTCAACGGCCTCGACGACCTCACGTGGACCATGAACTTCGGCACGGGTGCCGACATCGACCAGCAGTTCAAGCGCCTCGGAGAGCTGCGCCCCGATGCGCCCAGGATGTGCTCCGAATTCTGGAGCGGATGGTTCGACAAATGGGGTGCACAGCACGAAACGCGCAACGCCAAGGACATGGTGGACGGCATGGAAGCCATGCTCAAGAGGGGCATCAGCTTCTCGCTCTACATGACCCACGGAGGCACCTCGTTCGGCCACTGGGCAGGCGCCAACTCGCCCGGCTATGCCCCCGACGTCACATCCTATGACTACGACGCACCCATCAACGAATACGGCCTTGCCACCGAAAAATACCACGAGCTGCGCACCATGATGGCCCGCTACAACGACGGCAAGAAGCTGCCCTCCATCCCCAAGGCCCCCATGCCCATCATCACGGTGCCCCGCTTTGAGCTCAAGGAGTTCACACCGCTCTTCAACGGCACCGACGCCAAGACCAAGGTGGTGAAGGGCAAGCCGCTGCTCACCTTCGAGGACATGGACCTGGGATGGGGCATGCTCTACTATGACACCCGCCTGCCCAGGATTGGCGTGCCCAGTGTGCTCACGGCACAGATGCACGACTATGCCCAGGTGTTCATCAACGGCCGTTTCATAGGCAAGCTCGACCGCGTGAAGGGCGAGGGCACGCTTGCCCTGCCCCCCGTGAACGAGGGCGATGAGCTGGAAATCCTGGTGGAGGGAATGGGCCGCGTGAACTTCGGCCAGGCCATCAAGGACTACAAGGGCATCGTGAGCGACGTGGTCATCACCGCACAGACACCCCAGATGGAAACCGTCTTCAAACCCCGCCAGTGGAACATCGCCACCCTCTCCGACTCCTACGAGCGTGCCAGCAACGCCTTCGCCCATCAGGACCCCAATCTGGAGAACGACGGCCCCCGGCTGGGCGGCAAGCCCATGTGGAACAAGGACGGGAAGGACCTGTTCCAGAACCGCGGCTTCTATCGCGGCACCTTCACGCTGAAGAAGGTGGGCGACACCTTCCTCAACTTCCAGACATGGGGCAAGGGACAGGTGTATGTGAACGGCCATGAGCTGGGACGCATCTGGAGCATCGGCCCCCAGCAGACACTCTACTGCCCCGGATGCTGGCTCAAGAAGGGCGAAAACGAGGTGATTGTGCTCGACATCATCGGCCCCAAGGAGGCAGTGGTGTGGGGGCAGGACAAGCCCGAGCTGAACATGCTGCAGATAGACAAGCCGCAGACACACCGGCTGGAGGGCCAGAAGCTCGACCTGAGCGGCGAGAAGCCCGTCATGGAAGGCACCCTCAAGGCCGGCAACGGCTGGCAGGAGGTGAAGTTCAGCAAGCCCGTGAGCGGCCGCTACTTCTGCATCGAGGCGCTCAACAGCCATTGGAACCGCGAATACTGCTGCATCTCCGAGCTCTATCTGCTCGACGAGAAGGGCAACCGCCTCAGCCGCGAACCCTGGAGTGTGGCATACGCCGACGATGAGGACGTGACCACCGGCAACAAGAACGGGACCAAGGTGTTCGACCTCCAGGAGAGCACCTACTGGAGCACCAACAAGGGTGTTCCCTTCCCCCACCACATCATCATCGACATGAACCAGGACCAGACCATCTCCGGTTTCCAGATACTCCCCCGCATGGAGGAGAATGCCCCTGAAAGCATCAAGGACTATCGCATCTTCGTGAAGTCCTCTGCCTTCAAGATGTAAATTCCATTCATTTTTCAATCGTGGGGGCAGGCATTCCAACAAGTGCCTGCCCCCTTTTCCGTTGATGGGGAGGCTGCTTTCCGGCAGGAAGAACAGGCTGATTATGAGCGGGAGAAGTACTGACGTTTGCATGTGTGTGGCGGTTGTTTTTTTTAGTGGTTGAATGTGGCGTTTTCTTGCGGAGCCTTTCCCCGCGCTCCTGCAGAGAGAGGGGGGCTTTGCGGCTCCTGATTGAATCACGCTGCAAAGTTACTGCTTGTTCCTGACTCCACAAAGGGTTGTTCCGCCTTCCGCAAAGCCCTGTTCCGGATTTCGTGCAAACAAGGGTCTCCCCCCCCCGCCATCGCCCGAATCCACACCCAAGGGGTAACCCGGGTAACCGCGGTAACCGGGCAAATGCGGGGGGATGGGATTTTGCCGCCTTGCGAAGAAAAAAATTCTCCTTCCCCTGCAAAGTCCTATCAGCCCCCGAGCGGCATGCACCCCCGGTTACCGCGGTTACCTCGGTTACCCCACATGTGTGGATTTGCAGGGGGGGGGGTATATATATAGGTTTAATAATATATAATATATATATTATATATTATTAAAACCATTTCCCCACACAAAAACACGTGAGGTAACCGCGGTAACCGCGGTAACCCGGACAACACACACCTCTGGTTACCCCGGTTACCCGGGTTACCCCACATGTTTTTATCCACGCAAGGTATGCTATAGCAACAAGGCAAGGCAGCCGGGATGCAATGTATAACCTGTTGGCATCCAATAATATGAAAGTCAAAATATTCAACTTTTGTTGGGTTCAAATGAATTGTGTATCAGCAGTGATTGTTTGTTCTGAAAGGTAGGGTGTTC
>JAEDIG010000149.1 GCA_016292545.1 Bacteroidaceae bacterium
AGGGTGGCTTGGGGACTTGCACCCGTTAGACAATGCTCATGCCGAGCGTACAACATACAGGGGAGGCAAAACCGAATTGCCTCCCCTGTATGTTTCTGCTTATTAAGGAACTGGCCACGCAAGGGTCACACCCTGTTGTTATTGGGGAACACCACCTTGGGGCTGAAGGTCTTGGCCTCCTCAAAATCCATCAGGGCGTATGAGATGATTATCACCGTGTCGCCCACCTGCACCTTGCGCGCAGCGGCTCCGTTCAGGCAAATACATCCCGTACCCCTCTCCCCCCGGATGATGTAGGTTTCAAAACGTTCGCCATTGTTATTGTCAACAATCTGCACCTTCTCGCCGGCAATCATACCAGCTGCATCCATCAGATCCTCGTCGATGGTGATGCTGCCCATGTAATTAAGGTTGGCCTCGGTCACCTGCACACAGTGCAGTTTCGACTTTAGTACTTCTATCATCATAACCTATTTATATCTGATATGGTCAATCAAACGGATGGGAGTGGAACCGCAGAACACTGTGATGCAGCCCACCACCGACTCGCTGTCCTTCCAGTCCTTGATGTCGGCCAGCGTGTTGCCGTCGACAATGCTGAAATACTGCACCTCCAGACCAGGCACTGCATTGATTTTCGTAACCACAAAGTCATGGACAGCCTGGACACCGGCCACCAGATGGCAGCTTTCCTTGAGCACACGGTAGATGTTGGCGGCAATCCCCCGCTCCTGTTCAGTAAGCAGGGTATTCCTGCTGCTGCGCGCCAGCCCGCTTTCCTCGCGAACCACAGGACAGGCCACAATCTCCAGCCCAAGGCCCAGATCGTCTACCATCCGGCGTATCACACATATCTGCTGATAGTCCTTCTCCCCGAAATATGCCTTGTCGGGCTCCACATAGGCAAACAGTTTGCTCACAATCTGGCACACGCCATTGAAATGGCCCGGACGGAAGGCACCTTCCATTACGGAATCGGTGGGCGGATAGCTGAACACACGTGTGTCGGGCTCAGGATACACTTCCTTTACAGAGGGCGCAAAGGCAATCTGGGCACCACAGGCTTCCAGCAGTGCACAGTCGGCATCCAATGTGCGAGGATAGCGTTCCAAGTCCTTGGGGTCGTTGAACTGTGTGGGATTTAGGAATATGCTCACCACGGTCACATCGTTTTCTGCCACACTACGCTTCACTAGCGATGCATGTCCGTCGTGCAAGGCACCCATCGTGGGCACCAGTCCTACTGTCTTGCCTTCGCGCCTGCTGGCACAAAGGGTTTCTTTCAATTCGCTGATGCTATGAATTACTTTCATGCTTTACTTTTGTTCAAAAACGGTACAAAGTAACATAGTTTTCCGCAAATAGAGAAACTTTTTTGTAAATTCCATATTTAAAAAAAGATAAAACCGTTGCTTTTCACCTGCCAAGGCCTCCAAAACCAAAAAATTGTTGTAAATTTGCAAATCATTTCATCAAAAACAAGAGCATGAAGGCAAAAAAAATTTTATTTGTGAATCAGGAGATGACTCCATACGTGCCCGAAACAGGATTGTCCCTGATGGGCCGCAAGCTGCCCCAACTGACACAGGAGGACAGCCGGGAAATCAGGACGTTCATGCCCAAATGGGGCATCATCAACGAACGCCGGAACCAGCTGCATGAAGTCATCCGCCTTAGCGGCATGAACCTGTCGGTCGACGACAACGATCACCCGCTCATCATCAAGGTGGCCAGCATACAGGCTGCACGCCTGCAAATCTACTTCATCGACAACGACGAATATTTCCTGAAGCACCTCATGACATACAACGAGCAGGGACTGCCCTACTCCACCAACCCCGAACGTGCATGCTTCTTTGCACGCGGCGTGCTGGAAACGCTCAAGAAACTGCGCTGGGCACCGGACATCATCCACTGTCAGGGATGGATGAGCTCATTCATTCCCTTGTTTGTGAAGGGTGAATATGCCAACGAGCCCTCCTATCGCAACTGCATGACCGTGTATACGCCCTCCCACAGCGAGATGGACGCTCCTCTGCCCGAAAACATCGATGGCATCCTCACATTCGAAACCCCCTCGCTGCCCCAGATTGTACAAGGCATCGACGAACCTGCCGACATGCAGCTGCTCAACCGCATGGGCATCAAATGGTCCGACGGCGTGGCTGCATACGAGAAAAACGAAGGGCAGAAGCAGCTGGCCGAACAGCTTGGAAAGCCCTACACCGAGGCCGACAACGCCGAAGAACTGATAAAACAGTTCCCCGCCTTCTACGACACCGTATGGAGTAGCAAGAGCCATGAGGACTGAACACACACATATCCACCATACCACAACCGACATGAGAAAATCCCCGATTTCCATATCCCGGCATGCCGTCCTGCCGCTAATGGCGGCGGTGTGCCTGATTGCCTGCACCGAGGACACCAACACAATGGGCCTCTACCCCGACAGCGACAACATCATCAACTCATACGCCATGTATGACGTAAGCACCCGGTCGCTTGAGATGGGGGCCGTGCGCACAGCCAGCGACATCAACTATCTGGGAGAAATCGTGGACCCCGAAACGGGCACACGCATCCGCTCAGAATTTGCCGCACAGTATTTCTGCCAGGAGAACTACCGTTTTCCCGACATGGAATCCATGTTCCCCATCGACACACTTCTGAGCCAGCAGCCCGAACATCCCATCGACAGCATCCGTTGCGATTCCGTGGAGGTGCGGCTCTATTTCGACTCGTATTATGGCGACGGAAGCAACCCCATGAAGGTGGAGGTGTATCCGCTCTCCTTCGGCTGCATCATGGAGGAGGACAGTGTCTTCTACAGCAACATAGACCTCAACCAATTTGTGGATGAAGGCACTCAACCCATTGCTACAAAGGTGTTCAGCCCCATCGACTACAACCTTTCCGACAGCGAGCTGAACAGTTCCACCCACTCCAACAACATACGCATCGTGCTGCCCGACACCTTCGGCACACGCATCATGCAGCAATACTATAGGGAACCACTGTCGTTCAAGGATGCATACACATTCATCCGCAAAGTGTTCCCCGGCTTCTATTTCAAGCTCAAGAGCGGAAGCGGGAACATGATATACATGAGCGTGAGCACCGTGAATATCTTCTTCTCCTACTACACGCCCGAGCATCCCGACAGTGCCATCTCCGCCATGGGACGCTTTGCCTCCA
Source organism: Bacteroidaceae bacterium (assembly GCA_016292545.1). Classification (GTDB taxonomy): domain Bacteria; phylum Bacteroidota; class Bacteroidia; order Bacteroidales; family Bacteroidaceae; genus Physcousia. The sequence goes on from JAEDIG010000149.1 coordinate 3,199, forward strand.
CGCCCGAGGTAATCCAGAGCACACGTTTTGTCAACGATGACATGCAGCAGCTCGTGGAAGACAACACATGCACCTATCTGAAAACACCGGCGGGCATCTGCACAGAAGTCACTCTGCCCGTCAATGACGTGTTCCTCAACCACGAAAGCGACAGCGTGAGCAAGGCACAGCTCACCCTCACCCGCTACAACAAAGCCGATGATTCCTATGCGCTGGGCACACCAGAAACTGTCCTGCTGGTGAGGAAATCAGAAATGAAGTCGTTTTTCGACAACAAGGAAGTGAGCAACAGCCTCACCTCCTACACCACCACCTTTGATGCCACCTACAACACCTACACCTTCAGCAACATCTGCCGCCTCCTCACCTATCTGCAGCGCGAGAAGAAAGCCGGCATGGCATCCGAGGGGCTCAGCGAAACACAGTGGGAGGCCGCCCACCCGGACTGGAACAAGTGTGTACTCATCCCCGTGAAGACAAGCACCACTACGGATGCCTACGGCTACTCCTACCAAACCAGCGTCACCCACGACATGGATATGAACAGCATCCGTCTGGTGGGCGGAGCCAGCAAGCCCATCCAGATGCAGGTAATCTACAGCCGATTCAGGTAGAGGGGGAGAAGCCCCCTCACCCTGTTCAGGGGAATGAGGGGGGCTGCCCACTACTCGCCTCGAACAGCAGCCGGAGTCCATTGCTGAAAGAACTCCAGCACCTTCTCCTTGCTGTAACCCTCACCTTCCTCCAGATAGGAGGAGTTCTGGATATGCAGGACCGAACCGTCGGTGTTCAGAATGACAAGGACGGGAAAACCGAACCTGCCGGCACCAGCCAGCCTTCGGCTCACCTTCTGCGATAGTTCGTCCTTTCTGGATTTGAAATTCACATGGATATATACAAAGTTCTCATTGACCACCTTGTCAATATCCGCATCCTCACGGATGAACTTTGCAAACATAATGCACCATCTGCACCAGTTTCCACCCAACTGGCAAACGACGAACTTGTCCGCTTCCTTTGCCTGCTTCACGGCCTGATCAATCTGCGTGAACGGATTGATGGTTTCATCATACACCCTGTCCTGACCGAAGGCCGAGATGAAGGCCATCGTCATAAACAGCATCACTACATGTCTTTTCATTCCTTTTCTCTTATTATTATATTATATAGTATACAAAATCACGAAAACTTCATGCCCAGCCAATGTGCAAACCACGGGTTAATGGCCATGAAGGGCAATACAAGAGTAAGATATATCATATATCTGTTTTGTTTATATCCGGATGCTCAAAGCATGTTTATCATATGCAAAGTTATACATGTTTGACACTGCTCTCGTTTTGTCGTCAGTTAAGCATTGTTAAGCGACTTGGGTGTTCTAGTGCCGCAAATGTACGACTTTTATTTGAGTTGTGCAAGGGCTTTGGGGAAAACAGTGACATGACGTGCGTTTTTAACCGTCTGCCTTCCTTTTTTTGAGAAGATATGCTTATTTGGTCTGAGAAATAGTACTTACTTGGCCGATGAAGTATATCTTCTCTGAAATATCAGTAGTACTGGAATCAGCGGCAATCCTTCTGAGATGCCGCTGATTCCGCTTATTTCATGATTCTCCTTCCGCAGGATGGCTGTCGGAAGGAGGACGTACCCTTTAGAACAGATAGTCGTTCAAGTCGTCGGGCACACTGTTCTCGATATACTGAAGGTCATCTCCTGCGGCCGAGGACTGCAGAAGGTTCTGTCCGCTGATGCGTAGCACCTCCACGGAGGGACTGATATATTGCTCTTTCATTTTATTTGTCATTAATAAAGATGGGGTTATTTCACTAGATACTTCTTCTCGCCACGGATAAGGATGCCCTTTCCTGTCTTGTTTGTGCGTCGTCCGCTCAGGTCATACACCGGCAAGTCTGCGTCCTCAAGGCCGTCAGTGGGCAGACCGTCGAGGCCCGTAGCATCGCCTTCGCCCAGCTCAAAGCCATAGGCAGGAGCCTTGTCGAGGCCGGAAGCGGCTTCTGCGGGCACGCTCAGATAGGCCTTGAAGGGGGTCGTGGGCAGGGCAGACCCGTCGGCCGACACCACATTGCCCTCCTTATCCTTCAGGACACCCAGATAGAATCCCAGACCACTCTCGCTGGAAGCGTTCTTATAGGTGAGCCGGTAGAGCACATGGCCATCCTCGGCATACACCGTATCATTGGGCAGC
>JAEDIG010000150.1 GCA_016292545.1 Bacteroidaceae bacterium
CTTTGCTCTACCAACTGAGCTATGGCACCCTGCTTGTTTGCGGGTGCAAAGGTATGACAATATTTTGGTTCGTGCAAGCAATCCTGCGTTTTTTTTCTGTATCAGTTGTTTTTTTCCAGATGCGTCCACCCTTGGGCCTTTATCTCGAATTCTTGATTGTCTCTGGTAATCAGTTGACAGCCAAGAGCTTCTTTGGTTATATAACCTATTACATGGACATCCTCCAGAGCCTCCACCTTGTCATGGTCGGATAGTGGAACGGTGAAGAGCAACTCATAGTCCTCCCCTCCGTTGAGGGCGCAGGTGGTGACGTTCATTTCCATTTCCTCTGCCATGGCAGCTGTCTGATAGTCGAGCGGGATGCGTTCTTCATAGATCCTGCATCCTGTATGGCTTTGCTTGCAGATGTGCAGAAGCTCACTGCTGAGTCCGTCACTAATGTCAATCATTGCTGTGGGATGGATGCCGGCCTCGGTCAGCGACTGGATAATGTCTCTGCGTGCTTCGGGCTTCAGCTGGCGTTCGAGCAGATACTCACGGCCGGAGAAGTCGGGTTGCGAGTCGGCCAGTGCCTCACGTACTTGTCCGTCGGGGCATTGCCGTTGCATGGCCTCCTTGCGTTGCTGGTTGAATACGGCTTTTTCCCGTTCCAGCAGTTGCAGACCCATATAAGCCGCTCCCAGATTGCCGCTCACACAAATTACATCTGTGTCCTTGGCTCCATCGCGTCCTGTCACTCGGTCTGGCTCCACATCGCCAATGGCTGTGATGCTAATGGTGAGACCGGTGAGACTGCTTGTCGTATCGCCACCCACAATGTCCACCTTGTGGGCTTGGCATGCCAGTTTCATTCCCTCGTACAATTCCTCTACAGCTTCTACACTGAATCTGCGGCTCAGACCCAGACTTACGGTAATCTGCCTGGGCATGCCGTTCATGGCGTATATGTCGCTCAGGTTTACCATTACGGCCTTGTAACCCAGATGTTTCAGGGGTGTATAGGTAAGGTCAAAATGGATTCCTTCCAGCAGCAAGTCGGTGGTTACTAGCGTGCGTTTCCCTTCTGCGGGATACAGAATGGCGCAATCGTCGCCTATGCCCTTGATAGTGGTCTTCTGTGTGGGTTTGATATCTTTGGTGAGATGTTCGATGAGTCCGAATTCTCCCAGCTCTGCTATTTCACTCATTGGCTATTCTGGCTGTGGGGGTGTGATGAATCATGAGCGGGCTATCATTTCGCGCATGATGGCAGCCATGCGGGGCTGTGCTGCGCGGGCAGCCTGTTGCACTTCCTCATGCGTCACCTTCACAATCTTTCCGTGTACGCCCAAATCCGTGATGATGCTGATGCCAAAGCAGCGGATGCCGCAGTGGCGTGCCACGATGACTTCGGGCACTGTGCTCATTCCCACGGCATCGGCTCCCCAGTGTGCAAACATGCGGTATTCTGCAGGTGTCTCGTAGGTGGGGCCTTGGGTGGCTAGGTATACACCATGCCTAACCTTTATCTTCAGTTCTGCTGCGATGGTGTTGGCCAGGTCGATGAGTTCGCTGTCGTATGCCTCGCTCATGTCGGGAAAACGGGGTCCCATGGGGATGTTGGGGCCATGAAGGGGATTTTCGGGCAGGAAATTGATGTGATCAGTGATAATCATCATGTCACCTACGCGGAAACTGGGGTTTGTGCCGCCGGATGCATTGCTCACAAAGAGGGTCTTGATGCCCAGTAGGCTCATGACGCGGATGGAGAATGTCACTTCGCCCATGCCATAGCCCTCGTAGTAGTGGAAACGTCCGTCCATAGCCATGATGTCCTTTCCTCCCAGTTTTCCAAAGATGAGCTGGCCATGATGCCCCTCCACGGTGGATATGGGAAAATCGGGGATCTCGCTATAGGGAATGGTCAGTTCGGTCTGGATTTCGCTGGCCAAATGGCCCAGACCTGTGCCTAATATGATGGCTGTCTCCGGTGTGGATTTCATACGGGCTTTAAGCCATGCTGCGGTGTTTTGAATTTTCTCGTACATATTGGTCTATTTTATCATTAAAAGTGTTAGTTGCGTTTCTCATGAAGCTTACTTCTATGGGTAGGAAGTAAAGCTTTTCCTTCAGCGGGCTGGCTGCTTCGTCCATGCTTCTCAGCCTTACAGCGTCTTTTTCTGTGGTGAGGATGATGTGGGGATGGGGCAGGCTCTGGATATCCGTCTGGATGGCGGCAATATCGTCTGGGCTGAAATTATGGTGATCGGGGTAGGAGCGTACTTTCATACTGCATGCATACGGATGAATGTCGCGTCTCATCTGCTCCGGACTTCCAATGCCCGTCACTAGCAGCACGTGGTACTCTTTGAGGCTGGATAGTGGCAGGCGCTTGGGGGCAAACACGCCCTGGATTTGTTTGTTGTAGGTGAGGCTGCTGAAGAACATCTGTTGATAGGGTTTGGGCTTCAGTTTCTCTTGTATCACCCTGTATTCCATTGGGCTGAGGTTGTTAGGGCACTTTGTCACCACTATCACGTCGGCCCTGTAGCGACCGTCGGCACTCTCGCGCAATCTTCCTGCGGGCAGCAGGCAATCATCGGTGAGGATGCGATGGTAATCGGTGAGCAGGATGTTCAGACCGGGGCATACGTGGCGGTGCTGGAAGGCATCATCGAGGAGGACCACCTCTACACCCTTGGTGGAATCGTCTTCCATTAGTTGGCGGATACCTCTGCAACGGTTGGAATCAACTGCTACATGAATGTGGGGGAACTTGTGCTTTATCTGCCATGGCTCGTCTCCAATCTCTGCGGGCGTGGATGATTCCGATGCCAGCAGGTAGCCATGGCTTTTCCGCTTGTAGCCTCGGCTCAGGACTGCAACTCTATATCGTTGGCTCAGCAATCTCCCGAGGTATTCTACATGGGGCGTCTTCCCTGTGCCACCCACAGTAATGTTCCCTACATTAATAATAGGAATGGGGAATTTCCTGGAGCGGAGAATACCTAGGTCAAACAACACATTGCGCACCTCTGTGCAGGCTCCGTAGAGCCAGCTCAGAGGTGTGAGCCATTTGTTGATATGAATCAGGTCACTCTCCATATCCGGGTATATTCTATTATTTAAGAATCAGTTCGTAGGGCATACGTGCCTGGATGGGGTTCTGGCTGTTGATGTGTTGCAGCCAGCCAAAGGCGGAATAGTAGTCTCCCAGCACGCTCTTCATTTGGTTGTTAAGATAAGTGTCCTTTCCGTCATCGAGAAGGCTTTGATACCATGGCTTTTCAGCGGGATAGGTGCCAATGGCATAATCTTTACAATCAGCTAGTTCGGCTGCAGCTGCAATGGCTTCGTCGAGGTCACCCAGTTTGTCTACCAAACCAATCTTCAGCGCCTGCTCGCCAGTCCATACGCGTCCTTCTGCAATGGTCTTCACATCGTCCTGCTTCATCTTTCTTCCGTCTGCCACTCGGCGTGTGAACAATTCATAGCCATTGGTGATGGCGTTTTGAACCATTCTGCTTTCCTCCTCATTGAAGGGCCGAGAAATGCTTCCTATGTCACTCAGGCTATTTGTTTTCACCACATCAAAACTCAGACCCAGTTTCTGTGTCATCAGCTCGCTGGCATCAGGAATCATGCCGAAGATGCCGATGCTTCCCGTCAGAGTGGTGGGCTCCGCATAGATGATGTTGCCTTCGCATGAGATATAGTATCCTCCAGAGGCGGCCATGCCACCCATGGAAATTACTACGGGCTTTTTCTCCTTCAGTAGGGTGATTTCGTGCCAGATCTGTTCAGAAGCATATGCACTTCCACCACCGGAATTGACGCGGATGACCACGGCCTTTACGTCCTTGTCTTCACGCAAAGCCTGCAGGTCTTTGGTGACATCTTTTGCACAAATCTGAGCATCCTGGTTCATTCCCGATGCACGGTCGTCCACAATGTCGCCATAGGCATAGTATACAGCTACTTCATCGGATGCTTTTTTCTTCAGTGTCTCGGCGTTGGCTACGTCTTCCACCTCGGCAAAGCGGATGTTGTCATCGTCCTTTATGCCGGCTTTTTCTTTCAGAATTGTCTTTACATCGTTAATGTAGCAGAGTGTGTCCACTAGGCCACCGTCAACGGCCGTTTGTGTGGCTGCGAATAAGGTCATGCTGTCAGCCAGGGCGTTCAGGCTTTCAACCTTCAGGTTGCGCGATGCTGCTACGTCTTTCAGCATGTTTTGCCAGATGCCTCCTAGGTAGCTTGCCACTTGTTCGCGGTTCGCGTCGCTCATTTCTGTACAGATGAATGGCTCCACGGCACTTTTGTAGGTGCCCACTTTATATACCTGCATTTTAATGCCAATCTTGGCTAGAAGTTCTTTGTAGAAGATTGGCTGGGCGGCCATGCCCGACCAGTCGAGATTGCCAATGGGGTTCAACATGATGCGGTCAGCAACAGATGCGATGTAGTACGCACTTTTGCTGTAGCTGTCACCGTATGCAAGAATGAATTTCCCGCTTTCCTTGAAGCTGAGAAGTGCGTGACGCAGTTCCTCTGCCATGGCAGGAGTGGCAGCCAATATACCGCCTTCCAGATAGACACCCAGAATCTTGTCGTTCTCCTTTGCTTTCTCAAGAGCTTCTAAGGTCTTGTCCAGTCCTATCACTTCAAACTCGTTGTTGGTGAATGCCTTCAGGGGAGTGTCTTTCGACCGCTCCTCAATGGTGCCTTGCAGTTTGATATGCAGGATGGTGTTTTCTACGATGGGAGCCGACGTACCTTCGCTGGCAGCCATCCCGGCGATAGATAAAATCGTGATGACAGTAGCAATAATGCTGCATAGAAGCATACCCACGATGGTAGCGATTACATACTTCAAAAAGTCTTTCATTTTGTTCGATTTTTGTCCGTTTTTACATATTCATTGAGCAAAAATAGCCATTCTTTATTAATTGACCAAGAAAAAAGCGGAAAATTTCTAATAATCTATCTTTCTTGGCCCTTTTGGAGCCATATCTGCAGGAATTGGCTGGAGGAGTATGCCTAAAGGTGGGGAATATAGCCCTTGGTGTATGTGGCTTGGCTAGGATGCTTTTGCTAAAATGGATTTTAAGTAAGTTCCCATGCTTTTGGGGGAATCTGATAAGTGCGTTCTTTGTTTGTTGGCTATGTCCTCTGTCGAATATGATTGTAATACTCGCCTCCCCAAAACTTCTAGGTCGTTTTTATAGGGATCTTCTATACCACAATGTATTACGCGCACGCGAGGTCTTCCGCATTTTTCCCGGAAATGCGATTTTTTTTGC
>JAEDIG010000151.1 GCA_016292545.1 Bacteroidaceae bacterium
TGTCATCGTCGTTCAGGAAGCGGCCGGTCTGTCCGTTGCGCAGGGTGTAGCCGGCACCGTCTTTCTGCAGGATCCACACCTGCTGGCGGCTGGTCTTGTCGGCCACCTGTCCCAAAGTCTTCTCGCCGTTGTCGGCCAGGTTGTAGTTGCTGCTTCTGCGGTTGGTCAGGCGCACCAGTCCGTCCTTGCTCAGGATGTAGTTCACATAGTCCTTGCCCGTAAGCTCGCTGGTGGCTGTCAGACTGGCTTCGCGGATAACCCAGTCGCGGGTGCTGTTGGCACCGCCCTTGGTGCTCACGCCGCCCAGTGTGCTGCCGTTCACCTGCATGTAGTATTTCAGGCCGGAAGCGAGTGTGCTCTGCAGGGTGTAGTGGCCGGGATAGCCCTCAATGGGTTCGATGGTGAAGGGAGCGTCGGCCTCGGCCGTGGCAGAGGTTCCGTTGTTCTTGTCCTTGCCCATCCTGCAGATGTAGTTTCCGAGCGCAGTCTTTATCAGATAGCGTCCGTCCTCCTGTTTTTCCAGCTTCATCAGATAGCCGGCACTGGCCGTGGCATCCGTGTTGTTGGGGTTGGCTGTCTGTGCCACCAGCTTGTTGCCGGTAGTCTCAACAGCATAACTCGAAGACAGGAAATTTCTGAGGACATACCATTTCCCTTCTTCCAATGTGGTGGCGTTGGACCCCAGGGTCACAATCTTCCCTTCCAGTTCGGTTTCCTGCGCATGCAGGGGTGCAATTCCAAACAGGGTGGTAAGGGCCACCAAAAGCATAGTGAACAGTTGTTTCATGTTTGTTGTTTGTGTGTAGTTAGTATTGTGTATTTCCGCGCAAAGATATGATTAATCTTTCATTCCCGCAACTCGTTTTACAAAAATAAATCAATCAAAGCACACAAAAGACATTATTTAACATTTAGGGAGGATTTCAGACAGCCGCCCAGCGATGCGCCCCAGCCAGGACAGCACAAGATTGGACATAGGGGCGACAACGCAGGATGTACAATAAAGCCCAGGGCCGTTGGCCCTGGGCTGATTTCTTTTTGTCCCCCTCAGGACGTTTCTCTTCCCCCTAAACAGGGGGATTGAGGGGGTCCTGGGGGTCTTGGAATTTTGGGAATCTTACTTCACGCTAACCTTCACACCATTGATGATGTAGATGCCAGTGCCAAGGTTCTTCACGTCGTTGAGCGTGCCGTTCTCGCGAACAAGCTTGCCGTCGATGCTGTAGATGCGGCCAGCCTTGGCCACCTTGTTGATGACATTCTCAATGGCTGTCTTGTTGATTTCTCCCTGTACCTCGATAACCAGGTCGTAGCTGCCATTGGGGTCAGCCTCGGTGGTGCCGAAGTCGAGATAAGCAGAGTTCTCGTATACGTCGCGAGTGCAGTCGGTGTTCTCTTCGCCGAAGGCGCCCTCAGCGCGGTTGTCCACGAAGACGGTGGTGCCGTTGTCCACCCACTTGTAGGCAAACGTACCCACCAGGTCGTTGGCACGGCCAGCCTCAGATACAATCTCAGCACCGGCTGTGAAGGGAACAACTACAGTTTCTGCCTCCTCACCTTCCTCGGGAGCGATGAAGTCCTCGGGCGCACCATAGATATAGACGAAGGGCTCGCCAGCCTTGACACCGTCGATGGTGTTGAGGGCGATGTAGTTCTTCTCATCCTGGGTGTATGTGCCGGCCACGGTGTACATGCTGCCTTCCTCGGCGCTCAGACCCACGGGATAGCACTGTGCATAAATCTTGCCAGGGATAATGTCGCGGCTGAAGCCGTTGGCTACGTCGCCGGTTACATCATCGGCAGGCTCGATTACGAGAGAAGAGTTGCTGCCCAGAGCGTTGTTCTCCCAGGTCACCAGACGGTGGCCGGCCTTCTGAGCGTGGAGGTTGGTGCGGTCCTCGCCATCGAGCGATGTGCCATGGATAAGTACATTGCCATAGCCAAGGGCGGTAATCTTGAAGGTGGTGGGGTTGAGCGACAGACGTACATTGGCATTGTTTGCACCGGCGCAGTTGATGTACAGGCCACAACCGCGGTTCTGGATTACGTATGCAGAGTCGCCCACCTCAATGAAGCGGAACAGAGACGCGTCCTCATCCAGTTCATCTGCGAAGAAGAGGTTGTTGCCCTCACGCATGTCGGAAGCGGCAATCAGCTCGAATACGGGTTCTTCCTCGTTCTCCTGATTCAGCAGGCCCACGTTTACATACTGGCCAAACAGGTTACCCAGCGTGCTCTCGTCTGCAGCGGCACCCTTATTCCAGTCGTGCTCATCGTATGCCTCTTCGGTGGAGAAGCGCAGACGGTACCACTTGCCGGCCTCAACCTTGTTGGCGCTGGCAATCATGCTTTCTACATTGGCCTGGAGTTCGGCAATCATGTTCTCAGAGTTGGCAGGAGTATACACACCGGCCTTGTCATAAGCCTGCGCCTCGGCAATCTTGGCATTCAGGCCATCGGCTGCACCTTCAGCCCATGTACCGGGAGTGGTGCCAATGACTACGAGGGCAGCCTTGTCGGTAGCGCTGGCAATGGCGCTACGCAGGTCGGTGGGATCTACATAGATGGCCATGAAGGCATCGTAGGCAGCCTTCAGCGCAGTATAGTGGTCGAGCGTAATCTCATCCTCGTCCTCAGGAACGGCATCGATGGCAGTCTGCAGGTTGGTGGCGATTTCGCCCATCATCTTCAACTGGCTGGTGGGGTTCTCGCTGATGGTTGCTGGATAGAGCTGGAACTCAGACATGTGGCCATAGCCACGGCCTGTAGTAGTGGCATTCAGGTAGAAGCGGATATACTTGTAGCCCTTGGTGGGGAAGCCGGCAGAGGTCAGGGTCTCGGTGTTGTTGGTATAGGGAGTATGAATCTCAGCCAGGAACTCGCAGGCATCCTTCTCGGCCTCGGCATCGTTGGTGCCATAGATACCCCACTGTGTGATATGGTCATTGACTACAGGGCGACGGGTGAAGGTGAAGGCAGCACCGTCTACAGACTCGGGATCGGAGAGTTCTACCTGCAGATAGTGAAGGCCTCCGGCCACATCACCATCCTCCCAGCGGCTGTGCCAATAGGTGGAGGCATTGCCGTCGATGAGCAGGCCATAGCAGTTGTCGGGCGTATAGCCCTCGCCATCCGCATTCTTCTGCTCGTCGGCAGTGGTGTAGGGGCTAGAGAACTGGGTCTCGCTGGTAATCAGCGGCTCGCTGGTGTTCACTTCGGTGATGATGTCCTCGGCCACGGCCAGAGCATCGGTGCCTTCCTGTACCATGGAGGCCACCTCTTTCAGCATGGCATCGCGGTCGCGAATGGGGGCATATTCTTCAATCAAGGCCTGGGCCTCAGCGTCGTCTACCTTGACAAGACACCACTGGCTGGCACCGGCACCAGCTTCCCAGCCTACTACATCGGCACCGCTTCCTGCACCGCCTCCATGACCATTCTGATGGAGATACTGATAGTCACCGCTCTGCGAAGCACGGCGGAGCACTACCACAAAACCCTTCTCGGCATCGGTAGTGACATAGGTGATTGTCATCTCGTTACCCTCGGCCTCCAATGTGGGATCCAGCTTCACGGTCGTGCTCTGTGCCACGTCTGCCACACGGCCGTCGTTGCCACAGTTCACCATGTCATAGTAGCCCGTTTCGGGGTCGTAAGTGAGATGGAACAGGAAAGTGGCATCCTTGTTCTCCTCCAGACTCTTCCACCTCATCGTGTTCTCACTCATGTATGCAGCCTTGACAGGTGTGGTCACCACCTCGTCATACATGGCATCGCCGTTCTCGTCCACCACGGGATTGCCCTCTTCATCCAGAATCGGGGTGCGCACAGTGTTGGTGTAGGTCATAGCCGTGGTGAGGAAATAGTAGCCGTCGGCATAAGGTGTCATGGCTATCTTGCTGTCGAGCACAGCCTGATAAAGGGCTTCAATCTCAGCAGCCAGTTCCTTGGCGGTCTGGATGTCTATCTCGGCCTCTATAGAGCCCTCCAGTACACCCTGCACCCACTGCACCTTCTCCTTGAACAGGGCATAGGATGCACGGTCGGTATACTGGCCCACCTGGTCACCGAAGTCGAAATAGGGCTCATCCTCGGTCTCGGACAGACAGCCGTCATACTTCAGCAGCAACTGGTTGAGCAGGTAGGCAGCATAGGCTTCCTCCTCGGGCTGATAGAGCTGGAACTCTGCGCTGTGCCAGAAGATACGGTATGTGGGCGCACAGTCGATGGCAGTGAAACGAAGGTTAGTCACAGGCTCGCTGATGGTGAAGGGGTCAGACAGGGCGGGCGTGCCAGCACCGTCGAAGGAGAGGTTCACCGTGTCCAGTTTCACCCAGTTGGCAGCATCCGTGCTGCCTTCCACCAGGAATGAGGTGGGATGGTCGTTGGCTGCACCCCTGCGGCGAACCACATAAAGGATAAGGTCACCCGAAACTTCCTGAGGGAAAGACACATCCAGATAGTGTGGATTGCTACCCGTATTACTCCAGCTACTGTGCCAGTAGGTTTCTTCATCCTGGTCAATCAATGAAGGAATCACACAAGTGGGTACTTCATTGGCAGGATCCTCGCTAAACGGACTACTCAACTGTTCAGCATCGATAATCAGCGGAGTAGCGATGTCCTGAATTCCTTGAGCTCTCGTGGAAAGGCTAACCAATACTGTCAGCACGATCCCCATCAAAAAGGTAATTTTTCTCATGAGAGATTCTAGTTAAGTTAATAATAAATATAGTGTATAAAGTGGTTTCTTTCTTCTCACCTCGTCGTTTCGGCTTCTTTTCGTTAATGCTAACTTTCGGCTACAAAGGTATGACAGTTTTTGAATTTACGGCTCCACGCTCAATAAAATGCGCCGTAATTTAAGGGCATTTAACAGAAATCATCCGCCTTTAGAGAAAATTTACTTAAAAAATGGGGAAACGAAAGACACGTATCCTTCTGCGAAAGCAAAGGTCGGGTGTTCTGCGCCCCCACTGAAATTAATCGCCGAATGGTTACAAGCTTGGTACACATGTATATATATTATGAAGGAACATGCTGGCTCCGCTCAAAATCCAACTGAAAATCTGAAACCAGACTGCAGGTGCAGATGTGAAGATACAGCCTTCCTGGATAATTTTCATGAAGAAAACGCCGCTTTTTGTTGTGCGTTAGAGGAAATCTTCGTATTTTTGCCCCGAAATGTAGCAGATAGCCTATGGGAAAGTACA
>JAEDIG010000152.1 GCA_016292545.1 Bacteroidaceae bacterium
CTGTCTAATGACATTATTTGGGCTATAGCCTAATCGCTGAATAGTTACAACGGTTATTATCTGTGTTAAAAGATCGTAAAACAAACTTTTTCTCCCGAATAAGGTATCTTGAGAATGAACTGTAAATCAATCTGAAATCGCTTGTATGCCCAATTCCGGACACTTGCCGTTTTTTTGCATATATAAAAATTAGTCCTTATCTTTGTAGCGATAATATTCATACCGTTATTACCAAGAACGGATTTGATATCATAAAAACAATAAAAAAAAATATGCAAAGCAATTCATCACAGGCCAACTTACACTATCGGGACATGGTTCCAAATACGAATAATAGTCTGCTTAAAGCCCTCCTGCTTGTTTTTCTGATGCTTGGAGGGAAGGAGGTATCGGTAGCTGCCCGCTATGATGTGGCCGCCTTCCTCTATCCAGCTTATTGTGCCGACGACCCACGATTGCGCCCCTTCTGGCCAATGGGTATAGGAGAATGGGAAACCGTCATGACCATGCAACAACGTAATCCTGGGCATCCCTGGAACAGAGTCCCCCTGTGGGGTTATATCAACGAAGCCGACCCTGCGGTCATGGAGATGGAGATTGACCAGGCGGCTGACCACGGCATTAATGTATTCATCTTTGACTGGTACTGGTATGACGGCCGGCCTTTCATGGAGACCACCCTTCGCAACGGGTTCCTGAAGGCCAGAAACCGGAACCGTATGAAATTCTACCTCATGTGGGCCAATCATGATGTGCTCAACCTGTGGGATACACGCCTGGCCAGATTTGAGGAGGACAACGTCATCTGGCAAGGGAAGGTGGACCGCGAGGAGTTTGAGCGGATATGCAAGCGCAATATAGATATGTATTTCAGCCTGCCCGAATACTACAAGATAGAGGGTAAACCTGTATATATGATTTATGATGTGCACAATCTGATAGAAGGTATGGGAGGTGTGGAAAAGACACGGGAGGCTCTCAGATGGTTCCGTCGGGAGGTAAAGAGGGCCGGATTTCCCGACCTGGAACTTATGCTCACCATGTGGGCCCCCAACCTGAACTACAGCGGGCTGGATGGCAATAAGACCGAAATTCCTGCCGATGAGTTCATTACACAACTGGGATTCAACAGCAGCACACATTACCAGTTTGCCCATTATCTGTGGATGGACGAGGACTACGAGAAGATAACCGGAAGGGCCGTACAGGAGTGGGCACGTCTGGACACCGCCTTCTCCATTCCTTATTATCCCCATGTGAGCATCGGCTGGGACAACAGCCCACGCACAAACAAGAGTGCCGTCACCCGCAACAATACGCCCGAGAACTTCCGAAAGGCGCTTGTCCATGCCCGCGACTATGCCGACCGTCATCCCCGTCAGGTGCCGCTCATCACCATCAACAGCTGGAACGAGTGGACCGAGACAAGCTATCTGCAGCCCGACAATGTGAACGGCTACGGGTATCTGGAGGCTGTCAAGAGTGTTTTTGTGGATTCCCTGCAGGCAAAGGACGTGCAGCTCAATCATTGAAGCAAGAATCGGGTGAAACTTTTTTTCGGGAGTATGTGTCATATTTCCGCAGGACTTCGCATATATGTAAATGAAGACCTATACACATTATGACAATGCAGGAACAGGACATCATACAATCCATACTCCAGGGCGACAGCTCCCGATACACATACGTGATGGACACCTACGGCCCCAGAGTCCGTGCGTTTGTGGCCGGCATGGTGCGCAATGCGCTTGATGTGGAGGAAATCGTGGGCGACACTTTCATTCAGGCCTATCGGCATCTCGACACCTATGACGCCAGCCGCTCACGACTGATTACGTGGATACAGCGTATCGCCTACCGGCAGGTGCTCCAGCACTTGCGACGGTCCAGGCAGGAATGGCTCTCGATTGACGATTTGGGCGATGCCTCCATCGCCGTGCCTCAGGACGAGGATGGCCATGCATGGATCAATGAGCTGATTCTGTGTCTTCCTCCGGCCGACCGTGCACTCATCCATCTTTATTATTACGAGGGCATGAAGCTGTCCGAGATAGCTCCGATGCTGGAGGTGACGTCTGCCAGCCTGGCCACAAGACTCCTGCGAATCCGAAAGAAATTGTATCATTTAATCCGATCCCAATCCTTATGAAACGCGAAAACGATGAAATCCATGACGAATTGATTCGTCAATTTATCCGTCGGGGACGGAAGGCCGACGAACGCCCTCTTTCCCCTTGTACCCGTAGGCGTGTGATGCAGTCGCTTCCTTCCCGTCGTTCCCATCGCTGGGTGTGGGCGGCATCCATCCTGCTTGTGGCCTGTATGGCCATTGGTGGAAACCTGCACTTCCTGGAGAAAATGACACCTTCGCGACATGTTGCTGCCCTCACGCCCCACACGGTCGTTCCATGGCCTTCGGGAATCAGTCATGTCCGATGGAAGGATATGCTTGCCCGCTATGACAGCCATCCGCAGGCCGACTCCTTGCTCCGCGACAGCCTGTTCCGGCTTTGTGCGCTCTATAAGGAGGTGTATGGGTGGGGATGCAGCTGGTATTGTGGCGGAGAGGTGGAGGCCGTGGAGGCCACTTCCGTGCGCGATTCCATGCTCGGATCCACATATCTGCCCACCCAGGCAGCTGATTCCAGACTGTCCACCGCCTGGGTGGAGGGAGCAGAGGGCGATGGCATAGGGGAGAGGCTCACGTTTACGTTTTCGCCCCATTCATGGCCTGTGTCAGAGATAAAGATTGTGAACGGATATGCAAAGAATGAAAAGGTGTGGCGTGCCAATTCGCGCATCAGGAAACTCAAGGTCCTCCATAACGGCCAATGGGTGTACACGCTCCAGCTCGCCGACATCCGCGACCTGCAGGTGTTTCTCCTGCCCGACACCCTGGGGACGCCATCCGGCAAAGCTCCCTGGACCCTCTCTTTCGAAATCCTGGAAGTATATCAGGGCTCCAAGTTCTCTGACACTGCAATCACGGAAATCCTTTTCGGGCCTGCATTGGCGCATTGACTGCCGTTGGCCGTACAGGACGCCAATACTACTGATATTCCGGAGAAGATATACTTCTCGGGCCAAGTAAGTATATCTTCTCTAAAAAAGGGTGGCAGAGGGTTAAAAACGCCTGTCATAGCGTCACTGTTTTCCCCAAACCCTTGCACAACTCAAATAAAAGTCGTACATTTGCGGCACTAGAACACCCAAGCCTCTTGACAATGCTCAGGCAATGCGTGTGTCGAGCATACGGATATAAACAAAACTGTTATGATATACCTTATTCTAGTATTGCCTTTCCCGTTTGCTTTCGTCATCCATGAGGTGGAGGAAGTGGTCGTGCAGCACCGTTGGATGCAGGCCCATGGGGAGGCCTTGGCAGAAAAGTTTCCTCGCTTCCGGGCTATCATTGAACATCTGGCACGACTGGACACGAAGGCCTTTTCCATAGCTGCCCTCGAAGAACTGGTGGCATTGCTTCTGATAACCGCCTATGTGCTGGTTCAAGGCAGATTTGCACTTTGGGTGTGGTCGGCTGCATTCATGGCTTTCTCCTTCCACTTGCTTGTCCATATAGGGCAGGGCATTGCAGTGAGGGGCTATGTACCGGGACTGGCCACCTCCCTCATGCTCTTGCCGTTTGCTGCATACGGGGTGTGGAGTATATGGCTCGTGATGGGCGGTGTGGAGATGCTGTCCTGTCTGGTGGCCGGTGTGGTCTTCATGGCCATCAACCTGCGGTTTGCACATTGGCTGGGCATGAGATTGTCGTGATGTTGCATACCATATAATATATATATAAGAGAAGATATGAAAAATAAACACACAAAAACTAGCATGAAAAAGCAATTTATCCTAATGGCAGCCTTGGCGATGGCTACGGTGTGCCCGGCGATTGCGCAGAATCGTCCCCTTAAGGTGTTCGAGGCCCGCTCCTATGGCATCAAACCCAACACTCACAAGAATACGTCACCCCTCATGGCCAAGCTTATCGATAAGGTGAAGGCATCCGTAGCTGAGGGTGACTCGGTGATTATCCGTTTGGAGAAAGGCCGCTACGACTTCTTTGAAAAAGGCGCGTCGGTGCGTGAGTACTACATCTCCAACCACGATCAGGACAACCCAAAGATTGTGGGCGTGGCCCTGGAGGACATGGACCATGTTCTCCTCGACGGGCAAGGGGCGCAGCTGGTGTTCCACGGCTGTATGCTGCCTCTGTCTGTGCTGCGGACGGCCAATTGTACGGTGTCTGGCCTGAGCATTGACTTTGAGCACCCTCACATCTCGCAGGTGAAGATTGTGGAAAACGACCCCGAAAAGGGTATCCTCTTTGAGCCCGCCCCGTGGGTGAAATACCGCTGCAAGGACGGCCGTTTTGAAGCCTATGACGAAGGTTGGGTCGTGGGTTACGGTTTCGGTTTTGCTTTCGACGGCGACACGCGGCATGTAGTCTACAACACGGGCGACATCTCCATCCCGCTTGATGGGGCGGAGGAAACGCAGCCAGGGCTCATACGCGCCCCCCAATGGAAGGATAGCCGCCTGAAGCCAGGCACGGTGGCCGTGATGCGTGTGGGTACACGGCCCACGCCAGGCATTTTCCTGAGCCACAACGTGAACACTACCGTCAGTCACGTGAAGGTACATTATGCTGAGGGCATGGGACTGTTGGCGCAACTGTGCGAGAATATCACGCTGTCCCATTTCGGAGTGTGTCTGAAGGGGGTGGATGACCCGCGCTATTTCACTACTCAGGCCGATGCCACCCATTTCTCGGGGTGCAAAGGACGCATCGAGTCGGTGGACGGCCTGTATGAAGGCATGATGGACGATGCCATCAATGTGCATGGCACCTATCTGAAGGTGGTGCGCCGTGTGGATGATCGCACGGTGGTGGGCCGCTACATGCACGGTCAGTCGTGGGGCTTCGAGTGGGGTCGCGTGGGTGACGAAGTGCAGGTGATCCGCTCCCGCACAATGGAAACGCTGGGCGACGTGGTGCGCATTGCCTCTATCCGTCCGGCCGACCGTGATACTATTCTGGGCGCGCGAGAGTTCCAGATTACCTTCGACAAGCCCATCGACAAGAGCGTGACCGAGGCTGACGGATTCGGTCTGGAAAATCTCACGTGGACACCCGAGGTGCTCTTTGCACGCAACACTGTGCGCAACAACCGTGCCCGTGGAGCC
>JAEDIG010000153.1 GCA_016292545.1 Bacteroidaceae bacterium
AGACTTCACAGCCGATGCCGACTGCTTCACAGCCTTGGTGGTTTTCTTGGCCACTACCGTGAAAATCTGGAGCACCAGCACCAGCAGTATGAGAATGATGAATACCACGCCCACACCGATGCCGGCCATCAACCATACGGTAGACCAATCTGTTGCTAATACAAACATACGCTTCTATGATTTGGATTACAGAGGAATATTACCATGCTTCTTGGCAGGGTTGTGGAGCTTCTTGCTGGCCAGCTGTGCCAGAGCGCGACATACGCGGAAACGTGTGTTGCGGGGCTCAATCACATCATCGATGTAGCCATACTTGGCTGCATTGTAAGGGTTGGCAAAGAGTTTGGTGTACTCGTCTTCCTTCTCCTTGATAAATGCTTTGGCCTCTTCTGTCTTGCCTTCTGTCTTGAGCGCCTTGGCTTCCTTGGCATAGAGTACCGAAGCGGCACCTGCTGCACCCATCACGGCAATCTCTGCACTGGGCCATGCGTAGTTCATGTCACCGCGCAACTGCTTGCAGCTCATCACAATGTGGGAACCGCCGTAGCTCTTGCGCAGGGTAACGGTTACCTTGGGTACCGTGCATTCTCCGTAGGCATAGAGCAACTTGGCGCCATGCAGGATGACTGCATTGTACTCCTGACCTGTGCCGGGGAGGAATCCGGGTACGTCGACCAGTGTGACGATGGGGATGTTGAAGGCATCACAGAAACGCACGAAGCGTGCGCCCTTGCGGCTGGCGTTGCAGTCGAGCACACCGGCCATCTGTTTGGGCTGGTTGGCCACGATACCTACAGCCTCGCCATTGAAGCGGGCAAAGCCCACGATGATGTTCTTGGCAAAATTGGGCTGTACCTCAAAGAATTCGCTGTTGTCCACGATGCCGGCAATCACCTCATACATGTCGTATGGCATGTTGGGGTTCTCGGGAATGATTTCATTGAGGAAATCAGCCTTGCGGTCGATGGGGTCGAAGCACTCCACACGGGGGGTTTTTTCAAGGTTGTTCTGGGGAATGTAGCTCAGCAACTGCTTGATCATGGCCATAGCCTCTTCCTCAGAGCTGGCTGTGAAGTGTGTTACACCACTCTTTGTGGCGTGTACGCTGGCACCTCCCAGCTGCTCCTGGGTGACATCTTCGCCCAGCACGGTCTTCACAACGGCCGGACCCGTGAGGAACATGTATGAGGTGTTCTCCATCATCAGGGTGAAGTCGGTGAGTGCGGGACTGTAGACTGCGCCACCGGCACAGGGCCCCATGATGGCACTAATCTGGGGAATCACACCGCTGGCCATGATGTTGCGCTGGAAAATCTCGCTGTAGCCGGCCAGGGCATTGATGCCTTCCTGCAAGCGGGCACCACCGCTGTCGTTGAGGCCAATGACGGGGGCTCCCACCTTCATGGCAATGTCCATGACCTTGCAGATCTTGCTGGCAAGCATTTCGCTGAGCGAACCTGCTGATACGGTGAAATCCTGGGCGAATACATACACCAAACGGCCACCAATGGTGCCGCTTCCTGTTACCACACCGTCGCCCAGGTAATGTTTCTTTTCCATTCCGAAATTGGTGCAACGATGTTCCACGAACATGTCCATCTCTTCGAAGCTGCCTTCGTCCAAGAGCATGGCGATGCGTTCGCGTGCTGTGTACTTGCCTTTCTCGTGCTGTTTAGCGATAGCTTTCTCGCCGCCGCCAAGACGGGCTTTGGCACGGAGGTCTATCAACTCCTGAATCTTTTCTGTTTGCGTACTCATTATTATGGTAATTACAAGATTTTGCTGTTTCCGCGGGCAAAGTTAGCAAAAAAAAGAGATTCTTTATACTTTTTGGGGTGATATTTTCATAAAAGGTGAAAAAATATGCAAGTCGTAGGGGATTATGGTCGCTTGAAGCAAGCTTTCGCGCACGTTAATGATGCGTTGGTTGCTGCTTCCGCGGAAAATGAGTGATTCGTCCTTGAGGGATGCAATGAACGGACCGTCCACCAGCACATCTATCTGTTCGAGGAGTGCTTTATGGGTGGGGTGGGATACAAGTTGCTCATAGCAGAACCCCGTGTAGCACCAGATGTTTTTCTGGCTTCGGGTGTGTATGAGATGGGCCAGGGCTGTGAATGCTTCTGCCTGATAGAAGGGATCACCTCCGGAGAAGGTGACATCGGCAAAGGGGTCCGACAGGATTTCCTCCAGTATGTCTTCCACGGCAGTGGGCTTTCCGGCCTCAAAAGGCCAGCTTTGCGGGTTGTGGCATCCTGGACAGTGGTGGGCACAACCGGCACAGTAGACGGCGGTGCGAAAGCCCGGTCCGTCTACTGTGGTGTCGTGTAGAATGTCTAACAGGTTAATTTCCATGTATGATCCGGTCGTTGAGCTCGGCCAGCTTGCCCTTGTTCCATCGGTCGGTGGTTCCCACCAGATAGCCTGTGATGCGTTGCAAACGGTCGACGTGGGTGCTGCCACATTTGGGACAGGCATCCATCTTCTTTTCGGCATTTTCATAGCCGCATTCCATACAGCGGTTGCGGGTGTGGTTTACGCTGCCATAGCCCATGTTATAGGCATCCATCATGTCCACGATGCGCATGATGGCATCGGGATTGTGGGTGGCATCTCCGTCGATTTCTACATAGAAGATGTGTCCGCCTCGGGTCAGGTCGTGATAGGGGGCTTCCACCTGAGCCTTATGGAGTGCTGTGCAGTGGTAATATACGGGTACATGGTTGCTGTTGGTGTAATAGTCGCGGTCGGTGATGCCCGGGAGCAGGCCGAAATCCTTGCGGTCGCGTTTTGTGAAGCGTCCGCTCAGCCCTTCGGCTGGGGTGGCCAGTATGCTGTAGTTGTGCTGGTACTTCTCGCTGAATTCATTGGCCCTGTCGCGCATATAGGTGACAATGCGGATGCCCAGTTGCTGTGCCTCCTCGCTTTCGCCATGGTGTTTGCCCACCAGCGCCACCAGACATTCGGCCAGACCGATGAAGCCAATGCCAAGTGTGCCTTGGTTGATGACGGATGCGATGGTGTCGTTGGGGGCCAGCTTCTCTGAACCGTTCCATAGCACACGCATCACCAGCGGGAACTGCTTGGCGTAGGCTGTCTTCTGGAACTCCAGACGGTCGTGGAGCTGCTGGGCTGTCACTTGAAGCATGTTGTCGAGCTTGGCAAAGAATGCTGCAATACGGTCGTCGTTGTTCTCGATGTCCATGCACTCGATGGCCAAACGGACGATGTTGATGGTGCTGAACGAAAGGTTGCCGCGTCCGATGCTGGTCTTGGGGCCAAACCGGTTCTCGAAGACACGTGTGCGGCATCCCATGGTGGCGCATTCCCATTGGTAGCGTTTGGGATCATCGGCCCGCCAGTTCTCGTTTTGGTTGTAGGTGGCATCCAGGTTGATGAAATTGGGGAAGAAACGGCGTGCTGTCACCTGGCAGGCCAGTTTGTAGAGGTCGTAGTTGCGGTCGGTGGGCAGATAGCTCACTCCTCGCTTCTTCTTCCATATCTGGATGGGGAAGATGGCCGTTTCGCCATTGCCAACCCCTTCGTAGGTGCTACGCAGCAGTTCGCGGATGATGCAACGGCCTTCGGCACTGGTGTCGGTTCCATAATTTATACTGCTGAAGACCACCTGGTTGCCTCCGCGGCTATGGATGGTGTTCATGTTGTGGATGAAGGCTTCCATGGCCTGATGTACACGACCTACAGTCTTGTTGATGGCATGTTGCAGGATGCGTTCGCGTCCCTCCAGCCCGTTGAGCGGTTTCTCCAGGAAATCTTCGATGGCTGTATTATAGAGCTCACTGTAGTCTTCGGCCATGAGCTGCTCCAGCACTTTCACTTCCTCGATAAACGATGTGCGCACGTAGGGAGCCAAGTAGAAATCGAACGCGGGGATGGCCTGCCCACCGTGCATCTCGTTTTGTGCAGTTTCCATGCTGATGCATCCAAGGATGCTGGCTGTTTCGATGCGTTTGGCGGGTCGGCTTTCGCCATGGCCTGCCTGGAAACCATTGGTGAGAATCTTGTCGAGCGGATGCTGCACGCAGGTGAGGCTCTTGGTGGGGTAGTAGTCCTTGTCGTGGATGTGGAGGTAGTTGCCCCTCACGGCTTCGCGCGCGTCTTCCGATAGCAGGTAGTCGTCGACGAAGGGCTTGGTGGTCTCGCTGCTGAACTTCATCATCATGCCGGCAGGTGTGTCGGCATTCATATTGGCGTTTTCGCGTGTGACATCATTGTTCTTGATGTTGATAATCTCCAGGAATATGTCGCGTGTCTTGGCCTTTCGGGCAACGCTTCGCGCATTGCGATATTTGATGTAAGCCTTGGCCACTTCCTTGCGGGAACTTTTCATCAGCTCGTTCTCCACCAGGTCTTGTATCTCCTCCACTGTCATCTGGCTTTTTCCGCGCATGGAGATGCGGTCGGATATTTGTCCGATGAGCGATTCGTCCTCACCTCCGGCTGTGGCGAGCATGGCTTTGCGGATGGCTGCAGAAATCTTCTGCTCGTTGAATCCTACGATTCTTCCATCTCTCTTGACTACGGTTTGTATCATTGTTGCGTTTATTGGACTTGTTTTTCTTTGTGTTTCTTGAAATGCGGTACAAAAGTACAAAAAAGTGTGTTAGCTACAAAGAAAAATGATATAAAATTTCCCGTTTCGGTCAATATTTTATTTGCCGAAACGGGAAAAGTTTTCCATTTTATTTTATATTGCGCTGATATTCAGTTGTGTTTTTTGATTCATTAAAGAAAAAGTTTTCCAAAACTGAATATCTGCACTCAGAAAGTGCTTGCTATCAGAACGCTACGACGTTGCAATGCCTGTCTACCAGCATTCCATCCTTCATTTTCAGGTTGAAGGTGGTCTTTGCCTTGGCGCGGAAGTGCAGTTTCATGATTTCCGTGTCACCTTCGAGGTAAGGTTTCTCGCCCAGATTAACGAATGTGGGGTAGAGGGCCTTCTGTCCGTTGGTGTGCAGACGGTCATATACCATGTTGTACATCTGGCTCAGGTTGGGGGCTTCTACGCCAACATATTCAAATGTGGCAGCATCGTATGGAATGGCCAGGCTGAGGGCGTTCACGCTGGTGAGTCCCTTTCCAGTGATTGTAATCCACACATCGTCG